>NZ_JBYSWT010000032.1:19310-90340 GCF_058781435.1 Pseudomonas sp. FW507-12TSA
CCCCCCCCCCCCCCCCCCCCCCCCCCCCCCCCGGCGTGACGCCAAGGGGGACAGGCCCGGGATAGTGTCCCGAGTTCCCATGCCAGACACCTGTGGAGGGATGTTTTAGCGTTCCTTCGCTGCGCCAGATCCTGGCTGTTGCGCGGCCCCCTGCACCCAAGGGGCGTGGCTGCTCGTGAAGTGGACAGCGGCCACATCTGAAACGTTGCATCTGAAACATGGACGTTCTCTTCAACCGTTTCCGAATCCTAGGCAGGTCACACATGCAGTTCAGCGAATTGATGGCGGTTCTTTCCACCCTGGCGATCCGACTCCAGCGCGACGGCCAGGACCTGCTGGTCCAGGGCGATGACGAGGCCCTGGACGATGGGCTTTGGGACAGTCTGGTCGAGCACAAGCCACGGCTCCTGGAACTGCTGGACGAGCAGGGCGGCGACTGGCTGAGCCCGGCCTTCAAGATCACCCCGGACATGCTGCCGCTGGCCCGGCTGGACGCATCGGCCATCGAGCGCATCGTCGCCGCGGTGCCCGGTGGCGCGGCCA
Organism: Pseudomonas sp. FW507-12TSA; assembly: GCF_058781435.1. Classification (NCBI taxonomy): domain Bacteria; kingdom Pseudomonadati; phylum Pseudomonadota; class Gammaproteobacteria; order Pseudomonadales; family Pseudomonadaceae; genus Pseudomonas; species Pseudomonas sp. FW507-12TSA. Next base: position 19,854 of record NZ_JBYSWT010000032.1, read on the forward strand.
ACGTCCAGGACATCTACCCCCTGGCGCCACTGCAAGAAGGCATGCTCTACCACCATCTGTCCGCGGCCCAGGGTGATCCCTACGTGCTCCAGGCACGCTTCGCCTTCGCCAACGATGCGTTGCGCCAGGACTTCGCCGGCGCCTTGCAATGGGTCATCGAGCGGCATGACATCCTGCGTACCGCCATCGCCTGGGAAAGCCTCGACGAACCGCTGCAAGTGGTCTGGCGCCATGCGCCGCTGGTGTGCGAGCAGGTCGCCCTGGACCCTGCCGGCGGCGATGCCTTGGGCCAGTTGCAGGCCCGCTACGATGCTCGGCATCTGCGCCTGGACCTGCGCCAGGCACCGCTGCTGCGCCTGGTCTACGCCGAGGACCCGGGCAACGGGCGCCAGGTGGCCCTGTTGCTGTTCCACCACATGGCCCTGGACCATGCCGCGCTGGATGTGGTGCGCCAGGAAATCCAGGCCCGCTTGCTCGGACACAGCGACCGGCTGCCGGCCCCGGTGCCGTTTCGCAATCATCTGGCCCAGGCGCGCCTGGCCCAGGAGCAGGGGCACCATGAGGCGTTCTTTCGCGAGATGCTGGGGGACATCGACGAGCCGACGCTGCCGTTCGGCATCGCCGATGTACAGGGCACGGGCCGGCGCATCGAGGAGCGGCGGGCGACCCTGCCCAGCGAGCTCAGCCAGCGCCTGCGGGCCCAGGCCCGGCAATTGGGGGTGAGCGTGGCGAGCCTGATGCACCTGGCTCTGGCGCGGGTCCTGGGCCAGGTATCCGGACGCGAGGCGGTGGTATTCGGCACGGTGCTGCTGGGCCGCATGGAAGCCGGCGAGGGCGGCGAGCGGGCCTTGGGCATGTTCATCAATACCTTGCCGCTGCGGGTGGATGTCGGTGCCCAGGGCGTGCGCGCCGGAGTGCTGGCCACCCACCGCCGGCTGACCGCCATGCTCGGCCATGAACACGCGTCGCTGGCCCAGGCCCAGCGCTGCAGCGGGGTCAGCGCGCCGACCCCGCTGTTCAGCGCCATGCTCAACTATCGCCACAGCCACGCAGGCGACGCCCAGGAAGTCCAGGAAGTCGTGCCGGGCATGCAGATCCTGGGAGCCGAGGAGCGCACCAACTATCCGCTGACCATCAACGTCGACGATCTCGGCGAAGACCTGCGGATCGTCGCCCTGGCGGACGTCGCCATCGGCGCCGAGCGCATCACCGGCTACTTGCTGGGCGTGCTGGAGAGCCTGGCCCTGGCCTTGCAGGACAGCCCCGAGGCACCGCTGCACAGCCTGCAGATGTTACCGGCCAGCGAGCGCCAGTACCTGTTGCAAGGGCTCAACACGCCCCAGGGCCACTATCCGGATCACCCGCTGATCCACCAGCAGGTCGAGGCCCAGGCCCGGGTCCAGCCCGAGGCCACGGCGCTGATCTTCCAGGACCAGCGGCTGAGCTACGGCGAGCTCAACCAGCGTGCCAACCAGGTCGCCCACCGCCTGTTGGCCCTGGGTGTGCGTCCGGACCAACGGGTGGCGATCTGCGTCGAGCGCGGCCTGGAAATGATCGTCGGCCTGCTGGGCATCCTCAAGGCCGGTGGGGCCTACGTGCCCATCGACCCGGCTTACCCGCGCGAACGGATTGCCTACACCTTGCAGGACAGCGCCCCGGTGGCATTGCTGGTGCAGGCCGACACCCAGGCCCTGATGAGCGACCTGCGGGTGCCGCTGATCGACCTCGACAGCCGCACCCTGGCCCATGAGGCCCTGGACAATCCCCAGGTGTCCGGGCTGAACCCGGCCAGCCTGGCCTATGTGATCTACACCTCCGGCTCCACCGGCCTGCCCAAGGGGGTGATGGTCGAGCACCGCAACGTCGCCCGGCTGTTCTCGGCCACCCGCGACTGGTTCGGTTTCAACTGGCGCGATGTCTGGGCGCTGTTCCATTCCTTCGCCTTCGATTTCTCGGTCTGGGAAATCTGGGGTGCGCTGGTCCATGGCGGTCAGTTGCTGATCGTGCCGCAGGCGGTCAGCCGCTCGCCCGACGCCTGCTATGCGCTGCTGTGCGAAGCCTCGGTGAGCATTCTCAACCAGACGCCCAGCGCCTTCCGCTCGCTGATCGCGGCCCAGGGCCGCAGCGCCCTCAAGCATTCGCTGCGCCAGGTGATCTTCGGTGGCGAGGCCCTGGAGCCCGGGCTGCTCAAGCCCTGGTACGCGCGGGTGGGCAACGTCGGTACCCAGCTGGTGAACATGTACGGCATCACCGAGACCACCGTGCACGTGACCTACCGGCCATTGCAGGCGGCGGACGCGCAACTGGTGGGCAGCAGTCCCATTGGTCGGCGCATCCCTGACCTGCAGCTATACGTCCTCGATGCCTGGCGCGAGCCGCTGCCCACCGGCGTGGTGGGTGAGCTGTACGTAGGTGGGGCCGGGGTCGCCAGGGGCTACCTCAATCGTGAGGAATTGACCGCCGAGCGCTTCATCGCCGATCCGTTCAGCCAGCAGGTAGGCGCACGCCTGTACAAGACCGGCGACCTGGCGCGCTGGCGCGAAGACGGCAGCCTGGAGTACCTGGGACGCAACGATGACCAGGTGAAGATCCGCGGCTTCCGTATCGAGCTGGGGGAGGTCGAAGCACGCCTGGCCAGCTGCGACGGCGTTCGTGAAGCCGTGGTGGTGGCCCGCGAGGACCTGCCCGGGGACAAGCGCCTGGTGGCCTATGTGATCGCCGCCCCGGGTGCCGCGCCCAGTGCCACGCAATTGCGTGAACAGCTGCGCCACAGCCTGGCCGACTACATGCTGCCCAGCGCCTTCGTGCTGCTGGACAGCCTGCCGCTGACCACCAATGGCAAGCTCGACCGCAAGGCCCTGCCGGCGCCCGATAGCCAGGCAGTGGCCCGGCGTGAGTACGAGGCGCCCCAGGGTGAGGTGGAGCAAGCCATCGCGGGGATCTGGCAAGAGCTGCTGCAACTGCCCCAGGTCGGGCGCCAGGACAACTTCTTCGAGCTGGGCGGACATTCGCTGCTGGCAGTCAAGCTGATGGAACGCATGCGCCAGGTGGACCTGTGCGCCGATGTGCGGGTGCTGTTCGGGCAACCGACCCTGGCGGCCCTGGCCGCTGCCGTGGGCGCGGTGAGCGAGGTGCAGGTGCCGGCCAACCGCATTCCCGGCGATTGTTCGCGCATCACTCCAGACCTGCTGCCCCTGGCCAGCCTGGACCAGGCCGCCATCGACCGGCTGGTGGCCCGAGTGCCCGGCGGCGCCGCCAACATCCAGGATATTTACCCGCTGGCGCCGTTGCAGGCGGGCATTCTCTATCACCACTTGAGCTGCGAGGAGGGCGATCCCTACCTGCTGCAAGTGCAGTTCGAGTTCGCCGACGAAGCGACCCTGCAAGCCTTTACCCAGGCCGTGCAACAGGTGATCGAGCGGCATGACATCCTGCGTACCAGCCTGGCCTGGGAAGGCCTGGACGAGCCGGTCCAGGTGGTCTGGCGCCAGGCGCCGCTGGTGGTGCAGGTGCTGGCGGCGGACCCGGCCCGGGGTTCGGCCCTGGCCCAGTTGCAGGAGCGTTTCGATCCACGGCACTACCGCCTGGACCTGGGCGGTGCGCCGCTGCTGCGCCTGGCCTGCGCCCGGGACCCGGGGCAGTCGCGCTGGCTGGGCATCCTGCTGTTCCATCACCTGGCCCTGGACCACACCTCGCTGGAGGTGCTGGTGGAGGAAATCAGCGCCGTGCTGCAAGGCCGTGGCGGGCAACTGCCACCCGCCGTGCCGTATCGCAACTACGTGGCCCAGGCCCGCCTGGGCTTGAGCGAGGCGCAGCACCAGGAGTTCTTCCAGGAGTTGCTGGGCGATATCGACGAGCCGACCCTGGCCTTCGGCTTGCAGGACGTGAAGCGTGACGGTGGCGATATCCACGAATGCCAACTGCACCTGGACCCGCTGCTGTGCCAGCGTTTGCGCACCCAGGCCCGGGCTATTGGGGTGAGTGTCGCGAGCCTGCTGCACCTGGCCTGGGGCCGGGTGCTGGGGCAATTGTCCGGGCGTGAGGACGTGGTATTCGGCACCGTGCTGCTGGGCCGCATGCAGGGTGGCGAGGGGGCCGACCGCGCCCTGGGCATGTTCATCAACACCCTGGCGCTGCGCATCAGCCTGGGCGAGCAGGGCGTGGAACAGGCGCTGCGTTGCACCCATGCGCGGCTGGCGCAACTGCTCGGCCACGAGCATGCCTCCCTGGCCCTGGCCCAACGTTGCAGCGCAGTCCCGGCGGCGCAACCGCTATTCAACAGCCTGCTCAACTACCGCCACAGCGCCAGCCTCGACGCAGACCCCCAGGGGCCGGCGATCTGGGATGGCATCCGCGTGCTCGAATCCCGCGAGCGCAGCAACTATCCGCTGACGGTGAACGTCGACGACGACCACCAGGGCCTGCGCCTGACCGTGCAGGCGCAAGCCTCGGTGGACGGGGCGCGGGTCTGCGGCTACCTGGCTTGCGTGCTGGAGCACCTGGCCCAGGCCCTGGAGCAGGCGCCGGACAAGGCCCTGCTGGCGATCCCGGTGATGCCCAGGACCGAACGCCAGCAAGTGCTGGTGGAATTCAACGCCACCGCCCGCGACTACCCGCGCCAGCAGACCCTGGCGCAGCTGTTCGAGGCCCGGGTCCAGGCCCACCCTGAGCAGGTCGCGGCAGTGCACGGCCAGGAGCGGCTCAGCTACGCCGGGCTCAATGCCCGGGCCAACCGGTTGGCCCATCACCTGCGCGAATTCGGGGTGCAGCCGGGCGATCACCTGGCGATCCTGCTGCCGCGCTCCCTGGACCTGCTGGTCAGCCAGCTGGCCATCAGCAAGTGCGGCGCGGCCTACGTGCCGCTGGACAGCAACGCCCCGGCCAGTCGCCAGGGTTTCATGGTGAGCGATAGCCAGAGCGTGGCCCTGGTCACCCACAGCGACCTGCCGCTGGCGGTGGCGGTGCCCCGGATCGAGCTCGACCGGCTGGAGCTGCGGGCCCTGCCAGCGGATGACGTGCACGTGCAGCAATCCAGCGCGGCGGTGGCATACATCATGTACACCTCCGGTTCCACCGGCGAGCCCAAGGGCGTGCTGGTGCCGCACCGGGCCATCACCCGCCTGGTGATCAACAACGGCTACGCCGACTTCAACGCCGCTGACCGGGTGGCGTTCGCTTCCAACCCGGCCTTCGACGCCAGCACCATGGACGTCTGGGGCCCGCTGCTCAACGGTGGCCGGGTCGTGGTGGTGGACCAAGAGACCCTGCTCGACCCGCCGGCGTTCGCCCAACTGCTGCAAGCTTCTGGCGTGACGCTGCTGTTCCTCACCACGAGCCTGTTCAACCAGTACGTGCAGTTGATCCCCCAGGCCCTCAAGGGCTTGCGCATGCTCCTGTGTGGCGGCGAGCGGGCGGATGCCACGGCGTTCCGGCGGATGCAGGCCCAGGCGCCGGGGCTGCGCCTGGTCAATGGCTACGGCCCGACCGAGACCACCACCTTCGCCGTCACCCACGAGCCCGGGGAACTGCCGGAAGCTGCCGACAGCCTGCCCATCGGCCGACCGCTGTCCAACACCCAGGTGTACATCCTCGATGCCCTGGGCCAGCCGCTGCCCATCGGGGTCGCGGGCGAGATCGTGATCGGTGGCGACGGCGTGGCCCTGGGCTACCTCAACCGTCCCGAACTCACTGCCCAGAAGTTCATCCACGATCCGTTCGCCAACCGCGCCGGTGCCTTGCTCTACCGCACCGGGGACATCGGCCGCTGGCTGGGCAACGGCCTGCTGGAGTATCTGGGGCGCAACGACGACCAGGTGAAGATCCGTGGCCTGCGCATCGAGCCGGGGGAAGTCGAGGTGCGCCTGGCGGCGTGCCCGGGGATCAGGGATGCGCAGGTAATGGTGCGCGAGGACGAGCCCGGGGACCAGCGCCTGGTGGCCTACTACCGGGTCCAGGACGATGTCGCGCAGCTGTCCGCCCAGACCCTGCGCGACGCCTTGCTCCAGCAATTGCCGGAATACATGGTGCCGCTGGCCTATGTGCGGCTGGATGCCTGGCCGCTGACCGCCAACGGCAAGCTCGACCGCAAGGCCCTGCCGGCCCCGGCCGCCTCGGCCAGCCTCAGCCGTGAGTTCGTCGCGCCCCGGGGCGAGGTGGAAACCGCCCTGGCGCGGATCTGGAGCGACCTGCTCAAGGTAGAGCAGGTCGGGCGCCATGACCACTTCTTCGAACTGGGTGGGCATTCGCTGCTGGCGGTGAGCCTGATCGAACGCATGCGCCAGATCGGCCTGGGAGCCGATGTGCGGGTGCTGTTCAGCCAGCCGACCCTGGCCGACCTCGCCGCGGCCGTGGGCAGCAGCCGCGAAGTCCGGGTGCCGGCCAACCGCATCGGCGCCCAGTGCCGGCAGATCACCCCGGACCTGCTGCCGCTGGTGGAGCTGGAGCAGGCGGACATCGACCGGGTGGTGGCCTGTGTGCCGGGCGGGGTGGCCAATGTGCAGGACATCTATCCCCTGGCGCCCTTGCAGGAAGGCATCCTCTACCACCACCTGAGCGCCGGGCAGGGCGACCCCTACCTGCTGCAATCGCGCATGACCTTCGACAGTCCCGAGCGCCTGGAGCGCTTCGCCGCGGGCTTGCAGCAAGTCATCGACCGCCACGACATCCTGCGCACCGCGGTGCTCTGGGAGGGCCTGGCGCAGCCGCTGCAGGTGGTCTGGCGCGAGGCTCGGCTGCAACTGCTGGAGCAGGCGCTGGACCCGGCCGACGGCGACATCCTCGAACAACTGCAACAGCGTTTCGACGCCCGCCACTGGCGCCTGGACCTGGCCCAGGCACCGCTGATCCGCCTGGTGCATGCCTATGACCGGCAACGCCAGCGGGTGGTGGCGATCCTGTTGTTCCATCACCTGGCCCTGGACCACACCGCCATGGAGGTGATCGGCCAGGAAATGCGCGAGCTGCTGTTCAACGGTGGTCGCGGCCTCGGCGCCCCGGTGCCGTATCGCAACTACGTGGCCCAGGCCCGCCTGGGGGCCGGCCAGGCCGAGCATGAGGCGTTCTTTCGCGAGATGCTCGGCGACATCGACGAGCCGACCCTGGCCTTCGCCGTGGAAGATGTGCAAGGCGACGGCCGGGACATCGAGGAGGCCCACCTGGCGTTGCCCGAGGCCCTGGGCCTGCGCTTGCGTGAGCAGGCGCGGCAACTGGGGGTCAGTGCCGCGGCGCTGATGCACCTGGCCTGGGCGCTGGTGCTGGGGCAGGTGGCCAACCGCCGGCAAGTGGTGTTCGGCACCGTGCTCATGGGCCGCATGCAAGGCGGCGAGGGCGCCGACCGGGCCCTGGGGGTGTTCATCAACACCTTGCCGTTGCGGGTGGATGTGCAGGGTTGCACGGTGCGCGCGGCGGTCAAGGCCTCCCACGCCCGGCTCAGTGCCCTGCTCGGCCATGAACATGCTTCCCTGGCCCTGGCCCAGCGCTGCAGCGCCCTGGCCAGCGGGGCGCCGCTGTTCAACGCCTTGCTCAACTACCGGCACAGCGCCCCGCAACCGGCCGCCGCCGGCCAGGACATCTGGCAGGGCGTGGAACTGCTCGGTGGCGAGGAGCGCAGCAACTATCCGCTGAGCCTGAGCGTCGACGATCTGGGCGCAGGCTTCGGCCTGTCTTTGCTGGCCCTGGCCGGGATCGGCGCGCAGCGCCTGGGGGACTACATGTCGCGTGCCCTGGAGCAACTGGTCGATGCCCTGGAGCACAGCCCCGAGCTGGAGCTGGGGCAACTGTCGGTGTTGCCGCTGGCGGAGCGCGAGCGCCTGCTGCGGGACTTCAATGCCAGCACCGCCGCCTATCCGCGCGGGCAGACCTTGCATGGCCTGTTCGAGTCCCGGGTCCGCGCGGCCCCCGACGCCGTGGCGCTGGTCCAGGGGCCGCTGCGCCTGAGCTATCGCCAGTTGGACCAGCAGGCCAACCAGCTGGCCCGGAAACTCTTGGCGTTCGGCGTGCAACCCGATGACCGGGTGGCCTTGTGCCTGGCCCGTGGCCCGCAACTGCTGCAAGGAATGCTGGCGGTGCTCAAGGCCGGGGCCGCCTATGTGCCCATCGACCCGAGCCATCCGGCCGAGCGCATCGCCTACCTGGTACAGGACAGCGCCCCCCGGGCGCTGCTGGTGGCCGGCGGCTTGTCGCCAGCGCCTGGGGTGCCGGTGCTCGACCTCGACCGGCAGGCCTGGACCGACTCCGATCCGGACACCCCGCAAGTGCCACGGCTGACCCCGGCGCACCTGGCTTATGTGATCTACACCTCGGGTTCCACCGGCCAGCCCAAGGGCGTGATGGTCGAGCACCAGAACCTGGAGAACCTGGTGCACTGGCATTGCCAGGCCTTCGACCTGGGCCCCGGGCGGCATGCCTCCAGCCTCGCCGGCCTGGGCTTCGACGCCATGGCCTGGGAGGTCTGGCCGACCCTGTGCAGTGGCGCGACCCTGCACCTGCCGCCGGCCGATATCGGCCACCAGGACATCGAGCGGCTGCTGGCCTGGTGGCGCGACCAGCCGCTGGATGTGAGCTTCCTGCCGACACCGGTGGCTGAGTACGCCTTCAGCCAGCAACTGCGGCACCCGACCCTGCGTACCTTGCTGATCGGCGGTGACCGCTTGCGCCAGTTCACCCGCGACCCGGGCTTTACCGTGGTCAACAACTACGGGCCCACCGAAGCCACGGTGGTGGCGACCTCCGGGGCGCTCGTGGCCGGTGGCGCGCTGCATATCGGCCGGCCCATGGCCAACGCCCGCATCTACCTGCTGGACGAACTGCTGCGGCCGGTACCGGTCGGTGTCGCCGGCGAGTTGTACGTGGGCGGCACCGGGGTAGCCCGGGGTTACCTGAATCGTCCCGAGCTGACCGCCGAGCGCTTCCTCGACGACCCGTTCAGTGCCGAGCCCGGCGCGCGCATGTACCGCAGCGGCGACCTGGCGCGCTGGCGCGAAGACGGCACCCTCGATTACCTGGGGCGCAACGACGACCAGGTCAAGGTGCGCGGCATGCGCATCGAACCGGGGGAAATCGAAGCCGCGCTGCTCCAGCACCCGGCCCTCGAGGAAGCCCTGGTGCTGGTGGCCGAAGAGCGCCTGCTGGCTTACTTCACCTTGCGCGCAGGCGCCGCGGAACTGGCGGCCGAAGACCTGCGCGACCACCTGCAGGGGCGCCTGCCGGACTACATGCTGCCGGCGGCCTACGTCCGCCTCGCAGCCCTGCCACTGACCGCCAACGGCAAGCTCGATCGCCAGGCCTTGCCGGCGCCGGCCCAGGGCGATTGGCTCAGTCGCGAGTTCGAGGCCCCCCAAGGCGAGGTGGAAACCACCCTGGCGCGGATCTGGAGCGAGTTGCTCAAGGTCGAGCAAGTCGGCCGCCACGATCACTTCTTCGAGCTGGGCGGGCACTCGCTGCTGGCGGTGACCCTGGTGGAGCGCATGCGCCAGGCCGGCCTGGAAGCCGACGTGCGGGTGCTGTTCGAACAGCCGACCCTGGCCGCCCTGGCCGGGGCGGTGGGTGCCGGGCGCCAGGTCGCGGTGCCGGCCAATCGCATCCCGGCCGGCTGCCGGCACATCACCCCGCAGCTGTTGCCACTGATCGAGCTGGACCAGGAGGCCATCGACCGGGTGCTGGCCACGGTCCCCGGCGGCGCCGCCAATGTGCAGGACATCTACCCCCTGGCGCCCTTGCAGGAGGGCATCCTCTACCATCACCTGAGCGCCCGCGAAGGCGATCCCTACCTGTTGCAGTCGCACCTGGCGTTCGCCAGCCGCCAGCGCCTGGAGGATTTCGCCGCGGCCCTGCAACGGGTCGGCGAGCGCCACGATATCCTGCGCACGGCGATCCTCTGGGAGGGACTCAAGCAACCGCTGCAAGTGGTCTGGCGCGAGGCCCGGGTGGCCCTCGAGGAAGTCGACCTGGATCCGGCCGATGGCGACATCCTGCAGCAGTTGCACCAACGCTTCGATCCTCGCCATTGGCGCCTGGACCTGACCCGGGCGCCGTTGCTGCGCCTGGTGTTCGCCCAGGACCCGGTACGTCAGGGCGTGGCGGCGATCCTGTTGTTCCACCATATCGTCCTCGACCACACCGCCCTGGATGTGGTGCGCGAGGAGATCCAGGCCTGCCTGCTGGGGCAGCAGCCCGCGGGCGCGCCGATCCCCTATCGCAACTACGTGGCCCAGGCGCGCCTGGGTGTCAGCCGCGAGGAGCACGAGGCGTTCTTCCGCCAGATGCTCGGCGACATCGATGCCCCGACCCTGCCGTTCGGCTTGCAGGATGTGCAGGGCGATGGCGATGCCATCGAAGAGGTGCAGCAAGCTGTGGACGCGACCCTGGCCACTCGCTTGCGGGCCCAGGCGCGGCTGCTGGGGGTCAGTGCCGCGAGCCTGTTCCACCTGGCCTGGGCCCGGGTGCTGAACCTCACTACCGGCCAGGAGCGGGTGGTATTCGGCACCGTGCTGCTGGGCCGCCTGCAGGCCGGGCAGGGCGCCGACCGGGCCCTGGGCATGTTCATCAACACCTTGCCGCTGCGGGTCGATCTGGACGCCGGTGGGGTGCGTGCGGCGGTCAAGGCCACCCACGCCCGGCTCAGCGCCTTGCTCGGCCATGAGCATGCGTCCCTGGCCCTGGCCCAGCGTTGCAGTGGGGTGGCCGCGCCGCTGCCGCTGTTCAGCGCCATGCTCAACTACCGCCACGGCAGCGATGCGCCGCCAAGCGAGGCCGTACGCCAGGCCTGGCAGGGCATCCAGACCCTGCACAGCGAGGAGCGCACCAACTATCCGCTGAGCCTCAACGTCGACGACTTTGGCCAGGGTTTCCGCCTGACCGCCATGACCCCGGCGCGGATTGGCGCCGGACGGGTGTGCGGCTACTTGCAGCAAGCCCTGCTGGCCCTGGTGGACAGCCTGGAGCAAGCGCCGCAGCGTTCCCTGCTGCAGGTGCCGATCCTGCCCGAGGCCGAGCGCTGGCAACTGCTGGAAGGCTTCAACGCCACGGCCCGCGACTACCCGCTGGAGCAGACCCTGCACGGGTTGTTCGAAGCCCAGGTACTGCGCAGCCCCGAAGCGCTGGCGGTGCAAGCCGGCGAGCAGCGCCTGAGTTATCGCCAGCTGAACCAGCAGGCCAACCAGTTGGCCGGGCACTTGCTGCAACTGGGCGTCGGCCCGGACCAGCGGGTGGCGATCTGCGTCGAGCGCAGCGTCGACATGGTGCTGGGCCTGCTGGCGATCCTCAAGGCCGGGGGCGCCTACGTGCCTATCGATCCGGCCTATCCCCAGGAGCGGATCGACTACATGCTCCAGGACAGCGCACCGCTAGCGGTGCTGGTCCAGGGCGCGACCCGGCACCTGGCGCAGGCGTGCGGGCTGGCGTTGCTGGACCTGGACCAGCCGCAATGGGCCGCACAGTCCCGGGACAACCCGCCAGCGCCGCACTGCGCGCCACGGCAGCTGGCCTACGTGATCTACACCTCCGGCTCCACCGGCCAGCCCAAGGGCGTGATGAACGAGCACCGGGCGGTGGTCAACCGCTTGCTGTGGATGCAGGAGCAGTACCGCCTGGACGCGAACGATGCGGTGTTGCAGAAGACCCCGTTCAGCTTCGATGTGTCGGTGTGGGAGTTCTTCTGGCCGCTGTTCACCGGCGCCCGCCTAGTGATGGCCCGCCCCGAAGGGCACAAGGACCCGGCCTACCTGCGCCAGCTGATACGCGAGCAGGGCATCAGTACCTTGCACTTCGTGCCGTCGATGCTCGATGTATTCCTCGCCCACGACGCCACGCCGGACGACCTCGGCCTGCGCCAGGTGATGTGCAGCGGCGAGGCGCTGCCGGGCAGCCTGGTGCGGCGCTTCAAGCAGCAGTTGCCCAACGTCGACCTGCACAACCTGTATGGCCCCACTGAAGCGGCGGTGGACGTGACGGCCTGGGATTGCACCGGCCCGCTGGACGCCACCCCGGACAACACGCCCATCGGCAAGCCGATCGCCAACACCCGGCTGTACCTGCTGGATGCGCAATTGCAGCCGGTGCCCTTGGGGGTGGTGGGCGAGCTGTTCATCGCCGGGGTGCAGGTGGCCCGTGGTTATCTCAACCGCGAGCAACTGACCGCCGAGCGTTTTGTCGACGACCCGTTCAGTGATCAACCAGGCGCGCGCATGTACCGCACCGGCGACCTGGGGCGCTATCTCGCCGACGGCAATATCGAGTACCTGGGGCGCAACGACGACCAGGTGAAGATCCGCGGCCTGCGCATCGAGCTGGGGGAAATCCAGGCGCGCCTGACCCAGCTCGAAGGCATCAAGGAAGCGGTGGTCCTGGCCCGCGAGGACGTGCCTGGGGACAAGCGCCTGGTGGCCTACTACACCAGCGCCGCCGGCCACGCGAAGTTGCCCGTGGAGCAGTTGCGCCAGGCGCTGCTGGAGCACCTGCCGGACTACATGGTGCCGGCGCTGTTCGTGCACCTGGAGGCCTTGCCCCTGAGCCCCAACGGCAAGCTGGAGCGCAAGGCGCTGCCGGCGCCGGGGCTGGAGGCGGCGGTGGTGCGCGAGTACGAGGCGCCGGTGGGCGACACCGAGATCTTGCTGGCGCAGTTGTGGGCCGAGTTGCTCAACGTCGAGCGGGTAGGGCGCCACGATCACTTCTTCGAACTGGGTGGGCACTCGCTGCTGGCGGTGAGCCTGATCAGCCGGATGCGCGAACACGGCATGGAGGCCGATGTCCGCGCGTTGTTCGAACAACCGACCCTGGCCGGCTACGCGGCAATTACCGAACGAATGGAGATCGTCCTGTGAGCGTGATCGAACTGTTGGCGACACTGAAGGAAAAGGACGTCCAGCTGGTGCTCAAGGACGACCAACTGGTGGTCCAGGGCAACAAGCAGGCCTTGAGCGACCCGGCCTTGCTGGCGCGCCTGCGCGAGCTCAAGCCGCAGTTGATCGAGCTGATCAAGAGCGGTGAGTACGCGCCGGCCAAGGCCGGCCAGGTCGCGGTGCCGGCCAACGGCATCACCGCGCAGACCCGGCGCATCACCCCGGACCTGCTGCCCTTGGCCAACCTCGACCAGCAGGCCATCGATCGCATCGTCGCCACGGTGCCGGGCGGGGTCGCCAACATCCAGGACATCTACCCCCTGGCGCCGCTGCAGGAAGGCATCCTCTATCACCACGTCAGCGCCACCCTGGGCGATCCCTATGTGATGCAGGCGCAGTTCGCCTTCGCCAGCGCGCAGCACCTGGAGGCTTTCGCCGAGGCCCTGCGCGGGGTCATCGCCCGCCATGACATCCTGCGTACCGCCGTGCTCTGGGACGGCCTGGCGCAACCGATGCAGGTGGTCTGGCGCGAAGCCGGGCTGATCCTCCAGGAAGTCGAGCCGGACCCGGCCGGCGGCGCCGTGCTGGAGCAACTGCAAGTGCGCTTCGATGCCCGCCACTACCGCCTGGACATCAGCCAGGCGCCGATGCTGCGCCTGGTGCATGCCTGGGACGAAGCCGGACAACGCATCGTCGCCATCTTGCTGTTCCACCACATGGCCATGGACCACAGCGCCCTGGACGTGGTGCGCCACGAAATGCAGGCCCTGCTCACCGGCCGGGCCGCGCGCCTGGGCCCGGCCCTGCCGTTTCGCAACTACGTGGCCCAGGCCCGGCTGGGCATCAGTGAGCAAGAACACGAGACCTTTTTCCGCCAGATGCTGGCGGACGTCGACGAGCCGACCCTGCCGTTCGGCCTGCAGGACGTGCAAGGCGATGGCCGGGCGATCGAGGAGGCCAGCCTGGCCCTGCCCACCGCCCTGAGCCTGCGCCTGCGCAGCCAGGCGCGGCAGGCCGGGGTCAGTGCCGCGAGCCTGTTCCACCTGGCCTGGGGCCGGGTGCTGGCGACCCTGGCCGGCAAGCACAAAGTGGTGTTCGGCACCGTGCTGATGGGCCGGATGCAGGGCGCCGAAGCCACCGACCGGGCCCTGGGCATCTTCATCAACACCTTGCCGTTTCGCCTGGACGTGGCCGGGCAGGGCCTGGCCGAGGCCCTCAAGGACACCCACAAGCGCCTGACCAGTCTCTTGCGCCATGAGCATGCGGCCCTGGCCCTGGCCCAGCGCTGTAGCGGAGTCAGTGCGCCGACCCCGCTGTTCAGCAGCTTGCTCAACTACCGCCACAGCGCCGCCGGAGCCAGTGCCGAGGCCCAGGCCGCCTGGGCCGGGATCAGCACCCTGCACAGCGAGGAACGCACCAACTACCCCCTGACCTTGAGCATCGATGATTTCGCCGAGGACTTTGGCCTGACCCTGCTGGCCAGCAACCAGGTCGATCCGCGGCGGATCCTCGGTTACCTGCTGTGCACCCTGGAGCATCTGGCCCAGGCCCTGGAGCAGGAGCCGCAGCTGGTCCTGGACGCGCTGGCGGTGTTGCCGGCCAGCGAACGCCGGCAGGTACTCGAAGGTTTCAACCGCAGCACGCGGGACTACCCCCGGGGCCAACCCCTGCATCGGCGCATCGAGGCCCAGGCGGCCCATGCCCCCGAGGCGCTGGCGGCCTGCTGCCAGGGGCGTGAACTGAGCTATGCCCGGCTCAATGCCCAGGCCAATGGCCTGGCCCACCGGCTGCGGGCCCTGGGAGTGCGGCCCGACGACCGGGTGGCGATCGTCGCCCGCCGGGGCCTGGAGCCCCTGGTGGGCCTGCTGGCGATCCTCAAGGCTGGTGGCGCCTACGTGCCCATCGATCCGGCCCATCCCGATGAACGCCTGAACTACCTGCTGGACGACAGCAGCCCACGGGTGGTGCTGGTCCAGGCCGAGTTGCGCCAGCGCCTGCCGGCCCTGGCGGTGCCGGTGCTCGAACTCGACCCGCGGCACTGGCAGGACCAGCCCGGGGACAACCTGGAGGTGCCCGGGCTGAGTGAGCGGAACCTGGCTTACGTGATCTACACCTCCGGTTCCACCGGCCTGCCCAAGGGCGTGATGGTCGAGCACCAGACCCTGGGCAACCTGGTGGACTGGCATTGCCAGGCGTTCGAGCTGGGCCGCGCCAGCCAGACCTCGAGCCTGGCCGGTTTCGGCTTCGACGCCATGGCCTGGGAAATCTGGCCGGCCTTGTGCGTGGGCGCGACCCTGCACCTGGCGCCGGCCAGCCAGGGCACCGAGGATGTCGACGCCTTGCTCGCCTGGTGGCGGGCCCAGCCGCTGGATGTGAGCTTCCTGCCGACCCCGGTGGCCGAGTACGCCTTCAGCCAGCAACTGGGGCATCCGAGCCTGCGTACCCTGCTGATCGGCGGCGATCGCCTGCGCCAGTTCGGCCAGCGGCAGAGCTTTACCCTGGTCAACAACTACGGCCCCACCGAGGCCACGGTGGTGGCCACCTCCGGCACCGTCGAGGCCGGTGGCGCCCTGGATATCGGCCGGCCCATGGCCAATGCGCGGATCTACCTGCTGGACGAACGCCGCCAGCCAGTGCCCATCGGGGTCGCCGGCGAGCTGTACGTGGGCGGGGCGGGAGTGGCCCGCGGCTACCTGAATCGTCCCGAGTTGACCGTCGAGCGCTTCCTCGACGACCCCTTCAGCACCGTGCCGGGGGCGCGCATGTATCGCACCGGCGACCTGGCCCGCTGGCTCGAGGATGGGCGCATCGAATACCTGGGACGCAACGACCACCAAGTGAAGATCCGGGGCGTGCGCATCGAGCTGGGCGAGATCGAGAGCCGTCTCAACCAGATTCCCGGCATCCAGGAAGCGGTGCTCCTGGCCCGTGAGGACCAGCCGGGCAACCTGCGGCTGGTGGCCTACTTCACCGTCCGCGAAGGGCTCGCGGCGCCGACCCCGGGCGAGCTGCGCGAATACCTGCTGGCGCAATTGCCGGACTACATGGTGCCGGTGGCCTATGTGCAGTTGCAGGCCTTGCCGCTGACCGCCAATGGCAAGCTGGACCGCATCGCCTTGCCGGCACCTGACCAGCAGGCGCTGTTCAGCCGTCACTACCAGGCGCCTGAAGGGCCTGTCGAAACGACCCTGGCGCAGATCTGGAGCCAAGTGCTGCAGGTGGAGCGAGTGGGGCGCCACGATCACTTCTTCGAGCTGGGCGGGCATTCGCTGCTGGCCATGCGGATGGTCTCGCTGGTGCGCCAGCGCCTGGGACTGGAGCTGGCCCTGGCCGAATTGTTCGCCAATGCCGAATTGCACGCCCTGGCCAGCGTCCTGGAGCGCAGCGGGCGCAGCCAGTTGCCGGAAATCTTCCCGGCGCCCCAGGACCAGGACCTGCCGCTGTCCTTCACCCAGCAGCGCTTGTGGTTCCTGGCGCAGATGGCCGGTGGCGCCAGCGCCTACAACATTCCCATCGGCCTGGGCCTGCGCGGGCAGCTGGATCGCCAGGCGCTGCAACAGGCCTTGCAGGCGATCGTCGCCCGGCATGCCACCTTGCGCAGTCGCTTCGTCCTGGTGGATGACCAGCCCCAGGTCCAGGTGGGGCCGCTGGAGGGCGCCCTGGAGCTGTCGCTGGAGGACCTGGGCGATGCGCCTTTGACCCTGGCCGAGCGGGTGCAGGCCGAGGCGGCGCAAGCCTTCGACCTGGAACACGGGCCGGTGATCCGCGGGCGTTTGCTGCGCCTGGCGGACGAGCACCATGTGTTGTTGCTGACCCTGCACCATATCGTCGCCGATGGCTGGTCCATGGGCGTGCTGACCCGTGAGCTGGTGGCCCTGTACAGCGCCTTCAGCCAAGGCCAGGCGGACCCGCTGCCACCCCTGGCGGTGCAATACGGTGACTTCGCCCTGTGGCAGCGGCGCTGGCTCAGCGGCGAGGTGCTGCAACAACAGGCCGACTACTGGCGGCGAGTACTGGCTGGGGCTCCGACCCTGCTGATGCTGCCCACCGACCGGCCACGGCCGGTGCAACAGGATTTTCGCGGTGCCAGCGTGCCGTTGGCGCTGGAGCCGTCGCTCAGTGCCCAGCTCAAGGCCCTGGCCCAGCGCCATGGCTGCACCCTGCACATGACCTTGCTGGCCGGGTGGGCCTTGTTGCTCGCACGCCTGTCCGGCCAGGACGACCTGGTGGTCGGCACCCCGGTGGCCAACCGCATGCGCGCCGAGGTCGAAGGCTTGATCGGCTTGTTCGTCAACACCCTGGCCCTGCGCCTGGAGCTGGAGGGTGCGCAGAGCGTGGCCGGGCTGCTGGCCCAGGTCCGCGCCCGCAGCCTGCAAGCCCAGGCCCACCAGGACCTGCCGTTCGAGCAGGTGGTGGAAATCGTCCGACCCCAGCGCAGCCTGGCCCACAGCCCGCTGTTCCAGACGGTACTGACCTGGGTCGAGGACTTCGCCCAGGACCTGGTGCTGGGCGAGCTCAAGCTCGAAGGGGTGGTCGCCGCCAACCAGGTGGCCAAGTTCGATCTGACCCTGAGCCTGGGGGAAAGCCAGGGCCAGATCCGCGGCTCCCTGGACTACGCCAGCGCGCTGTTCGATGCCGGCACCGCCCAGCGTTTTGCCGGCTACCTGGTCCAGGTGCTACAGGCGATGGTCGCCGACGACCAGCAAGCGCTGGCGCGGATCTCGCTGCTGGACCAGGCCGAACGGCACCAGGTGCTGCAAGGCTTCAATGCCGCGGGCCCCGATTATCCCCGGGGTACGCCCCTGCACCAGCTGTTCGCGGCCCAGGCGGCGCAGCAGCCTGCGGCCACGGCCCTGCAAGCCGGCGACCGGCGCCTGAGCTACGCCGAGCTGGAGGCCCGGGCCAATCGCCTGGCCCATCACTTGCGCGGCCTGGGCGTGGGCCCGGACACCCGGGTGGCGGTCTGTGTCGAACGCGGTCCGGAGCTGGTCGTGGGCTTGTTGGCGATCCTCAAGGCCGGGGGCGCCTACGTGCCCATCGACCCGGCCCATCCGGCCGAGCGCATCGCCTACCTGCTGGAGGACAGCGCGCCGCTGGCGCTGCTGGTGCAAGGCGCGACCCGGACCGTGGCCGCCAGCCCGGGCCTCTCGCGGGTCGACCTCGACGATCCGGCCTGGCTGCAGCAACCGTCCAGCGCGCCGCAGGTGCCCGGGCTGACCGCGCAGCACCTGGCCTATGTGATCTACACCTCGGGCTCCACCGGCCAGCCCAAGGGCGTGATGGTGGAACACCAGAGCCTGGCGAACCTGGTGCACTGGCATTGCCAGGCCTTCGACCTGGGCCCGGGCCGGCACACTTCCAGCGTTGCCGGGCTGGGTTTCGATGCCATGGCCTGGGAGGTCTGGCCGGCCCTGTGCGGCGGCGCGACCCTGCACTTGCCGCCGGCCGGCACCGACCACCAGGACATCGACCGGTTGCTGGACTGGTGGCGCGCCCAGCCGCTGGATGTGAGCTTCCTGCCGACCCCGGTGGCCGAGTACGCCTTCGGCCAGCAGGCCGGGCACCCGACCCTGCGGACCCTGCTGATCGGCGGCGACCGCCTGCGCCATTTCGAGCAGCCCCAGGCCTTTGCCGTGATCAACAACTACGGGCCCACCGAGGCCACGGTGGTGGCGACGTCGGGGCCCTTGGTGGCCGGCGGGGTGCTGGACATCGGCCGGCCCATGGCCAATGCGCGGATCTACCTGCTGGACGAGCAGCGCCAGCCGGTGCCGGTCGGCGTCGCCGGCGAGCTGTACGTGGGCGGTGCCGGGGTGGCCCGGGGCTACCTCAATCGTCCCGAGCTGACCGCCGAGCGCTTCCTCGACGACCCGTTCAGCGCCGAGCCGGGGGCGCGCATGTACCGCAGCGGCGACCTGGCACGCTGGCTGGCGGACGGGCGCATCGACTACCTGGGGCGCAACGACCACCAGGTCAAGGTGCGCGGCGTGCGCATCGAGCTGGGCGAGATCGAGACCTGCCTGAACCGCCTGGCGACCATCCAGGAGGCGGTATTGCTGGCCCGTGAGGATCAGCCGGGGCAGACCCGGCTGGTGGCTTATTTCACCGTTGCCGGGCAGCGGGTGCCGAGCCCCGCCGAGTTGCGGGCGCAGTTGCTGGAGCAGTTGCCCGAGTACATGGTGCCGGCGGCCTACGTGCGGCTGGACAGCCTGCCGCTGACCGCCAACGGCAAAGTCGATCGCCGGGCCCTGCCGGAGCCGGCGCTGGACGCGCTGCTGGCCCGGGAATACCAGGCCCCCGAGGGCGACAACGAGATCGCCCTGGCGCAGATCTGGAGCGAGCTACTGCAGGTGGAGCGGGTTGGCCGCCACGATCACTTCTTCGAACTGGGCGGACACTCGCTGCTGGCCATGCGCATGCTCTCCCAGGTGCGCCAGAGCCTGGGGGTGGAGCTGGCCCTGGGCGACCTGTTCGCCAACGCCGAACTGCACGCGGTGGCCGCGGCCGTGGCCCGGGCCGAGCGCAGCAGCCTGCCGGACTTGCTGCCGGCGCCGCGCAATCAGCCCCTGGCCTTGTCCTTCGCCCAGCAGCGGCTGTGGTTCCTGGCGCAGATGGAAGGCGCCAACACCGCCTACAACATTCCCCTGGGCCTGCGCCTGCGTGGGCAACTGGACAGCCCGGCCCTGCAACGGGCCTTGGCGCGTATCGTCGCGCGGCATGAGACCTTGCGCAGCCGCTTCGCCCAGTACGGCGACCAGGCCGAGGTACTGATCGCCCCACAAGACTCCGGGCTCGGCCTGCAGGTGGAAAACCTGCGCGGCCATCCCCAGGCCGACGACGCCTTGCAGGCGCTGGTCCAGGGCGAGGCTTCGGCGCCGTTCGACCTGGAGCGCGGGCCGCTGATCCGTGGGCGCCTGGTGACCCTGGCGGACGATCACCATGTGCTCTTGCTGACCCTGCACCACATCGTCAGCGATGGTTGGTCCATGGGGGTGCTGACCCGGGAACTGGTGGCCCTGTACGGCGCTTTCAGCCGTGGCCTGCCCGACCCCCTGCCGCCGCTGGCGTTGCAGTACAGCGACTTCGCCCACTGGCAGCGCCGCTGGCTCAGCGGCGAGGTGCTGCAACGCCAGGGTGACTACTGGCGCCAGGCCCTGGATGGGGCGCCGCCATTGCTGCTGTTGCCCACCGACCGGCCGCGCCCGGCCCAGCAGGACTACGCCGGCAGCAGCGTCCCGGTGCGCCTGGACCGCCAGCTCACCGCCAGCCTGCGGGCCTTGGGCCAACGCCATGGCAGCACCCTGTACATGACCTTGATGAGCGCTTGGGCGCTGTTGCTCGGGCGCCTGTCGGGGCAGGCCGAGGTGGTGATCGGCACCCCCGTGGCCAACCGCATGCGGGCCGAGGTCGAAGGCTTGATCGGCTTGTTCGTCAACACCCTGGCGGTGCGCGTGGACCTGGCTGGCGCGCCGCGCATCGAGGCATTGCTGGCCCAGGTCCGCGCCCGCACCCTCGAAGCCCAGGCCCACCAGCACCTGCCGTTCGAGCAGGTGGTGGAGATCCTGCGGCCTGTGCGCAGCCTGTCCCACAGCCCGGTGTTCCAGACGCTGATGACCTGGCAGAACGGCGATGCCCCGCAGTTGGTGCTGGGTGACTTGCGCCTGGAGGGGGTCCACGAGCCCAGCCATTTCGCCAAGTTCGACCTGTCGCTGAACCTGGGGGAGGTCCAGGACCATATCGAAGGCACCCTGGAATACGCCACGGCGCTGTTCGACGAGGCCACCATGCAGCGTTATGTCGGCTATCTGCAGCGGGTGTTGCAGGCCATGGTGAGCGACGACCAGATGCTCCTGGAACAGGTGCCGTTGCTGGACCGGGAGCAGCGTTGGCAGTTGCTCGAAGGCTTCAACGCCACGGCCCGTGACTACCCGCTGGAACAGACCCTGCACGGGTTGTTCGAAGCCCAGGTACTGCGCAGTCCCGAGGCGCTGGCGGTACAGGCCGGCGAGCAGCGCCTGAGTTATCGCCAGCTGAACCAGCAGGCCAACCAGTTGGCCGGGCACTTGCTGCAACTGGGCGTCGGCCCGGACCAGCGGGTGGCGATCTGCGTCGAGCGCAGCGTCGACATGGTGCTGGGCCTGCTGGCGATCCTCAAGGCCGGCGGCGCCTACGTGCCCATCGATCCGGCCTATCCGGCCGAGCGCATCGCCTACATGCTTAAGGACAGCGCACCGCTGGCGGTACTGGCCGACGGCGCGACCCTGGGCCTGCTGGGCGACCCCGGCGTGCCGCTGGTGGACCTCGGGCAGGCGCTATGGAGCCGCCAGCCGCGGGTCAACCCACGCCTCGATGGGCTCACGCCGCGGCACCTGGCCTACGTGATCTACACCTCCGGTTCCACTGGCCAGCCCAAGGGCGCGATGAACGAGCACCGGGCGGTGGTCAACCGCCTGCTGTGGATGCAGGAGCGGTACCGGCTCACCAGCGGCGACGCGGTATTGCAGAAAACCCCGTTCAGCTTCGACGTGTCGGTGTGGGAGTTCTTCTGGCCGCTGTTCACCGGCGCCCGCCTGGTGATGGCCCGCTCCGAAGGGCACAAGGACCCGGCTTATCTGCGCCAGGTGATCGCCCGGGAAAACATCACCACCCTGCATTTCGTGCCCTCGATGCTCGACGTGTTCCTGGCCTATGGCGAGACCCGCGAGTGCGCCAGCCTGCGCCAGGTGATGTGCAGCGGCGAGGCGCTGCCGGGCAGCCTGGTGCGGCGCTTCAAGCAGCAGTTGCCCAACGTTGCCCTGCACAACCTGTATGGCCCCACCGAAGCGGCAGTGGACGTGACGGCCTGGGATTGCACCGGCCCGCTGGACGCCACCCCGGACAACACGCCCATCGGCAAGCCGATCGCCAACACCCGGCTGTACCTGCTGGATGCGCAATTGCAGCCGGTGCCCTTGGGGGTGGTGGGCGAGCTGTTCATCGCCGGGGTGCAGGTGGCCCGTGGGTATCTCAACCGCGAACAACTGACCGCCGAGCGTTTTGTCGACGACCCGTTCAGTGATCAACCAGGCGCGCGCATGTACCGCACCGGCGACCTGGGGCGCTATCTCGCCGACGGCAATATCGAGTACCTGGGGCGCAACGACGACCAGGTGAAGATCCGCGGCCTGCGCATCGAGCTGGGGGAAATCCAGGCGCGCCTGACCCAGCTCGAAGGCATCAAGGAAGCGGTGGTCCTGGCCCGCGAGGACGTGCCCGGGGACAAGCGCCTGGTGGCCTACTACACCAGCGTCGCCGGGCACGCGAAGTTGCCCGTGGAGCAGTTGCGAGAGGCGCTGCTGGAGCACCTGCCGGACTACATGGTGCCGGCGCTGTTCGTGCACCTGGACGCGCTACCCCTGAGCCCCAACGGCAAGTTGGAGCGCAAGGCGCTGCCGGTTCCGGGGCTGGAAGCGGCGGTGGTGCGCGAGTACGAGGCGCCGGTGGGCGACACCGAGATCCTGCTGGCGCAGTTGTGGGCCGAGTTGCTCAACGTCGAGCGGGTGGGGCGCCACGATCACTTCTTCGAACTGGGCGGGCACTCGCTGCTGGCGGTGAACCTGATCGGGCGCATGCGCCGGGCCGGTTTGTCGGCGGATGTGCGGGTGCTGTTCGGCCAGCCGACCCTGGCGGCCCTGGCCACTGCCGTGGGCCGTGGTCGCGAGGTACAGGTACCGCAGAACCTGATCTACCGCGATTGCCCGCGGATCACCCCGCCACTGTTGCCGTTGATCGAACTGGACCAGGCGGCCATCGACCGGGTCGTGGCCACGGTGCCCGGGGGCACCGCCAACGTCCAGGACATCTACCCGCTGGCGCCGTTGCAGGCGGGCATTCTCTATCACCACCTGGCCGCCGGCCAGGGCGATCCCTATGTGCTCCAGGCGCAGTTCGCCTTCGACAGTGCCGGGCGCTTGCAAGCCTTCGCCAAGGCCTTGCAGGGGGTGATCGAACGTAATGACATCCTGCGCAGCGCGGTGCTGTGGGAGGGCCTGGAACAGCCGCTGCAAGTGGTCTGGCGCGAGGCGCCGCTGGTTTGTGAAGAGCTGGTGCTGGACGCCGCCCAAGGGCCGGTGCTGGAGCAGTTGCAGGCACGGTTCGACAGCCGTCGCTACCGCCTGGATATCGCCCAGGCGCCGTTGCTGCGCCTGGTGCATGCGCTGGACCCGGACCACGGACGGGTGGTGGCGCTGTTGCTGTTCCATCACCTGGTGATGGATCACGTCGCCCTGGAAGTGCTGCAGCACGAGCTGCAGGCTTTTCTCCTGGGGCGCCAGGAACGCCTGGCCGCGGCGGTGCCTTATCGCAACTACGTGGCCCAGGCGCGACTGGGCATGGGCGAGGCCGAGCATGAGGCGTTCTTCCGCCAGATGCTGGGGGATATCCAGCAACCGACCCTGCCCCTGGGCTTGCAGGAAGCGCCAGGGGGCGAGGTGGCACTCAGCGAGGCGCGCTTGCCTCTGGACCGACTGCTGGCCCGGCGCCTGCGCGAGCGTGCGCGGCAACTGGGGGTCAGTGCCGCAAGCCTGATGCACCTGGCCTGGGGCCGAGTGCTGGGTAGCCTGGCGGCGCAGCAGCAGGTGGTGTTCGGCACCGTGCTGTTGGGCCGGATGCAGGGCGGCGAGGGCGCTGAACACGCCCTGGGGGTGTTCATCAATACCTTGCCGCTGCGGGTCGACCTGGGCCAGGTGCCGGTACGCGAGGCACTTTTGGCCACCCATGAGCGCCTGGCGCAACTGCTGGGCCACGAGCAGGCACCCCTGGCCCTGGTCCAGCGTTGCAGCGGGGTGGAGCCGGGCACGCCGCTGTTCAGCAGCTTGCTCAACTACCGGCACAGTGCGCCCGCGGCGGCTTCGGCCGCAGAGGCCTGGGAAGGCATGCAACTGCTCAACGCGCAGGAGCGCAGCAACTATCCCCTGACCCTGAGCGTCGACGACCTGGGCGATGGTTTCCTGCTCACGGCGGTGGCCGCCGGGGTCGATGCCCTGCGTATCTGCCAGTACCTGCAGTGCACCCTGGAGAACCTGCTACAGGCCCTGGAGCAGACCCCGGAGCTGGCCATCGGCCAAGTCGCGGTGCTGCCGCAGGCCGAGCGCCAGCGGGTGCTGGTGGAGTTCAACGCCACCGCCCGCGACTACCCACGCCGGCAGGCCTTGCACCAGCGTTTCGAGGAGCAGGTGCGGGAGCGGCCGCAACAGGTAGCGGCGGTGCATGGCCAGGAGGTGTTCAGCTATGCCCGGCTCAATGCCCGGGCCAACCAGCTGGCCCACCACTTGCTGGAACTGGGGGTGCGGCCGGGGGCCAACGTGGCCTTGCTGTTGCCCCGCAGCCTGGACCTGCTGGCCAGCCAGTTGGCGGTCAGCAAGTGCGGCGCGGCCTACGTGCCGCTGGACATCCATGCCCCGGCCGAACGCCTGGGCTTCATGCTGGCCGACAGCCAGGCACTGGTGCTGCTGGCCCACAGCGACCAGCCACTGGACGGCGCGCCGCAACGGGTGGACCTGGACCGCCTGCGCTTCGATCGCCTGCCGGGGCATAACCCGGACCTGGAAGCCTCCAGCGCGGCGGTGGCGTACATCATGTACACCTCCGGTTCCACCGGCGAGCCCAAGGGCGTAAGGGTGCCGCACCGGGCCATCACCCGCCTGGTGATCAACAACGGCTACGCCGACTTCAACGCCGCTGACCGGGTGGCGTTCGCCTCCAGCCCGGCCTTCGACGCCAGCACCATGGACGTCTGGGGCCCGCTGCTCAACGGTGGCCGGGTCGTGGTGGTGGACCAAGAGACCCTGCTCGACCCACCGGCGTTCGCCCAGCTGCTGCAAGCTTCTGGCGTGACGCTGCTGTTCCTCACCACGAGCCTGTTCAACCAGTACGTGCAGTTGATCCCCCAGGCCCTCAAGGGCTTGCGCATGCTCCTGTGTGGCGGCGAGCGGGCGGATGCCACGGCGTTCCGGCGGATGCAGGCCCAGGCGCCGGGGCTGCGCCTGGTCAATGGCTACGGCCCGACCGAGACCACCACCTTCGCCGTCACCCACGAGCCCGGGGAACTGCCGGAAGCTGCCGACAGCGTGCCCATCGGCCGACCGCTGTCCAACACCCAGGTGTACATCCTCGATGCCCTGGGCCAGCCGCTGCCCATCGGCGTGGTGGGGGAGATCCATATCGGTGGCGACGGCGTGGCCCTGGGCTACCTGAATCGCCCCGAGCTGAGCGCCGAACGCTTCCTCCACGACCCGTTCAGCAGCGAGCCCGAGGCCCGGATGTACCGTACCGGCGACCTGGGACGCTGGCTGGGCAACGGCGTGCTGGAGTGCATCGGCCGCAATGACGAGCAGGTGAAGATCCGTGGTTTTCGCATCGAGCCGGGGGAGATCCAGGCTTGCCTGGCGAGTTTTGCCGGGCTGCGCGACGCCGTGGTCCTGGTGCGCGAGGACGAGCCCGGAGACAAGCGCCTGGTGGCCTACTACAGCGTCAATGCAGGGCAGCTGCCGCCAACCAGCGAGATGTTGCGCGAGTACCTGCTGGAGCGGTTGCCGGAGTACATGGTGCCGCCGGCCTATGTCTGCCTGGAGACGTTGCCGTTGACCGCCAATGGCAAGCTGGATCGCAAGGCGCTGCCGGCTCCGGGGCCCGAAACCCGGGCCAGCAGTACCTACGAGGCGCCACGCACGCCCCTGGAGCAAGCCTTGGCCGAGCACTGGGCCCAGGTCCTGCACATGCCCCAGGTGGGGCGCCACGAGCATTTCTTCGAGCAGGGCGGGCACTCGCTGCTGGCGATCCAGCTGGTCAACCGCCTGCAGCAGGCGGGTTTCGAGCTGGGCCTGGCGGACCTGTTCCAGCACGCCAGCGTGGCCGCCATGGCGCGGCTGCTGGAGGAGCGTGGCGCGGCGCCGGCCCTGGAGCTGGTACCGATCCGCTGCGGCAGTGGACCGGCGTTGTTCCTGGTGCACGAGTTCACCGGGCTGGACCTGTACTTCCCGGTGCTGGGGCAACATCTGCCGGGGGATTTCCCCATCTATGGCCTGCCCGGCATCGCCCTGGGCCAGCCGCAATTGCGCACCCTGGAATGCCTGGCCACGCGTTTGGTGCAGGTCCTGCGCGAGGCCCAGCCCGAGGGCCCGTACCGTATCGCCGGCTGGTCGTTCGGGGGTGTGCTGGCCTATGAAATCGCCCAGCAACTGCTCGGGCTGGATCAGCAGGTGGAGTTCCTCGGCCTGATCGACAGCTACGTGCCGCGCCTGACCGACCAGGGCAAGGCGCGCTGGTCCGGCGCCGATGCCCACCAGCAGCACTTGCTGTTGCAGTGCCAGGCCTACTGGAGCGCCCAGGGCGAGGCCGGCAGCGTGGCGCTGGCGGCTTTGGAGCGATTGCGCGGACAGCTCGACGGCCTCGATTTCGCGGCCTTGCTGCACTGCCTGCGCGACCAGCGCCTGTTGTTCGACCAGCTGGAGGCGGCCAACCCCGAGCAGTTGTGGCAGTACCTGGATCGCGAGGTGGCCCATGGGCATGCGCTGGCCCATTACCGGTTGCATCCGATCGGTGTGCCGGTGCATCTGTTCTGCGCCGCCGAACGACCCACCGAACTGTCCCGGCGCAGCCCGACCCTGGGCTGGGGTGAAGTGCTGGCGGTGGAGCAGTTGCATTGCCTCAGCGTTCCCGGCGACCACCTGAGCATGATGCAGCCGCCCCATGTCCAGGCCTTGGGGCAGGCCATGGGCCTGGCCCTGGAGCAGGCTCCGAGGCTGGCCGCCCGTGCCGGCCAGGCCCACCAGCCGTTGCTGCGGATCCAGGGTGGGCGTGCCGGGCAGGTGCCGATCTTCTGCGTGCCCGGGGCCGGCGACAGCATTACCGGCTTCATCGGCCTGGCCGAGGCCCTGGGGCCGGATTGGCCGATCTTCGGCCTGCAGGCCCGGGGCCTGGATGGCAACGATGCGCCCCATGGCCAGGTGGAAGTGGCGGCCAGGCATTACCTGCAAGCGATAAAGGAGCAGCACCCGAGCGGGCCGCTGCACCTGATCGGCCACTCCTTCGGCGGCTGGGTGGCGTTCGAGATAGCCACGCTGTTGCAGGCCGCCGGCCGCGACGTGGCGTCCCTGACCCTGCTCGACAGCCAGGCCCCAGGCGGAACGGGCCTGGTGGGACGGCCCTATACCACCACGGCGGCGCTGCAACGCCTGATCGAATCCATGCAGTTGTCCGCCGGTCGCGACATGGGTATCGATGCCGAGGG
Source organism: Pseudomonas sp. FW507-12TSA (assembly GCF_058781435.1). NCBI lineage: Bacteria > Pseudomonadati > Pseudomonadota > Gammaproteobacteria > Pseudomonadales > Pseudomonadaceae > Pseudomonas > Pseudomonas sp. FW507-12TSA. The sequence continues at coordinate 46,959 of NZ_JBYSWT010000032.1, forward strand.
GTTTGCCGCCGCGGATGACGCCGCACAGATGCGCCAGTTGCACGCGGGCATGGTGCGCATCGGCCTGCTGTCCCAGCGTGCCGACCCCCGGGCCATGCATGGCCCGGCGCGGACCTTCGCCACGGCCCTGCGCACCTGCTACCGGCCCGGGGATGGCTACCCTGGACGGGTGCGCCTGGTGCTGGCCGACGACCCGGTGCTGGACGCCGCCGGCAACCGTCGGGAACAGCAGGACATGATCCAGGGCTGGCGCGGCCTGGTGGGCGAGTTGGGCGTGTGGTACGCCCCGGGCAACCACTTCAGCCTGCTCAAGGCACCCAATGTGCGGCACCTGGCGGCCTGGTGGCAGGACGGCCTGGCGCTGCCCCGGGAGGAGGTCGTGTCATGACGCCAGGGACGACCAGGCTGGCGGCGGGCGGGTGCCCCCCCGCGGCCGGATAGGACCTTTCATCCACCTGGGACACCGCTCATCACGGCAACACGGTGTCCCGCCAGGGGGCGCGCCGCTGGCCGGCGCCGCCAACCCTCAACGTACTCGTGGTCATCTATGGAAAAGTCGAAGTTTCGCAAGATCGGTATGGGGCTGTTGCTGGTGGTCGTGGCCGGATTGATTTTCTATACGGTGCGCGCGCCGGCACAGCCGCCGCAGTACCTGACCGCCATCGTCGAACGGGGCGACATCGAGAACGCAGTGCTGGCCTCGGGGCTGCTGGAAGGCATCAAGCAGGTGGATGTCGGCGCCCAGGTCTCCGGGCAATTGAAGTCCCTCAAGGTCAAGGTCGGGGACAAGGTGAAGAAGGGCCAGTGGCTGGCGGAGATCGACCCCCTGGTCCTGCGCAACACCCTGCGCCAGGCCGAGGTGGACGAGGAAAACCTGCAGGCCAAGCGCCGTGCCACCGCTGCCCAGCTCAAGGAAACCAAGGCCATCTACGAGCGCTATGGCGAGCTGCAGGCGGACGCCTCGATCTCCAAGCAGGACTTCGATACCTCCGAGTCCAACTACGAGGTGCAGCGCGCCACCCTGATGTCCCTGGACGCGCAGATCAAGAGCGCGCAGATCCAGATCGACACGGCCAAGGTCAACCTGGCCTACACCCGCATCGTCGCGCCCATCGACGGCGACGTGGTGGGGATCGTGACCCAGGAAGGCCAGACCGTGATCGCCAACCAGCTGGCGCCGGTGCTGCTCAAGCTCGCCGACCTGGACACCATGACCGTCAAGGCCCAGGTGTCCGAGGCCGACGTGATCCACATCAGCCCCGGCCAGCAGGTGTACTTCACCATCCTCGGCGAATCCGAGAAGCGCTACTACGCCAAGCTGCGGGGCACGGAACCGGCGCCGCAGAACTTTCTCGAAACCCAGCCGGCCGGTACCCCCAAGCAGAACACCGCGGTGTTCTACAACGCGCTGTTCGATGTGCCCAACCCCGACCACCGCCTGCGCATCTCCATGACCGCCCAGGTGCGCATCGTCCTGGACACCGCCAAGGATGTGCTGATGGTGCCGGTGGCGGCCTTAGGCCCGCGCAATGCCGACGGCAGCTTCGCGGTCCGGGTGCTGGATGCCAAGGGCCAGGCCCAGTTGCGCAACATCAGCACCGGGATCAACAACAACGTCAAGGTGCAGGTCAAGGACGGCCTGGCCGAGGGCGACAAGGTGGTGATCGGTGATCCGTTGTCCGGCACGGCGGGGGCCTGACCATGACCCAGCCACTGTTGCAGCTCAAGGGCATCAGCCGCAGCTTCAAGGCCGGCGAGCGTGAGTTCCTGGCGCTGAAGAACATCGACCTGTGCATCGAGGCCGGGGAGATGGTGGCCATCACCGGCGCCTCGGGCTCGGGCAAGTCGACCCTGATGAACATCCTCGGTTGCCTGGACTACGCCACGGCCGGCAGCTACCAGGTCAATGGCCGGGAAACCCGCGACCTGGACGACCAGGCCCTGGCGGAACTGCGCCGCGATTATTTCGGCTTCATCTTCCAGCGCTACCACCTGCTGCCCCACCTCAACGCCATGCACAACGTCGAGATCCCGGCGATCTACGCCGGCAGTCCCCAGGCCCGGCGCCATGGCCGGGCCCGCGAGCTGCTGGCGCGCCTGGGCCTGGCCGGGCACCTGGAGCACCGGCCCAACCAGCTGTCCGGGGGCCAGCAGCAGCGGGTGAGCATCGCCCGGGCGCTGATGAACGGCGGCGAGGTGATCCTCGCCGACGAACCTACCGGGGCCCTGGACACCAGCAGCGGCAAGGAGGTGATGCGCATTCTCCAGGAGCTGCACGCCGCCGGGCACACGGTGATCATCGTCACCCATGATCCCAAGGTGGCGGCCAATGCCGAGCGCATCATCGAAGTGCGCGACGGTGAGATCGTCAGCGACCGGGCCAACCCAAGGCCGCCGCAGGAGCTGGAGGCGCCACCGCAGGTGAGCGCCCGCGCGGCTGCGGGCCGGCGCCTGGTGGCCAGCCTGGGGCTGTTCAAGGAGGCCTTCGTGATGGCCTGGGTGGCGCTGGTCTCGCACCGCATGCGCACCTTGCTGACCATGCTCGGGATCATCATCGGCATCACCTCGGTGGTGTCCATCGTGGCCATCGGCGAGGGCGCCAAGCGCTACGTGCTCAAGGACATCCAGGCGATCGGCAGCAACACCATCGACATCTTTCCCGGGGCCAGCTTCGGCGACAGCCGGGCGGCGGGGATCCAGACCCTGATGCCCGCCGACGTCACCGCCCTGAACCAGCTGTACTACGTCGACAGCGCCACGCCGATGGTCGGCCGCAGCCTGCTGTTGCGCTACGGCAACATCGACCTCAATGCCACGGTCAACGGCGTCAGCCACCTGTACTTCAAGGTCCGCGACATCAAGCTGGCCGCCGGCATCGCCTTCAGCGAGAACGACGCCCGGCGCCAGGCCCAGGTGGTGGTCATCGACCACAACACCCGCAATCGCCTGTTCGGCCCGGATGTCGATCCTTTGGGGCAGGTGATCCTGGTGGGCAACCTGCCGTGCACGGTGATCGGCGTCACCGCCGAGAACAAGAACCTGTTCACCGCGGCCAACCTGCTCAACGTCTGGGTGCCCTACGAGACTGCCGCCGGGCGGGTGCTGGGCCAGCGCCACCTGGACAGCATCAGCGTGAAGATCAAGGACGGCCAGCCGAGCAAGGTGGTGGAGGAGCACGTCAAGAAGCTCATGGAGCAGCGCCACGGCACCAAGGATTTCTTCACCAACAACCTGGACAGCATCATGCAGACGGTGCAGCGCACCAGCCGCTCGCTGGCGCTGTTGCTATCGCTGATCGCGGTGATCTCCCTGCTGGTGGGCGGCATCGGGGTGATGAACATCATGCTGGTGTCGGTCACCGAGCGCACCCGCGAGATCGGCATCCGCATGGCGGTAGGGGCGCGGCAGTCGGACATCCGCCAGCAATTCCTGGTGGAGGCGGTGATGGTCTGCCTGATCGGCGGCGCCATCGGCATCGCCCTGTCCTTCGCCATCGGCTACCTGTTCACTTTGTTCATCAAGGAGTGGGAGATGGTGTTCTCCATGGGCTCGATCATTACTGCGTTCGCCTGCTCGACGCTGATCGGGGTGGTCTTCGGGTTCGTCCCGGCGCGCAACGCGGCGCGCCTGGATCCGATCGAAGCCCTGGCCCGGGATTGACGCCGGGCGGCGCGGCGCCGGACACCGGCGCCGCGGTAGCTTTACTCGGCGTTGGCGGCGACCGGCGCGGCGGCTTCCTGGGGCGAGTACATCCAGCGCAGCAGCGAGTGCCGGCCGCTGATGCCCAGCTTGATCGCCGCGCGCTTGAGGTAGCTCTCGACGGTGTTGACCTTGAGCTGGCACTGCTCGGCCAGCTGTGGCGCGGTGCGCCCGGCCAGCAGGCCGACGCAGACTTCCATCTCGCGGTTGGACAGGCTCAGGCCGGACTGTGCCAGGCGGTCGGCGAAACGCAGGCGCAGGGTCTCCAGGCCCTCCACGGCGGTGTTGTCCTGCTCGCCGTCCTGGCCGCGGGGCTGCAGGGCGCTGATGTGCTTTTCCACCATGGGCAGCAGCAGCGGCGAGAAGTCTTCGAGCAGCAGGCGTTCCTGGGGCGAGAAGCTGCGGGCCTGGTTGCTGCGGTACACCGAGAGCACGTACTGGTAGGCATCCTTGCGGACGGTCAGGTGCAGCTGCGCCGTGTCCTTGCCGGGGCCACGGCGCCGCAGGAGGGCGGGGCCGGACTCGGCGCTCTGCTCGGGAAAGGCCGCGCGCAGCAGTGGATCGTCGTTGGCCGGCTTGTCGTGCAGGGGATGGCGGTGGTGCACGGCACTGCGCCGATGACCTTCGCTGGCCTGTTCCGGATCTGCCCGCAGCTGGGTGATATGGGTGGCGTCCACCGCCAGCTGGGTGAGGATCAGGTCGTGCAGCATGCGTGGAAAGCGGCGGCTGCCGGTGCTGGCGATGACCTTGCCGATATGGGGGAACAGTGCTTGTGAGTTCATCATTTCATCCATGAATGTGAAGTGGGGAAGGGCTGCCTTATAGCAACGGGTTTGGTCGACTGCCTGTTTAACTCCTGTTTCATGCAGATCGACCAAAGGGCGCTTCGTATCCTAGTACAGGGATTCGGTGGCCGTTTGATGAAGTTGCGCAAAAGTCCGCGTCCTAGACCGCCGCGCTGCCCGCAAGGCGCCGGCTGGCGGGGGGATCGCGGCTTTTTGCCGGGGTAAAAAAATTTTCGATCGGGCCTTGCCGGCACAAGAATTGTACCCGTCCTGGCGCTTGCCACGCTCGCGTGGGAGTTAGGCTGGCCGGCTTGATCACCCTCACCGGACCATTCGAGGAAAGTCCCGCTGGCGCTACTGCGCCAGCGCCTGGAGTTGGTCGCGTCCGATCAGGGGCGCGAGGTCTTGAAGCCGTTGGCTGGGTCGTGGGCTAGTGGGTCTTTTTTTCGCAGTTGACCATCCACGACACCCCGAACCTGTCTTCCAGCATGCCGAAACGCTCGGCCCAGAAGGTTTCCTCCAGGGGCATGCGGACGCTGCCTTGCTCGAGCAGGGCATTGAATACCCGTTCGGCTTCGGCGGCGTTGTCGATGTTCAACGCGATGGAGCAACCCCGGATGCCGGCGTAGGGCAGGTCCGGGGTGCTGTCCGAGGCCATCAGCACTTGGTCGCCGATATTGAGTCGGGTATGCATGATGAGGGCATGGCAGTTGGCCGGCAGTTGGTCGCGGGCCGGGCTCTCACCGAAGGTCAGCATCATTTCCAGGGTGCCGTTCAGGCACTGGGCATAGAAGGTGAAGGCGGCCCGGCAATCGCCGTTGAATACCAGGTAGGGATTGATCTTCATCGCGTACTTTCCTTGTGCGGCCAGGGCGGACCCTGGAGAAACCGACAGCCTTGGCGGCATCGGTGGATATTGCATAGCAAAGCGCCGAACGAGCAGGCGCGAGGGATTTTTTTAGACGCTTTTCCTATGGTTCGCCCAGGGCTTATAGCCGGCCGCCCGGGGCGGCCGGTGGCGCTACAGGCGGGGCTGCTCCTGGGGCAGGCCGAGCAACTGGTGCAGGGTGTTGATCAGCGCCTGCTGGCGCAGGCGGTCTTCCTGGTGCCGAGCCTCGGCACTGGCGATATCGGCCTGGCAATGCGGGCAGGTGGTTTCATGGCCATGGATGTACTGCAGGCAGGCCCGGCACAGGGCCAGGCGCGCAGGGACACGTCCTTCCTCGGGGGACGCGTGGCCCTGGTTGACCCAGGCCAGCTTGATCACCTGGCCGCTGTCGCTGACGCTGGAGACCGTTTCGCCACTGTCGATGCGTTCGGTGATCAGGTCGAAGCGACCCACGGAGAACGAGGCCGGGCCTGCTTCCTCGAGCTTGACGATACGTTCGCGCAGGCCCTTTTTCGCCAGGTCCAGGGTCCGGTAGTGGCAGTAGGGGTTGTTGCCCGGCTTGCCCAGCAGCGAATGCGAGGTCCAGGTGCAACCACCCCGGCAGACATCGTTGTAGTAGCAGGTGCGGCAGTAGCCCCAGAGATCGTCCACCGAGCGCAGCCGGCCGAAGTGGATGCCTTCGCTGTAGTGCCAGATATCGTGCAGGTTCATGTTGCGCACGTTGCCGCCGGAGAAGCCCACGGTGGCCAGGGACGGGCAGCCCTTGACCGTGCCGTCGGCCTCCAGGGCCAGCACCGTCTGCCCGGCGGCGCAACCGCTCCAGTGCACGCGCTCGTCGCCGAAGCCGCGCCACAGGTGTTCGTAGGGGCCGTAGTAGCCGATGTTGTTGCCGACGTTCATCAGCAGCCCGCGCTCGCTGCCTTCGCGGTACAGCCGGGCCAGCAGCGGCATGACGTCCAGCAACTGGTAGGGCTGCAACAGCAGCTCGGGGTGATCCACGGCGTTGCCCATGGCCACGGTCAGCTGGATCTGCCAATGGCTGGCGCCGGCCTCGATGATCAGCTCCATCAGGGCCGGCAGGTCGGGCAGGGTGGCGGCGCCGATCTGGGTGTTGACGCTGACCTTGAGCCCGGCCTGCTTGGCCCGGTGCAGGGTGTCCAGGGCCTTGGCGAAGGAGCCGGGAACGTTGCGCACCGCATCATGCAGCGGTGCCAGCCCATCCAGGGACACGCCGACGCCATCGAGCCCGGCGTCTATCGCCGCCTGCATCTTGGCCGGGGTCAGGTTGCGCCCACCGGTCTGGATCGCCACGTACATGCCATGGTCGTGAATGGCCTGGATCAGTCGGGTCCAGTCCTTGCGCAAATAGGCTTCGCCACCGATCAGGGTGACTTCCCGGGTGCCCAGGGCGGCCAGGGCGTCGATCACTTCCAGGCACTCGCCGGTGCTCAGCTCGCCGGGGCGCCGGTGGCCGGCCCGGGAGCCGCAGTGCAGGCACTTGAGGTCACAGGCGAGGGTGATTTCCCAGACCACGTGCACAGGCACGTAGCGCTTGATATCGCTTTCGCTGAGGTAGCGGGCGGGGAGATGGTCTGACATGAAAGATCCTTGCGCACCCAGCGGTGCGCGGCACCAACCCATGGAAATAGGCGCGCCTTCCTTGAGCGACAGTGGCGCGGTCGGTTGTCCTGCGGTCCGGGGCCGGCCGTGGTGGGCCGGTCCCGGAAGCCGGGTTCAGCGTTGTTCCAGGCGGGTGATTTCCACCTGCAGCTGCTGCACGGCCTTGTTCAGCCGCTCACCGTTGGCCACCTGCTGCTCGGCCTGGGCCACCAGGGCCTTGAGCCGGGCCAGGTCGCCGCTGGCCTGCGCCTGCTGCAACGCCACGGCGTACAGCGGGTGCGGGTGCAGGTGCGCTTGCTCGGCCGCATTGCCGGCCCGGCCCTGGGGCTCGGCCTGCGCCGCCTGTTCCACCGGGGCCGGGCTGACGGCGGCGTGTTGCACCTCGTGCCAGTGGCCCTGGTAGTTGAAGCGATAGCTGGCGAAACCACTGGCCCAGTCCAGGCCGAGGAGGCCCTGCAAGTGGAAGGTTTCGGCGCTCTGGCTACCGGGGCCGCTGGGGTTGCCCGCGAGGTTGAGCACCAGGTGCCCCTCGCTGGATTGGTCGAGCTTGATCTGCGAGTAGTTGCCCCAGACGTCGGCGCTCAAGCGCACTGGCGGCGAAGTGCTCTGGGTCACCTGGGCCAGGCCGGAGACGGTTTTCTGCACGGTGTTGACCAGCAGGTCGAGGGTCAGGATCGGTGCGCCGACCACGGGGTTGGTGATGATCAGGCGGGTATGGAACAGTCCAGTTGTCATGCTGCTACTCCTTGGCGTGATGGATGCGTCGAAGTGTGCCGGGCCCGGGGCTCAGCGCCGCTCCTGCCTGGCGATCTCGGACTTGGCGGCATCCAGCGCGGTGCGGATCAGCGGCAGCTGCTCCAGTTGCTGGGTCGCTACCCGGTGCAGGCTCTTCATCTGCGCCAGGTCGCCGCTGGCGATGGCGCCGTGGATCGGGGCCGCGTACAGCGCCGCCAGGGGTGGCAGCGGATGATGGGCATGGCCGTGGGGCTGGGGCCGGGACAGGCTGCTGGACTGGATGTTGTTCTCCAGGTAGGCCGGTGCGTTGTTCACCGTCGACCAGGTATGGCCGTTGTAGAACTGGTAGTTGGCGACGCCTTGCTTCCAGTCGTCGTCGACCACCAGTTGCAGCTTGAAGGTGATGATCGAGTTCGCGCCCGGGCCACCCTGGTTGCCGGCGACGCTGAGGAGGATCTTGGTGCCGGACGTCACGGTCAGGTAGGTGTACTGGCCCCAGTCGTCGGTCTGCAGGTCCAGCGGCGGGCTGGCCGCCTGGGTGATCGACGAGTTGCCACGCAGGCTGCGCTCGGGGGTGTAGACCAGCAGGTTGAGTTGCAGGTTCGGCGCTCCGGGTTGCGAGGTGCCGATGCGATAGCTCAGGGGGAACAGGCTTTCTTGTGCGTTGGAGCCGGACATTTGCTTTGCCTCCATACAGTGACAGGGGAACAGCGGTCAGTGCCGTTCCAGGCGGGCGACTTCCTTGGCCAGTTGTTCATAGGCGGCGCGCAGTTCCGCAGGCTCGGCCTGGTTGCTGTCGCGCTTGGCCAGCAAGGCTTTCATCTGCGGCAGCTGGCCTTCGGAGATCGCCGATTGGATCGCTACTCCATAGGGGGGAATCACATGGTGCGGTGCATTGCTCATGGCGTGTGCCTTCCGTGGTGATTGGGGGGAAATGCTGCGGTACTCGGCAGCTTTTGCAGTTAAGCAGCGCCGTTGGAAAAGGCCGGCTAATGGCACACTGATTCCAGGGGTTTCCGACCGGTGGATTCACGCCGGATGAGCGGCTGTTTGCGGGGGTTCGGCTGCTGATTCCAAAGGGCGATAGGGCTGATTGCCCGGGGCGATAGCGCGGCTGTCTTGCCGCCCGTGGCGACCCCCACGCAGCCTTTGTAGCCGCTGTCGCGCCTGCGAGGCCGCGTACGGTCGCGCAGCGCCCCAAAGGCGTGCGGCGCGGTGTGTCAGGCGCCACCTTGTGTCAGGCCGCAACGGCTGGATCGAGGGGTGGCGGGTGGTCAGAGGCTGACGCCCAGCGCCTGCAATTGTGTGCGGGTCTGCTGCGCGTTGAGGTGGTGGATGGCATTCCAGCCCAGTGCCCGGGCCGCGACGATGTTCGGTTCGTGGTCGTCGATGAATGCCAGTTCCCCGGGGGCGATGTCCGGCAGGTGGGCGCGGATGCGTTGCACCGTGGTGTGGTAGATCGGCGGCTCGGGCTTGAGCTGCCGCTCCTGGCCGGAGACCACGATGTCACGGAAGCGCCGCAGGAAGGGGTAGTTGTCCCAGGCATGGGGGAAGGTCTCGCGGGACCAGTTGGTCAAGCCGAACAGCGGCATCCGCGCCCGGTGCAGTTCCTCCAGCAGGGCCACGCCGTCGTCCAATTGCCCGCGCAGCATTTCCACCCAGCGCCCGTAATAGGCTTCGATCAACGGTGCCTGTTCGGGGTGCTCGGCCACCAGGCTGCGGGTCGCTTCGGCCAGGCTGCGACCGGCGTCTTGCCGGGTGTTCCAGGCCTGGGTGCAGATGGTGTCGAGGAACCACTGGCGACGCTGGTCGTCGGGGATCAGTTGCCGGTACAGATGATGGGGACTCCAGTCGAACAGCACGCCACCGAAGTCGAAAACCACAGCACGAATCGTCATGAACATTTCCTGAAGCGGTTGAGGGCCAGGGCGTCATCCTGCGGTGCCGGATGGTGCATTGCAATGCAACCGCGCCATTGGTCCGGTCGACGGCACCCTCGCGGCGCAAGACGATCTATGTCTTTAACCGTCGTCCAGTCGCCCCGAGCAGGAGGAGCCCCATGAGCACCAAGCCACCCACCGGGCCCAGTTCGTCCGAGCACGCCAGCGGCCGCCATGAGCCGGGTTTCGACCCTGACTCGCCGGATCTCGAGGACCCTCAGGTCGATCCGGTGGGCCCGGCCAGGGCGCCGCTGGACCGGCCACGCCCCGAGCACGAGCGCAAGCGCTCCCGGGCCTACGACCCCCTGGCCAACCTGAAGAAGTGAGCCGTCGCGCCGACATGCGGCAGTCGCCGGTTCCACGTGCGGGTGTAAGGTGGACCGGCCAGCCCCAGGCTTGCTGACGAGAGGGAGGTGTGTATGAGTACGCCACTGCTGAACAAGATGCAGATCAATGGCTATCAGGTACTGAGCGTCAATAACGGACCCTGGAAGGTCTGCACCCCGGGCGACCGGCTTGCCACCTTCGGCACCCGGGAAGAGGCCCTGGCCTTCGCCGCTGCCTTGCCGGTGCGCAAGGACCGGCCCAGGCCCACCGCACGATAGCTGACTGGCAACGAGAAGCCCTGGTTCGTCCGGGGCTTTTCGTTGCGCGCTAGCTGCGTTGGCCGGTGCTGCGTCAGTCACCCTCGGCCAGGTCGGCTACGGGCCAGAGGCTGCGCGGCCGATACTTGCCAAAGACCCGCAGCGCCAGTAACGCCAGGACCAGGGTAGCGCTGGCCCCGTAGCCCAGGACCCAGCCGATTCCCTGCATCAATGCGCTACGCGCCGTGTCGATGGAAACCCCCAGTGCTTCACCGGCCCGCAGGTTGCCTGCGCAGATAGCGTCCAGCAGGGCACGGTCCGCCTGGACCCCGAGAGGGGCCAGGCTTTGCTCCAGCGACCAGGAGACTCCCAGCCCCAGGATCAATCCCATCACGGCGATGTTGATGGACAGCGAAATCATCCGCGCACTGAACTCCATGCCAGAGGCCATGCCTGCGCGCTCCGCTGGGAGGGCCCCGGTGGCGGTGTTGGTGACGCAGGTGGTGGTCAGGCCGACTCCTGCGCCTGCCAGCAGGCAGCCAGGCAGCAGGCTGGCCCAACCGGCGTAGGACGTGGTGGCGACAAGGCCCAGGAGTCCAAATCCCAGGGCTATGGCAAACATCCCAAGGGGGATCACCCAGCCAGGGCCGTGCTTGGCCAGCATCTTCTCCGCCAAGGGCGGCACGAGGCAGATCGGCAGGGTGTAGGTAAGTACGATCAGCCCGGACTGCACGCCGTCATAATCCAGTGCCGACTGCAGGTAGAGGGGAAAGTAGATGATGAAGGGCCAGAAGCTGAAGTTCATGGCGCAGGCCCCCAGCAGCGCTCCGGAGAAGTTGCGGATACCAAAGGCCTTGAAATCGAAGATGGGTCGTTCGGCCCGGCGCTCGATCACGACGAACAGCAGCAGGCAGGCGAGGCTGGCCGCCAGCACGCCCATTGCCCCGGCACTCCCGAGGCCGAGCTCCTGGCCCTGGGTGATCAGGTAGACGCAACCGAACACCGCCAGTGGCAAGGTGATCATGCCGCCGATGTCGATACCGGTGGTGTGCGGGTCGGCCGACTCTTGCACCCCGCGTTGGGTCAGGACAAGGGTGAGCACCGCCAGGACCCCATGGATCAGGAACACCCATGGCCAGCTCGAAACCGCCAGGATCGCCCCGCCAACCACCGGGCCGGTGCCCAGGCCCAAGCCGAAGACCACGCCCCAGCAGGAGAACGCCATGCCCCGTTCGGGGCCTTCGCGAAACTGTTGGGAGAGGATCGCCACCTGGCAGGCCAGCATCCCTGCGGCACTGACACCCTGGCCGAAGCGCGCGGCAATCAGCAGCGGGGCATTGCTGGCCAGGCCGCAGACCAGTGACGCCACGCCGAAAGCCGCGACGTTGAGCATGAACAGGCGCTTGCGGCCATAGCGGTCGGCCAAGGCGCCCATGGCGATGAGCATGGCGCACATCGCGATGGTGTAGGCGTTCATGATCCATTGCAGTTGCCGGAAGTCGGCGGCCAATGTGTGTTCAAGCGTGGGCAGGATGGCGGGGATGCTGGTGATTTCCAAACCGAGCATCGTGGCGGACAGGCAGACCGCCAGCAGGGCGATCCGATTTCTGGATGATGCGATTGCGCTCATTGTGCATGTCACTCCTGGATCGAATCAGCGCGGGTTGAAAGAACCCCGGGACGCCCGGGCAGCGCTGATCAAGCGGTAGCGATGCTAAACACAACGAAATAGAATCACCCGCCATATCTATGACAACAATTTGGAATGGTTCCATGGTCGCCAATTTCACCCTGGACGTGGACTCGGTCCGGGCTTTCGTGGTCATCGCCGATTCGCAGAGTTTCACCCGTGCCGCGCAATTCCTGGGCACTACCCAGGGGGCGCTCAGCGTCAAGCTCAAGCGCCTGGAAGACAAGCTCGGGCATCGTCTGATCGAGCGCACTCCGCGCCATGTGCGGCTGTCCATCAAGGGCGAGCTGTTCATCGAGTCGGCTCGGGACTTTCTTGCGGCCCACGAGCGGGCGCTGGCCAACCTCGCGACCCAGCGCAAGCACCTGAAGCTCGGCATGGCCTGCCATGTCATGGGGCCGGAGATCACCACGTTGCTGGCTCGGTTGAAATCCATGGACCCGGGCTTGTCCATCGAGGTACGGCTCGACAGCGTCGGGCCACTGCTCGATGACTACGATGCTGGGGTGCTGGATGCGGTGATCATTCGTGACTGTGAGGATCGCCGTGACGGCAACGTGTTGTGCGTCGAAACCTTCGGCTGGTTCGCCGCCGCAGACTTTGAATTCAACCGGGACGAACCCTTGCGCGTCGCCAGCCTGAGCCCGCAATGCGGCGTGCGGGATCTTGCTGCAATGTCGCTCGATCGTGCCACCATCCCTTGGATCGAGGTGTTCGTCGGTGGCGGGGTGTCCGCCGTCATCGCGGCAATTTCTGCCGGGCTGGCGGTGGGCGTCTTGCCTTGCCGCCTGGCTCCGGCGGAACTGGTGGAGGTCTCTCAGCGTTTCGACCTGCCCGGCCTGCCATCGTCCAAGCTGGTGATGCATTCCAAGCTGTCGGACACCCGCACCCGTGAGTCCCTTCGTGTCATCGCCAGCGCCTTTCGCGAACCGCGCAGCCAGGCTCGCTCAGGCCCCGGAGTGCTCGACGAGCTGTAGCAGCAGGTGCCCGATGCCGGCTTCGAATAGGGCGGGACTGCCCGATCTCCGGCCTGGGGCCAAACTGAATATTCAATCGAACCGGGCGACGGCGCCGGGACGCTGCGCCGCACACCGGTTTCGGCGGGGACTTCTGACAGGCGTCAGTCGATGATCACCCGCTCCTCCGGGCCACCGCCCAGGCATACGCTCAACTGCTCGCCCGCCTTGTTGAATGCGCAATAGGGCAGGGCCCGCTGGCGCATGGCGTTCAAGGGAGGAAGGATGAACAGCGCCGCGAGGATCAGTGCCCAGATGGTGCGCAGGAACAGCTCATCGGCGCTGGTGGCCGCAGGGCGTGGTGCCAGGCGTCGCCGGCGCAGCAGTTGCACGCCGCTGTAGATGAAGGCGCAGCCAATGGCCATGGCGTAGTCCAGCTCCCGGGCCATGGGGCTGAACATCAGGTTGCCGTCGGCATCGTCCGGGTAGTTGATCCGCCACCAGGCGCCCAGCAGCAAAGGCGCCACACCGGCACCGATCCAGGCCAGGCGAGCTCCGGGCACCCGGGTCAGCAAGGCCAGGCCCAGGCCCAGGGCACACGCCAGCCAGATGCTGAGGTACAGGATGAAGCCCATTGAACCGCCGAACAGGGTGCCGCCGACATCCCGCGGGACAATCAATTGCACGTCACAAAACACCATCAGCGCCAGCGGCGCCGCGACGGCGACCCAGCACAGGGGATGGTAGAGCCAGGACCAGAGGGTGAACAGGCGGGGCATGGGTCAACTCGATGAAGGTGAAGGGTGGTTGCGGTGCAGGTTCAGGCGAGTGCCAGTGCACTGCCGACGGCAAACAGCAGCAAGGCCAGGCTGATGCCCAGCAGCGGGATGCGAAACCAGTAGCGGACGGCCAGGGCCCACAGCCCGGCGAGGAAGGCCAGGCCCAGGTACAAAAGCCCCGGGGCCTGTTGCAGCAGCTCGGGATGCAGCCAGGCCAGGTAGCCATAGACCAGGCCGAAGAGCATGGCGCCCAGGCTATGGCTGGCGTTGAAACCGATCCAGGCGCGCCACAGGCTCGTCTGGGTGCTGATCACCGGGGCGACCGCGCGCATGCGTTCGGCCAGGGCCGGGTCGCGGGGCTGGAACTTGTCGGTGGCGAAGGTGTAGATCAGGTGCAGGGTACCGAGCAGCAGCACGATGGCTGCGCCGGCGATGAGCAGGGCAGATGCCGACACGATTCATCCTTGGGTGGTGGGCAGGGGCGCCGAGTATGCCGGGGCGCCCGGGGTTTTGCACCTGCTTGTGCAAGGGACCGGGCCGGGCGCCGCACGCCCGGCCCGATGCTTCAGAACTGCTCGTCGGCGAGGCTGAACAGCGGCGAGCTGCCGGCACGGATGCTCTGCTCCAGGCCAAGGATGCGCGGCAGCAGGCGGCTGAAATAGAAGTCCGCGGTGCCAAGCTTGGCGCTGTAGAAGCGTTCGTCCTCGGCGCGCTTGTGCCCGGCCACCTGGGCCATGCGCGCCCACAGGTAGGCGTAGGCCACATGACCGAACAACTGCAGGTACTCGACGCAGGCGCTGCCTACGGCGTTGGGGTTCTGCACGGCCTGCTGGCACAACCAGTCGCTGAGTTCTTCCAGGCGCTGCACGGCATCGAGCAACTGCGCCGAATAGGCCGCGCCGGGCAGGTAGGCGTAGTCGCGGATCTCGCCGGTGAACAGGCGCAGGGCCACGCCGCCGTTGGCCACCACCTTGCGCCCCAGGAGGTCCAGGGCCTGGATGCCGTTGGTGCCTTCGTAGATCTGCGCGATGCGCACGTCGCGCACCAGTTGCTCCTGGCCCCATTCACGGATGTAGCCGTGGCCGCCGAACACCTGCTGGCCCAGCACGCAACTGTCCAGGCCGTTGTCGGTGAAGAACGCCTTGGCCACCGGGGTCAGCAACGCCACCAGGGCTTGGGCGTTGTGCCGCTCATGGGGCTGGTCGGCGAACTTGGCCAGGTCCAGCTGCTGGCCGACGTAGCTGGCGAAGGCCCGGCCGCCCTCGGTCATGGCCTTCATCGTCAGCAGCATGCGCCGCACGTCCGGGTGGTTGATGATCGGGTCGGCGACCTTGTCCTTGGCCACCGGCCCCGACGGGGCCCGGCTCTGCAGGCGCTCGCGAGCGTAGGTCCGGGCGTTCTGGTAGGAGTTCTCGGCGCAGCCGATGCCCTGGATGCCGATGGACAGGCGCTCGTAGTTCATCATGGTGAACATCGCAGCCAGGCCCTTGTTGGCCTCGCCCACCAGGTAGCCGCTGGCGCCGTCGAAGTTCAGCACGCAGGTGGCCGAGCCCTTGATCCCCATCTTGTGCTCGATGGAACCGCAGCTCACGGCGTTGGCCTGGCCCAGGTTGCCGTTGGCGTCGACGTGGATCTTGGGCACCAGGAACAGCGAGATGCCCTTGGGCCCGGCCGGGGCATCCGGCAGCTTGGCCAATACCAGGTGAATGATGTTCTCGGTCAGGTCCTGCTCGCCGCCGGTGATGAACATCTTGCTGCCGCTGATGCGATAGCTGCCGTCGGCCTGGGGTTCGGCGCGGGTGCGGATGATCCCCAGGTCAGTGCCGGCGTGGGCCTCGGTCAGGCACATGGAGCCGGCCCAGCGGCCTTCGTACATCGCCGGCAGGTAGCGCGCCTTGAGTTCCTCGCTGGCGTGGGCGTCGATGGCCAGGCAGGCGCCGGAGCTCAGGGTCGAGTACAGGGCGAAGCTGGAGTTGGCGCCGTAGAGCATCTCCTCGAACTGCACCGCGAGCATCTTCGGCATGCCCATGCCGCCATAGGCCGGATTGCCGCCCAGGCCGACCCAGCCGCCCTGGATATAGGTCGCATAGGCCTCCTTGAAGCCTGCGGGGGTGCGCACCTGGCCGGCCTCCCAGGTGGCGCCTTCTTCGTCGCCGCTGCGGTTGAGCGGGGCCACCAGGGTGGCGGTGACCTTGGCGGCTTCCTCGAGGATCGCATCGGCGGTGTCGCCGTCCACGATGTCCGCCAGGGCCGGCAGCCGGGCCCAGAGCTTGGGGGCGTTGAACACTTCATGCAGGACGAAGCGCATGTCGCGCAGGGGAGCGTTGAATTCGGGCATTGCAGGAAACCTCGTGCAAGGGTGGAGGTTGCACGGCCGTGGCCGCGTGATTCAAAAGGGGCGGGCCCCGCGAACATGCCGGGGCCAGCATGCGCGGGGATCTTGGGTTCAGGCTAGAGGTTTTTCGCCATGTCGCGCAGGACGAACTTCTGGATCTTGCCGGTGGAAGTCTTGGGCAACTGGCTGAAGACCACGGTGCGCGGCACCTTGAACCCCGCCAGGTGCTCGCGGCAGAAGGCGATGATCTGGGCTTCGCGCACGTCCTGGTGGTCGGCCTTGAGGGTGATGAAGGCGCAGGGCGTCTCGCCCCATTTTTCGTCGGGCCGGGCCACCACCGCCGCTTCCAGCACCGCCGGATGGCGATAGAGCACGCCTTCGAGTTCGATGGTCGAGATGTTTTCGCCTCCGGAAATGATGATGTCCTTGAGCCGGTCGCGGATCTCCACGTAGCCGTCCGGATGGGTCACGCCCAGGTCGCCGGTGTGGAACCAGCCGCCTTCGAAGGCTTCGGCGGTGGCGCTGGGGTTCTTCAGGTAGCCCTTCATCACCGTGTTGCCGCGCATGAAGATCTCGCCGATGGTCTGGCCGTCCCGGGGCGTGGGTTCCAGGGTCTTCGGGTCGGCCACCATCACCCCTTCCAGGGTCGGGTAGCGCACGCCCTGGCGCGCCTTGATCTGCGCCCGCTCTTCCAGGGGCAACGGGTCCCAGGCGGCGTGCCAGGCACACAGGGTCACCGGGCCGTAGACCTCGGTCAGGCCGTAGACGTGGGTGACCTGGATGCCCATTTCTTCCACGGCGCCGATCACCTTGGCCGGTGGCGCGGCCCCGGCCACCATGGCCTTGACCGGGTGGTCGATGGCCGCCTTGGCCGACTCCGGCATGTTCACCAGGGCATTGAGCACGATGGGCGCGCCACACAGGTGGCTGACCTGGTGTTCGCGGATCAGGTTGAGGATCTTCTGCGGGTCGACCCGGCGCAGGAATACGTGGACCCCGGCCAGGGCGGTGACGGTCCAGGGGTAGCACCAGCCGTTGCAGTGGAACATCGGCAGGGTCCACAGGTACACCGGGTGGTTGCCCATGGCCCAGGTCATCTGGTTGCCCAGGGCGTTGAGGTAGGCGCCGCGGTGGTGATAGACCACGCCCTTGGGATTGCCGGTGGTGCCGGAGGTGTAGTTCAGGGCGATGGCCTGCCACTCGTCATCCGGCCACTGCCAGGCGAACTCCGGGTCGCCCTCGGCGAGGAACGCCTCGTAGTCCAGGTCGCTGACCGGCTGGCCCTCGCCGTACTCCGGGTCGTCGAGGTCGATCACCAGCGGCGGGTGGTCGAGCATGGCCACGGCGGCCTGGATCACTGCATGGAACTCGCGGTCGGCGATCAGCACCCTGGCCTCGCCGTGGGCCAGCATGAAGGCGATGGCCTCGGCGTCCAGGCGCACGTTGAGGGCGTTGAGCACGGCGCCGATCATCGGCACGCCGAAATGCGCCTCGAGCATCGCCGGGATGTTGGGCAGCATCACCGCCACCGTGTCGTTCTTGCCGATTCCGCGCCCGGCCAGGGCCGAGGCCAGGCGCCGGCAGCGGCTGTAGGTCTGGGCCCAGGTGCGACGGATCGAACCATGGACCACCGCCGGGTAGTCCGGATAGACCGCGGCGGTACGCTCGATGAAGCTCAGGGGCGAAAGGGCGATGTGGTTGACGGCAGACGGCGCAAGGCCTTGCTCGTAGATGGACATGGTTCGGGCACCCGGTGGCTGATTGTTAGCTCTATTGACCGAGGCGCTCGTTGGCGCCTCGGTGACTTATCCGGAGGCTTTTATATACTGTTTGCGGATTGATATGGAAGTAATACCTGAGTTGTATAGTATTAATACTATATTGATCGCCGATGATCCCCAAAGGTCCAACGATGATGCAAAGCTCCCCTCACTTGAGCCATTGGCTGCGCCAGCAGCGCGAAGGCCACCTGCCGGATTCGCCCTGGCTGGGCCATGACCCGCAGCCCAGTGCGCTGCTGGATGCCGAGGCCCGGCCGCTGGACCTGAACCCGGCGCTGCGCCAGTGGCTGGAGGGCGCGACAGGGGATGGGTTGGCGGCCTGGCTGCCGGTCAACCACCCGGCCCTGGTGCGGGCCTGCCTCGACCAGCAACGGCCGATCGAGGACGTCGAGGCCCGGTGCGGCGAGCGGATCCTGCTCTGGACCTTCATCCCCGACCCGTATCGCCAGCGGGTCCTGGCCCGTTGCCGCGAGGCCACCACCCAGGTGCAGGCCGAGCGCGAATCGGCCAGGGCCCGGCGGCTGTATCGGCTGATCACCGAGAACACCACCGACCTGATTTCCCGGCACACCCCCGACGGCTGCTTCCTCGACGCCTCGCCTGCGTCCTGGACCCTGCTCGGCTACTGGCCCGAGGAGCTGCGCGGCATGCCCGCCCGCAGCCTGTTGCACAGCCGCGGGCTGGCCGGGCTGATGCAGCGCACCGGGGATGCCCTGGAGCAGGACGGCTACCACACCATGACCTATCGCATCCGCCATCGCGACGGCCACTACCTGTGGTTCGAGACCGCCTGCCGGGCGATCCGCGAGACCTACACCGGGGCGGTGGTGGAGGTGGTGGCGGTATCCCGGGACATCACCGCCCGGGTCCAGGCCGAGGAGAACAAGCGGCGCCTGGCCGAGGTGGTGGAAGCCAACCCCGATCCGGTGCTGTTCGTCCAGCCGGGCGGCAGCGTCACCTACCTCAACCCGGCCGCCCGGCGCGCCCTGGGCCTGGAGCCCGGGCAGGTGATGCCCGAGCTGGCGGCGATCCTCAGTCCGGCGGTGCTGCAAAGCCTGCAGCGAGAGGGCTGGGAATGCGCCGAGCGCACCGGGCGCTGGAGCATCGAGACTCGCTTGCAGCCGCCCTCGGGCGGTGACTCGGTGGCGGTGTCGCTGATGCTCCTGGCGCACCGGGCGGCCAGCGGCGAGCGCTTCTATTCGCTGGTGGCCCATGACCAGAGCGAGCGCGAATTGCGCGAAGCCCAGCAGCGTCATCACCAGGACGAGCTGGCCCATACCGCGCGTTTGGTGACCCTGGGCGAGCTGGCCTCGGGCATCGCCCACGAGATCAACCAGCCGCTGGCGGCGGTGGTCAACTATGCCAATGCCAGCCAGCGCTATCTGCAGGCGCTGGACACCCAGCCCCAGGCCGCGCGGAAGGTGGCCCAGGGCCTGGAGCGCATCGCCGAGCAGGCGACCCACGCCGCCGAGGTGATCAAGCGCCTGCGGGCGTTCCTGCGCAAGGGCGGGCGGCGGCTCCAGGCCCTGGACAGCGCCGAGGTGGCCCGGGAAACCGTGCGCCTGTGCGCCTGGGAAGCCCAGGCGTGCCAGGTGGTGATCGAGCTGCGCCTGGCGGATAATCTGCCGCCGGTCTACGCCGACCGGGTGCTGCTGGAACAGGTGCTGCTCAACCTCTTGCGCAACGCCATCGAGGCCAATCGCGAGGTCCATGCGCAACAGGCCTCGCAGATCGTGCTCCAGGCCATGGCCGGCGCCGAGGGTGGGGTCTGCATCAGTGTCAGCGACCAGGGCCCCGGGGTTTCTACCCAGCAGCTGGCGCAGTTGTTCACCCCGTTCTACACCAGCAAGGCCAATGGCCTGGGCCTGGGGCTGTCCATGAGCCGCAGCATCGTCGAGGGTTTCGGTGGCGACTTGCAGGCCCGGCCCCAGGCCCGGGGCCTGCGCATGGACTGCCATCTGCCGGCCACGGCGCCGCTTGAGACCGACCCATCCATTTCCCCGAATACAGGAGCAAGGCCATGACGAGTGCGACGCAGCAGTTGGTGTACGTGGTCGACGATGACCCGGCCATGCTCGACTCCACGGTCTGGCTGCTGGAGTCGGTGGGCCTGGCGGCCGTGCCCTTCACCAGTGGCCGCGAGTTCCTCGAGCATTGCGACCCGAGCCGCAACGCCTGTGTGCTGCTGGATGTGCGCATGCCCGGCATGGGCGGGTTGAATGTCCAGCAAGAGCTGCGCCAGCGGGAAATCGACCTGCCGCTGATCTTCGTCAGTGGCCATGCCGACGTGCCCATCGTGGTCCGCGCGTTCAAGGCCGGGGCGGCGGACTTCATCGAGAAGCCCTACAACGAGCAACTGCTGCTCGATAGCGTGCAGCAGGCGCTGAACCGCGCCGGCAGCCGCCAGCGCCAGGGCGCCGGGCAGGCCCGGGTGCTGGAGCGCCTGGAGAGCCTGACGCCACGGGAAAAGGATGTGCTGCTGCCGCTGGTGCGGGGCTACACCAATCGCGAGATCGCCGAGCAGCTGGGGGTCAGCATCAAGACCATCGACCTGTACCGCTCGCGGGTGATGAAGCGCATGCAGGCCGAGCATCTGCCGGAGCTGGTGGGCATGGCCATCGCCGCCGGCCTGGTGGACCCGTTGCAATTGCGCTGAGGCCTGGCCTCAGGCCACGGCGCTGTGGCTCGGGCCTGTGCCCAGCAGGCGTTCGATGGCACCGCTGAGCAGGTTCTCCAGCAAGGCTTCGCGCTCGCGCTCGCCCAGGGGCTGTTCCTGGAACCAGCTGGGGGCGGTATTGAGCAGGTTGGCCACCGCATGGGCGGTGGCCCGGCGCGCGGCTTCCCCTTGCCCGACCGGCGTGCCCAGCAGTTGCAGCAACTGCTGTTCGTAGCCTGCGCGCAATTGCTCGACGCGCAACTGCTGGTCGGGGTTCAGGCAGCCGCTGTCGCGCTCCACCAGGCGAAAGTGCCGGGGCAGTTCCCGGTGCAGTTTCAGGTGGGCGCGGATCAGCGCCACCAGGCAGCCGTCCTGGAGCTTGCGCCGCTGCAGGCGCTTGAGGGTGCCGTGCAGCTCGTCGAAGAACTCCTCGATCAGGTCCAGCAACAGGTGCTGCTTGCTCGGGTAGTGGTGATACAGCGAACCCGGCGTCAGCCCCAGGTGGCTGGCCAGCTCGCGCATGCCGACCTGGCCGAAGCCCTTGCTGGCGAACAGCTCCAGGGCCTTGTCGCGGCTTTGCGCGAAGCGCGAGCAGCGTTCAGCCATAGGCATGGAAGCCACGTCCGGTCTTGCGGCCCAGGTAGCCGGCGGCAACCATTTCCTTGAGCAGCGGGGCGGGGCGGTACTTGCTGTCGTTGAAGCCGTCGTAGAAGGCTTCGAGGATCGCCAGCAGGGTGTCCAGGCCGATCAGGTCGGCCAGGGCCAATGGGCCGATCGGCTGGTTGCAGCCCAGGCGCATGCCGGCGTCGATGTCCTCGGCGCTGGCCAGGCCTTCCTGGAACACCAGGATCGCCTCGTTGATCATCGGCACCAGGATGCGGTTGACCACGAAGCCCGGGCGGTTGCCGGCGGTGATCGCGGTCTTGCCCAGGCGCTGGGCCATGTCCATGGCCAGGGCGTGGGTCGCATCGCTGGTTTGCAGGCCACGGATCACCTCGATCAGGCCCATGACCGGCACCGGGTTGAAGAAGTGCAGGCCGATGAAGCGCTCCGGGGCGCTGACGCTGGCCGCCAGCTGGGTGATGGACAGCGACGAGGTGTTGGAGGCGATCACGCACTCGGGGCCGACCTGGGCGGCGATCTGCTGCAGCACCTTGAGCTTGAGCTCGAGGTTCTCGGTGGCAGCCTCGATCACCAGCTGGACATCCTTGAGCGTGGCGTAGTCGGTACTGATGCGGATGCGCTCCAGGGTCGCGAGCTTCTGCTCCTCGCTCAGGCCGCCCTTGGCCACTTGCCGGTCGAGGTTCCTGCCGATGGTGGCCAGGGCCTTTTCCAGGGCGGGCTGGGCGATGTCCAGCAGGGTCACGGCAAAGCCCGCCTGGGCGCAGACCTGGGCGATACCGTTACCCATGGTGCCGGCGCCGATCACACCGATGTTCGCAAGATTCATCTTCAGCTCTTCCTTTGTTCGTTGCCTTCGCGGAGCATGGCGGCCATGCCTTGCACGGCCCATTGTCGAGCGCGAGTCTAGGGCCCCGCACGGGGGCCGGACTATGCCGAAAGCGGTCAACCGTGCTGGCGTTTTTTGCCACAGCGGCCATGCCGGAGGACAGCTGCCAGATGCGCGAAACCGATTCGGTCGCCGCTTATTACCTACGGGTCATGACCCACGCCCTGCAATCGCGGCCGGCGCGCCTGGCAGCGCTGCTGGCCGAGGTCGGCATCGACCCCGCGCTCCTCGAGCAGCCCCGGGCGCGGGTGCCTGGCAGCGCGTTCGCGGCCCTGTGGCTGATGCAGATCCGTGAATTGCACGACGAGTTCTTCCAGCTCGATTCCCACGGCTTGCCGCCCGGGGCCTTCGCCCTCATCTGTCGTGGACTGATCCAGGAACCGAACCTGGAGAAGGCGCTGCGCCAGTGCCTGAACAACTTCGGCCTGTTCCTGCGCGACCTGCGCGCCAGCCTCAGCATGCGCGGCAAGCGTGCGGTGATCAGCCTCCAGAGCCAGGGCGCCGAGCCGCTGCGCGCGCACTACGCCGAGGAAACCCTGCTGGTGCTGGTCATCAGCCTGTTGTGCTGGTTGGGTGGACGGCGGATTCCCATCGATCGTGCGGAGTTTCGCCATGCTCGCCTCAGCCTCGACGACGACGTGCTGCTGTGGGGCAGCAACCTGACCTGGAACGCCGGGCGCACCGAGATCGAGTTCGCCAGCCGCCTGTTGCGCCTGCCGGTGGTCCAGGACCTGGCTTCGCTCAAGGTATTCCTGCGCAGCGCCCCGCAATGGCTGGTGATCCGGTTTCGCAACCAGCACGGCCTCACCACCCAGGTGCACCAGCGCCTGCGGGGCAGCCACTACAGCCAGTGGCCGACCCTGGAAGCCTTCGCCAGTGAACTGCAGATGAGCCCCAGCACCCTGCGCCGGCGCCTGGAGCGCGAGGGGGGCTCCTACCAGGAGATCAAGGACGAGGTCCGGCGCAACGTCGCCGTGGACCTGCTGCGCCGCTCGGCGGCCAGCATCGGCGAGATCGCCGAATTGACCGGATTCCAGGAGCCCAGCGCTTTCCACCGGGCCTTCAAGAAATGGATCGGCGAGAGCCCCGGCCGCTATCGCGCGCGTTTCCAGCCCGCAGGGCCGGGCTAGCCAACGGCGCCGGGGCCTGGCGCGGGCTTCACTGGGGACGGGGCCTATAGGGCGCCACTAGCACCACCACGGCATCGAGCAGCGCTTCCTGGCGCTCCGGGGCGAAGCGTTCCGGTTCCACCGGCTGGACCATCTTCCAGCCATCGCCCATGGCGCAGATCTGGTCGGCCAGCAGCTCGGCATCGATATCGTCGCGGATATCGCCCTGGGCCTGGCCCTTGGCCAACATCGCGGCGAAGGACTGGCGGAAGCGGCAATAGCGTTGCTGGAAGATATCGGCCAGGGCCTGTTCGTGGCGGGCGTGGGTCAGCAGGTGGAAGAGGGCGGCGAGCAGGGCGTTGGTGTCGCCGCCCTTGCCCCAGCTCAGCCAGCTGGAAATGATCGTCTTGATGTCCACCCGGGGCTTGGCGGCCTCGCGCTCGAGCACGGCGTCGAACTGGTCGAACAGGTCCTGTGCGGCGGCGGCGAGCATCTCTTCCTTGTTGGCGAAATAGTAGGTCACCGCGCCAGTGGTGCAGTTGGCATATTGGGCGACGCGGCGCATGGAGGTGCCGATGTAGCCCTCTTGCGCCACCACGGCGACCACCGCTTTGAGCAGCTCTGCGCGCTTCTCCTCGTGGTTGCCGAGCGGGCGCCCCCGTCGCGCGGGACTGCCGGATTTGCCGCTTGCTGTCGTGGGGGATGGGGAGAGTCGAGAATCATGCATAGGAATGAGTGGGGTCTTTGGCTTGCCTGTCGGGGGGAAGCGGACTTCCTTGTGAGCCGCCAGCATAGGTAATTTCCATGGCAAAAGCATCCGCGACCAATGGACGAAACTAGCCGTTTTCAGGGTGAAAGTGCCGTGCTAGAGCGCTTGTCGTCATTTGCCCAATACTCCGGCCGATACTCAGGGGCAACTGCGTCCCGGCATCTGGATGCCATGCTGCCGGACCCGGCGGTACAAGGTCGCCCGGGAGATGCCCAGGGCCTTGGCGGCGGCCACGGGTTTCCAGCGATGGCGCACCAGGGCATCCAGCAGCGCCTGGCGTTCCGGGTTGCTCGCCGGGTCCGGGGCCTGGGTAGCGATTGCCTGGATACTGGCCCGGTGCAACTGCTCCGGCAGGTCCTGCAGTTGGATCACCGGCCCTTCGCACACCGCGCAGGCATAGCGCAGCACGTGGCGCAGCTGGCGCACGTTGCCCGGCCAGCGATAGCCCAGCAGGCACTCCAGGGCCGCGTCGCCCAGTTGCAGGGGCGTGCCGCAACGCTGGGACTCTTCTTCAACGATCTGGGTGATCAACGCCAGGCGGTCGCTGCGCTCGCGCAAGGGCGGTAGCTGGAAGCGCGCGCCGCCCAGGCGGAAATACAGGTCCTCGCGAAAGCTGCCATCGGCCACCAGCGCTTCCAGGTCGCGGTGGGTGGCGCAGATCACCTGGATATCCACCGCCTGGCGCCGCGCGGCGCCCAGCGGCGCCACCTCGCCCTCGGCCAGTACCCGCAGCAGGCGGGTCTGCAAGGCCAGGGGCATGTCGCCGATCTCGTCCAGGAACAGGGTGCCGCCGTCGGCCTGTTGCAGCAGGCCCTGCATGCCTTTGCTGGAGGCTCCGGTGAAGGCCCCGGCGACATAACCGAACAGTTCGCTCTCGATCAGGTTTTCCGGAATCGCCGCGCAGTTCAGCGCCACGAACGGCCGCTCGCGGCGCTGGCTGGCCTGGTGCAGCTGGCGGGCGAAGACTTCCTTGCCGCTGCCGGTCTCGCCCTGGACCAGCACCGGCAGGTGGCGATCCTTGACCCGCACCGCCAGGCGCAGGCTCTGCTCCACCCTGGGGTCCAGCGCCTGCCCGGCCAGTGGCAGCCGTGGCCGGCTGGCCGGCCTGCGCGGCGCTTGCAGGCGACCGTGCAGCTCGCCATCCAGGGGCCACAGCGCCTGGTCCCTGGCGCGCTGCAGCAGCTGGGTGTCGAACACCTGGGCGATGTGCCGGGGCACCTGGCCGTGGCGGCGCAGCAAGTAGGCCCGGGCGGCGGGGTTCAGCGCTTGCAGGCAACCGTCGTCGTCCCAGGCCAGCAGGAAGTCCGGCTGGCTGTCGACATAACCCGGGCTGGCGTGGGCCCGCAGGACCCAGTAGCCCTGGGCGCTGCTCATGAAGAACGCCTGCTCGATCGCCCGCGCGCTCTGTACCACCAGCTGGCGGATCAGGTGCTGGGAACGGCGATCGTCCGGCGAGCGCACCGCCGAGACGTCCAGCACCCCCAGCAGCCCACCCTGGGGGTCGAACACCGGGGCCGCGGAGCAGGTCAGGCCGATGAAGGCGGCGCGAAAGTGATCGCGCTTGTGCACCGTCACCGCAGCGCCGCTGGTGAGCACCGCGGCCACGCCGCAGGTGCCTTCCTCGCCCTCCGACCAGCAGGTGCCCAGGTACAGGCCGGCCTTGCGGCAATCGTTGCGGATGGCGGACTCGACCCGGTAGTCGATGGTGCGGCCCTGGGCGTCGGTGAGCAGCACGCAGTAGTCGGCATCGCGCACCTGGCCATGCAGGCGCGCCACTTCTTCGCTGGCGATGCGCAGGAACAGCTCCGAGCGCTCGCGGCACTGCTTGAGCAGGTCTTCGGAGAGGATGCGTGGCCCCTGCAGCGAGGCCGGGTCCAGGTGGTGCTGCTCCATGGAGCGGCGCCAGGAGTCGAGGATCAGGTTCGGCACCGGCGCCTGGGGCAGGTGCGCGGCGTTCTTCAAGACCCGGCTGACGCAGTCGACATGGGCGCGGGAATGGGCGGAAAGCATGACAGGCCTCCGGTTGCAGCTTCTTATCGTTGTGGGGCGCATTAAGCGCCGATCCGCTTCTTCGGACAAGCACCGGCTGGCCCGGCGGCGAGGTTGAGACGCAACGTCTCAAGGTCTCGCCTCTGCCCCGTGCAACCTGGCATGCAACGTCTCACCGGCACCGCCGGGCAAGGCGCCGAGGCCTGCGTGCCAGGCGCTCTGCGGCGGGCTTTTGCGCAAGGTTTTCGACAACTGGCACCGGCCTTGCTCTGGCTCTTGGCAACCCGCCGCAGGTTTCCCGCGGCGGCGGGCCCATCCAAGAACAAGAACAAGAACGAGGTATGCCATGCACTGTCCTGGCCGTGAACTGCCTGTGGTGACCTTATGAGCCGCCGCCCGTTGAGTGTCGGCATCATCGCCAACCCGGCCTCGGGCCGCGATGTGCGCCGCCTGACCGCCAATGCCGGGCTGTTTTCCAGTACCGACAAGGTCTGGGTGATCCAGCGCCTGCTGGCGGCCTTCGGCGCCACGGGTATCGAGCGGGTGCTGATGCCCACCGACATGACCGGCATGGCCGCCGCGGTGCAGAAGAACAGCCGCAGCCGCCAGGCCCGCGAGCAGCACTGGCCGGAGCTGGAGTTCCTCGACCTGACCCTGCGCCAGAGCGTCGAGGACACCCGCCAGGCTGCACGGTGGATGGCCGAGCGCGAGGTGGCGCTGATCGCCGTGCTCGGCGGCGACGGCACCCACAAGGCGGTAGCCGCCGAGGTCGGCGATATCCCGCTGCTGACCCTGTCCACCGGCACCAACAACGCCTTTCCGGAACTGCGCGAAGCCACCAGCGCCGGCCTGGCCGGCGGGCTCTACGCCAGCGGCCGGGTGAGTGGCGAGATCGCCCTGCGGCGCAACAAGCGGCTGCTGGTGCGCGAGCCTTGCCGGGGCCTCTGCGAAGTGGCCCTGGTGGACGTGGCGGTGTCGCCCCTGGCCTTCGTCGGGGCCCGGGCCATCAGCCGCGCCAGCGACCTGGCCGAGGTTTTCGTGACCTTCGCCGAGCCGCAGTCCATCGGTATTTCCGCGCTCTGCGGGTTGTGGCTGCCGGTGACCCGGCAACAGCCCCACGGCGCCTGGATGCGCCTGGCATCAGGTTCGCCCGAGGCGTTGCTGGTGCCCCTGGTCCCGGGGCTGTTGCAAGGCTGCGGGGTACTGGAGGCCGGCTACCTGCAACCGGGCCAGCCCCAGTCCCTGTGCCTGGGCGCCGGCACCCTGGCCCTGGATGGCGAGCGCGAGATCGAGTTCAACCCCGGTGACTGGCCCACGGTCACCCTGGATGCCGGCGGCCCGCTGAGCATCGACGTCAACGCGGTCCTGGAACACGCGGCGCGCCAGCGCCTGCTGGCCATCGACCGCAGTCACCGGCAACACCCCATGAACCTTCAGCCTGAAGACACCCCTGGAGAATAAAAATGTCGACACCCCTGAACGCTGACCAGCTGCTGCACGCCTACCGGGTGATGCGCACCATCCGCGCTTTCGAAGAGCGCCTGCATGTGGAGTTCGCCACGGGCGAGATCCCCGGTTTCGTCCACCTCTACGCCGGCGAGGAAGCCTCGGCCGCCGGGGTCATGGCCCACCTGCGCGATGACGATTGCATCGCCTCCAACCACCGCGGCCACGGCCATTGCATCGCCAAGGGCGTGGACGTCTACGGGATGATGGCCGAGATCTACGGCAAGAAGACCGGGGTCTGCCAGGGCAAGGGCGGCTCCATGCACATCGCCGATTTCGAGAAGGGCATGCTCGGTGCCAACGGCATCGTCGGTGCCGGGGCGCCGCTGGTGGTGGGCGCGGCCCTGGCGGCCCGGCTGCAAGGCAGCGACGGCGTGTCGGTGGTGTTCTTCGGCGACGGTGGCTCCAACGAGGGTGCGGTGTTCGAGGCCATGAACATGGCCTCGGTATGGAACCTGCCGTGCCTGTTCATCGCCGAGAACAACGGCTATGCCGAGGCCACCGCTTCGAACTGGTCGGTGGCTTGCGACCATATCGCCGACCGCGCCGCAGGTTTCGGCATGCCCGGGGTGACGGTGGACGGCTTCGACTTCTTCGCCGTGCATGAAGCCGCCGGCGCCGCCGTGGAACGGGCCCGGGCCGGGGAGGGACCGTCGCTGATCGAGGTCAAGCTGACCCGCTACTACGGCCACTTCGAGGGCGATGCCCAGACCTACCGCGCCCCGGACGAGGTCAAGCATTACCGCGAGCACAACGACTGCCTGATGCAGTTTCGCCAGCGCACCACTCGCTCGGGCCTGGTACAGGCCAGCCAGCTGGACGACATCGATGCCCAGGTGCAAGCGCTGATCGAAGACGCGGTGCGCAAGGCCAAGAGCGATCCCAAGCCGAGCCCGGCGGACCTGCTCAGCGACGTGTACGTCGCCTATCCCTGAGCACCTCCCCGCGATCTGTCGCTCGGCGCAGGCGCCCTGAGCGTCGCTCGCTCGGCCGTGAACAGGCTCCAAAGCCTCCTCCAAGAACAACAAGAGACCATCATCATGGCGAGAAAAATCAGTTACCAGCAGGCCATCAACGAAGCCCTGGCCCAGGAAATGCGCCGCGACCCCAGCGTGTTCATCATGGGCGAAGACGTGGCCGGCGGCGCCGGTGCCCCCGGCGACAACGACGCCTGGGGCGGCGTGCTCGGGGTGACCAAGGGCCTCTACCACCAGTTCCCCGGGCGGGTGCTGGATACCCCGTTGTCGGAAATCGGTTACGTCGGCGCCGCCGTGGGCGCGGCCACCCGGGGCGTGCGCCCGGTGTGCGAGTTGATGTTCGTCGACTTCGCCGGCTGCTGCCTGGACCAGATCCTCAACCAGGCGGCCAAGTTTCGCTACATGTTCGGCGGCAAGGCCCAGACCCCGCTGGTGATCCGCACCATGGTCGGCGCCGGCCTGCGTGCCGCGGCCCAGCATTCGCAGATGCTGACCTCGCTGTGGACCCACATCCCCGGGTTGAAGGTGGTCTGCCCCTCGTCGCCCTACGACGCCAAGGGCTTGCTGATCCAGGCCATCCGCGACAACGACCCGGTGATCTTCTGCGAGCACAAGCTGCTCTACAGCCTGCAAGGCGAGGTGCCGGAGGAGTCCTATGCGATTCCCTTCGGCGAGGCCAACTTCCTGCGCGACGGCAATGACGTGACCCTGGTGTCCTACGGGCGTACGGTGAACACCGCCCTGGACGCGGCCCGCGCGCTGTCCGGGCGTGGCATCGATTGCGAGGTCATCGACCTGCGCACCACCAGCCCGCTGGATGAGGACAGCATCCTGGAAAGCGTGGAGAAGACCGGGCGCCTGGTGGTGATCGACGAAGCCAACCCGCGTTGCTCCATGGCCACCGACATCTCCGCCCTGGTGGCGCAAAAAGCCTTCGCCGCCCTCAAGGCGCCGATCGAGATGGTCACCGCGCCCCATACCCCGGTGCCGTTCTCCGACGCCCTGGAAGACCTGTACATCCCCGACGCGGCGAAGATCGAGAACGCCGTGCTGAACCTGATCGAGTGGAGCCGCCGATGAGCCAGATCCATACCCTGACCATGCCCAAGTGGGGCCTGTCGATGACCGAGGGCCGGGTCGATGCCTGGCTCAAGGAAGAAGGCCAGAGCATCAGCAAGGGCGATGAAGTGCTGGACGTGGAGACCGACAAGATCTCCAGCAGTGTCGAGGCGCCGTTCTCCGGCATCCTGCGTCGCCAGGTGGCGCGCCAGGACCAGACCCTGGCGGTGGGCGCGCTGCTGGGCATCGTGGTGGAGGGCGAGGCCAGCGACGCCGAGATCGACGCGGTGATCGAGCGGTTCCAGGCCAGCTTCGTGCCCGGCGACAACGCCGACGAAGACAGCGGCCCGGCGCCGCAGAAGGTCGAGCTGGGCGGCCGGCTGATCCGTTATTTCGAACGGGGTGAAGGCGGTACGCCGCTGGTGCTGGTGCACGGTTTTGGCGGCGACCTCAACAACTGGCTGTTCAACCATGAAGCCCTGGCCACCGGGCGCCGGGTGATCGCCCTGGACCTGCCGGGCCACGGCGAGTCGGCCAAGGCCTTGCAGCGGGGCGACCTGGACGAGCTGAGCGAGGTGCTGCTGGCGCTGCTGGATCACCTGGACATCGCCCAGGCACACCTGGTGGGGCATTCCATGGGCGGTGCGGTGTGCCTCGACACCACGCGCCTGGCGCCGCACCGAGTGCGCTCCCTGACGCTGATCGCCAGTGCCGGCCTGGGCCATGAGATCAATGGCGACTACCTGCAAGGCTTCGTCGAGGCGGGCAATCGCAATGCGCTCAAACCGCAGTTGGTGCAGCTGTTCTCCAACCCCGAGCTGGTGAACCGGCAGATGCTCGACGACATGCTCAAGTACAAGCGCCTGGAAGGGGTGCAGCAGGCCCTCGGGCAGCTGGCAGGCACGCTGTTTACCAACGGCCGCCAGCAGGCCGACCTGCGTCCGGTGGTGCAGGGCGGCGAGCTGCCGGTGCTGGTGATCTGGGGCAGCGACGACCGGATCATCCCGGTGAGCCACAGCGCCGATCTCAAGGCGCAGGTCGAGGTACTGCCGGGGCAGGGGCACATGGTGCAGATGGAAAGCGCGGAGCAGGTCAATCGCCTGATCCTCGACTTCATCCAGCAGCACTGAGGTTCGCTGCGCCGGCCAGGGGGCCGTCGCAGCTCTACGACAATCAGGAGAAGCCACGATGAGCGTTTCCCTCAAGCCAGTTGCCAGCATGCGCGCCGCGGTCTGGCACGGCCGCCACGATATCCGTGTCGAAGACGTGCCCCTGCCCGAAGCGCCGCCTGCCGGCTGGGTGCAGATCCGCGTCGACTGGTGCGGCATTTGCGGTTCCGACCTGCATGAATATGTGGCAGGTCCGGTGTTCATTCCGGTGCAGGCGCCGCACCCGCTGACCGGGATCAAGGGCCAGTGCATCCTTGGCCACGAGTTCTGCGGCCAGATCGTCGCCCTCGGCGCCGGGGTCCAGGGCTTCAGTGTTGGCCAGCCCGTGGCGGCGGACGCCTGCCAGCACTGCGGTACCTGTTATTACTGCACCCACGGGCTGTACAACATCTGCGAGAACCTGGCCTTCACCGGGCTGATGAACAACGGCGCCTTCGCTGAGTTGGTCAACGTGCCGGCCAACCTGTTGTACGCCTTGCCGGCCAACTTTCCCGCCGAGGCCGGGGCGCTGATCGAGCCGCTGGCGGTGGGCATGCACGCGGTGAAAAAGGCCGGCAGCCTGCTGGGGCAGAACGTGGTGGTGGTCGGCGCCGGCACCATCGGCCTGTGCACCATCATGTGCGCCAAGGCCGCCGGCGCGGCCCAGGTGATCGCCCTGGAAATGTCCGGGGCGCGCAAGGCCAAGGCCCTGGAGGTGGGCGCCAGCCTGGTGCTCGATCCCAAGGAGTGCGATGCCCTGGCCGAGGTCAAGCGCCTGACCGGTGGCCTGGGGGCCGATGTCAGCTTCGAGTGCATCGGCAACAAGCACACCGCCAAGCTGGCCATCGACCTGGTGCGCAAGGCCGGCAAGTGCGTGCTGGTGGGCATTTTCGAGGAGCCCAGCCAGTTCAACTTCTTCGAACTGGTGGCCACCGAGAAGCAGGTGCTGGGAGCCCTGGCCTACAACGGTGAGTTCGCCGATGTGATCGCCTTCATCGCCGATGGCCGCCTGGATATCACGCCGCTGGTGACCGGGCGCATCCAGCTGGAGGACATCGTAGGCCAGGGTTTCGAGGAGCTGGTCAACAACAAGGAGCACAACGTCAAGATCATCGTTTCACCCAGTCGGCTCTAGCGCCCGACAGCGGGCGATTTGGCGATGGCCGGCCACTGCCATCGCACTTTTTTACCGTTTTGCGTTCTATGGGCAGGCCTGGCTGCGCCGATCCCCGCTGCAGCTCGTGAATGTCGACCCGGTGCCGATGGCCTACGCTCCCTCTTCTTGCATGATGCAAACCCCGTTTCCCACCTTGCTATTGGCAGGCCTGCTGATGCTCGGCGCCACCGGCTGCACCCAGCAGCAGGGGCGTGATATCGCCAACCAGTTTCGCAATGGCAAGGCCGACGAGTTCTTCCAGACCAGCGTCGATCGCATGGCCACCATCGGCATGCGCGACAACCTGCAGAGCCTGTACCTGCTGATGGGCAAGCTGTACCTGCGCAACCCCAGCCAGTGGCGCAAGTCCGGGTACCCCGATGGCACCACGGCGCAGCGGGAGATCCGCAATGCCATCGAACAGCGCCAGCCGCTGCCGGCCCTGGGCGATCGCCGGGACCTGGCGGCCCTGAGCTATTCCCTGAGCCCGGAGTTCCAGGGCGACCGGGTCGGCGCCTTCATCTACGCCATCGGCAGCATGCTGGTGACCGCCCATGGCGGGCGCACCGAGTTCTACATGACCGACACGCTGGACCCGCAATTCATCAGCAATGCCGCGCGCAATATCGAAAAAGCCACCTGGATGCTGGGCCAGCGCCAGGATGCCAGCGGCGTATTGCTGCTGTTCTCCAACGAGATCTCGGAGGAGGGCAGCAACCTGAGTTTCGCCGTGGAGTTCGGCAAGATCGTCGCGCGCCTGGACTTGCTGACGCAGATCCTCGACGAGCGCTATCGGCGGGTGGGACTCAACTATGCGCAGAGCCTGTTGCTGATGAACTTCCTGCCGGTGCAGTAAGTCGCACCTGCGACAGCGACGAAGCGAAGATCTGTTGCCGCTGTCGAGCCAGGGCGAGGCTGCGCGAAGGCCTGTGGGGCCTTGCATGGGAATTCTCCAGCAGGTCTCGATCCCTGCGGGCCCTGCAATACCGTGCGCAGCCTGGAGGAGCGGCTACACGAGGTGGGCGCGGCGGCGTAGACTCGCCGTCCCCCAAGTACAACAACAGGACACCCCATGAACTCCCTGGGCTTCAAGCAGGTCGACGTCTTCAGTTCCACGCCCCTCAAAGGCAACCCGGTGGCCGTGGTGTTCGATGCCGATGGGCTCGACGACCAGCAAATGGCGAGGTTCGCCAACTGGACCAACCTCAGTGAAACCACATTCATCCTCAAGCCGCGGGACCCGCGTGCCGACTATCGCCTGCGGATCTTCACCACCCTGGACGAGCTGCCGTTCGCCGGCCACCCGACCCTGGGCAGCTGCCATGCCTGGCTGGAGTCCGGTGGGGTGCCCAAGGGCCAGGAGATCATCCAGGAGTGCGCGGTGGGCCTGGTGCGGATCCGTCGCCAAGGGCAGCAATTGGCATTCCTGGCGCCGCCCCTGCTGCGCTCCGGGCCGGTGGCGCCCGAATTGCTGGAGCAGGTGTGCCAGGGCCTGCGCTTGGCGCCATGGGCGCTCGTCGATGCCCAGTGGGTCGATAACGGCGCTGGCTGGCTGGCGGTGATGCTCGCCGAGCGCCAGCAGGTGCTGGAGCTGCAACCCGACTATTCGCAGTTGAGCGGCCTGGCGGTGGGGGTGATCGCCCCTTGCGACCCGGAGCGCGACGAGAGCGATGCGCAGTTCGAAGTCCGGGCCTTCATCGCTGGCGACGGCATGCCCGAGGACCCGGCCACCGGCAGCTTGAACGCCGGCATTGCCCAGTGGTTGCTGGGGGCGGGTCTGGCCCCGGCGCGCTATCGGGTCAGCCAGGGCCTGAGCATGGGGCGCGCCGGTTGCATCGAGGTGGAGCAGGTGGGGGACGAGGTGTGGATCGGTGGCAACGCAGTGACCTGCATCGATGGACATCTGACGCTGTAGTCCAGCCCCGGAACTGCCCTGGCATGCTTGCGGCGGATCGTCGCAGCAAGCCGCCCGGCCCTCGTGGCGAGTGCCTGAACACCGGGGTTGCCGGCGATTGTTACCTGATCGGCAAGGCTCTCTTGAGCATCCCGGGTTTGTACCCGGGCGGCCGCAGGCATAAGCTTTCAGCCTTTTTTCGATATAGCTCAAGTTGTCCCGCGCCCAGCCTTAGGAAAAACCATGTCCAGTCAGTTTCCAGAAGCCCGTCCTCGTCGCCTGCGTCGCTCCGAACAGCTGCGCAGCCTGTTCCAGGAAACCGAGTTCACCCTCAACGACCTGGTACTGCCGATTTTCGTCGAGGAGGAAATCGACGATTTCGTGCCGATCAAAAGCATGCCCGGCGTGATGCGCATTCCCGAGTCCAAGCTCGCCAGCGAGATCGAGCGTTATGCCCGCGCCGGGATCAAGTCGGTGATGACCTTCGGCGTGTCCCACCACCTGGATGGCGACGGCAGCGATACCTGGCAGGAAAACGGCCTGGTCTCGCGCATGTCGCGCATCGCCAAGGACGCGGTGCCGGAGATGGTGGTGATGTCCGATACCTGCTTCTGCGAGTACACCGAGCATGGTCATTGCGGCGTGATGCACGGCCACGAGGTGGATAACGACCAGACCCTGATCAACCTCGGCAAGCAGGCCGTGGCCGCCGCCCGTGCCGGTGCCGACGTGATCGCCCCGTCGGCAGCCATGGACGGCCAGGTCCAGGCGATCCGCCGGGCCCTGGATGCCGCCGGTTTCACCCAGACGCCGATCATGGCCTATTCCACCAAGTTCGCCTCGGCGCTCTATGGCCCGTTCCGCGAAGCCGGCGGCAGCGCGCTCAAGGGCGACCGCAAGAGCTACCAGATGAACCCGATGAACCGCCGCGAAGCGGTGCGTGAGTCGTTGCTGGACGAGCAGGAGGGCGCCGACTCGCTGATGGTCAAGCCGGCGGGCGCCTACCTGGACATCATCCGCGACATCCGCGAAGCCTCGCGCCTGCCAGTGGCGGCGTACCAGGTCAGTGGCGAGTACGCGATGATCAAGTTCGGTGCCCAGGCCGGGGCGATCGACGAGCAGCGCGTGGTACGCGAGAGCCTGGGCTCGATCAAGCGTGCCGGCGCCGACCTGATCTTCACCTACTTCGCCATGGACCTGGCCCTGGCCGGGATCTGACTCCCGCCGCGCCGGTGCCCAAGACCACGGACGTCATCGCGACGTTCGTGGCTATTGCCAAGCCTTCCGCCCCTACATGACAATGCGATTCATTATCAAATATGAATCCCCTCTGTCATGCCCGCCGACGACTTAACCCTGAGCTGTGCCGTCAACGACCTCTATCTCGACCATCATGGCTGGCTCCAGGGCTGGCTGCGCCGCCGCCTGGGCAACACCTGCGATGCGGCGGACCTCGCCCAGGACACCTTCGTGCGGGTGCTCAAGGCGCGCAATGCCCTGGAGATCCGTGAGCCTCGGCCCTATCTGTCGCGGATCGCCAATGGCTTGCTGATCGACCTGTTCCGTCGTCGCTCCCTGGAGCAGGCCTATCTCGAGGCCCTGGCCCAGGTGCCCGAGGCAGAGCACCCCTCGCCTGAAGAGCAGGGCATGCTGCTGCAGGCCCTGATGGAGATCGACCGCTTGCTCGATGGGCTGGGGGCCAAGGTCAAGCAGGCCTTCCTGCTGTCCCAGTGCGATGGCCTGACCTACGAGCAGATCGCCATGCGCCTGGGGGTGTCGGTACGCAGCGTCAACAACTACATGGCCAAGGCGATGGAGCATTGCTGCCTGATGCAGATGCGGATGCAACGCGGATGAGCCTGCCACCGCTGCAATTGAGCGTAGGCGAGCGCCAGGCCATCAGCGCCGCCGCCCGCTGGTATGCCCAACTGCGCTCCGGTACGGCCAGTGAACAGGACCAGGCGGCGTGGCGTGAATGGCTGGCGGCCGATCCGTTGCACCGCGAGGCCTGGGCGCAGATGCAGGCACTGGGTGAGCAGATGTCGGCGCTGCCCGGTGGCCTCGCCGGTTCCACGTTGCGCGGAGCCGGGCGTTCGCGTCGTCAGTTGATGCGCAACCTGGTGGTGCTGGCTTCGGCGGGCTCCCTGGGGTGGCTGGGCTGGCGTAGCGACAGCGCCCAGCAACTGTTGGCCGACTATCGCACCCAGGTCGGCGAACGCCGAGAAGTAGGCTTGGCGGACGGCAGCTCGCTGCTGCTCAATACCAATACGTCGGTCAACGTGCAGTTCGACGGCGAGCAACGCAAGGTGTCCTTGCTCTGGGGCGAGATGCTGGTCAGCACCGGTGCCGACTCGTTGCAGCGACCATTCCAGGTGTTCACCCGGCACGCCAAGGTGCTGGCCCTGGGCACGCGCTTCCTGTTGCGCAGCGACGAGCATGAAGACCAGGTCGCGGTGCTCGAGCATGCGGTGCAGGTCAGTCTCGGGCATGGCAGTGCACCGCGCCGGGTCGAGGCCGGCCAGCAACTGGCGTTCAGCGCCCGGGACTTTGCCGCATTGCGGCCCAACGATGCATCGGTGGGCGCCTGGCGCCAAGGCAGCATCATCGCCATCGACCGCCCCCTGGGTGAATTGCTGGCCGACCTTTCGCGCTACCGGCGCGGGGTCTTGCAGTGCGACCCGCAGATCGCCGGGCTGAAGGTCTCCGGGGCCTTTCCCATCGACGACACCGATCGAGCCCTGGCGGCGTTGCAAAGCGGCTTCTCGTTGCAGGTCAAGCGCTATACCCGGTATTGGGTGCGGATTTCCGCCAGCCACGTGGGCTGATCGGCTGCGTGAAAAATAATTGTTCGCGTTTGCACTATTGTCGGGCCTGGTCCGGCTCATCCCCCAGTGGATTCATTTTCAGGATTGGGGGATGGCAAAGCATGTCTGATGTACACAAGTCCAAGCGGGTGCTGGCGGTCAGGATCGGGTTGTGGGGGGCGCTGACGGCCCACGCCATGGTGCTGGTACCGGCAATGGCGG
This sequence comes from Pseudomonas sp. FW507-12TSA, assembly GCF_058781435.1. Taxonomy (NCBI): domain Bacteria; kingdom Pseudomonadati; phylum Pseudomonadota; class Gammaproteobacteria; order Pseudomonadales; family Pseudomonadaceae; genus Pseudomonas; species Pseudomonas sp. FW507-12TSA. The sequence continues at coordinate 83,551 of NZ_JBYSWT010000032.1, forward strand.
TGGCTGCCAGCGAGCAGACGCGAGTTCGCCACTTCGATATCGCCGCTGGCGAGCTCACCGAGGTGTTGAGCCGTTATGCCAGCGCCGCGGGGGCGGCCATTTCCTTCGATGCCCGGCAGACCGCTGGCCTGCGCTCAGCCGGCCTGCAGGGCGACTATGGCGTGCAGGAAGGTTTTGCGCGGATCCTTGCCGGCAGTGGCTGGCAGTCCGAACCCCAGAGCAACGGCAGCTATGTCTTGCGCCCCGTACCCCAGGGCAGCGGCGCCCTGCAGTTGGGCACCACCCAGGTCCAGGGCCAGGAGCTGGGGGCGACCACCGAATACTCCGGCTCCTACACCACGGGCGCGGTGACCATCGGCAAGGGCCAGCACTCGCTCAAGGAAACCCCGCAGTCGGTGACCGTGATTACCCGCAAGATGCTCGATGACCAGAACCTCAACACCATCGACCAGGTGATGGAGAAAACCCCGGGCATCACCCTCTACGACTCGCCCATGGGCGGCAAGTACTTCTACTCCCGGGGCTTTCGCATGACCGGCCAGTACCAGTACGACGGCGTGCCCCTGGACATGGGCAGCAGCTACGTGCAGGCCGACAGCTTCAGCAGCGACATGGCCTTTTATGATCGGGTGGAGATCCTGCGTGGCGCCGCCGGCATGCTCAAGGGCGCGGGCGGTACCGCAGGCTCGGTGAACTTCGTGCGCAAGCGTGGCCAGGCCACGCCGCACACCGAGCTTGCGATGTCCGCCGGCAGTTGGGAAAACTATCGGGCCCAGGTGGACACCGGCGGGCCGTTGAACGATGCCGGCACGGTCCGTGGCCGGGCGGTGGTCACCCAGCAGACCCGGCAGTACTTCTATGACCTGGGCGAGCGCAAGGACCAGGTCTACTACGGCGCCCTGGATTTCGATCTTGGTGACGACACCACCCTGGGCCTGGGCATGGCCTATGAAGACGTCGATTCGCGCCCATGCTGGGGCGGCCTGCCGCGCTACAGCGATGGCAGCGATCTCAAGCTCGGCCGTTCGACTTGCCTGAACGCCGCCTGGAACAACTCGCGCAGCAAGCGCGCGACCTATTTCGCCGACCTCCGGCAGCAGCTCAACGATGACTGGGCGCTGAAGGTGGCCGGGGTCTACAGCCGCAACACCCAGGACATCGAGTACGCGTTCCCCAGCGGCTCGGTGCCGGTGGGCGCCAGCCGCTCCAATACCCTGATGCTGGCCAGCACCTTTGACTACGACCAGGTGGACTATGGCTTCGATGCCTATGTCGACGGGCGCTTCCAGGCCTTTGGCCAGGAGCACGAACTGACTGTCGGGGCCAATGCCAGCCGCTCGATCAAGGACGACTTCTTCGCCGTGGCCAGCTTGCCGCAACGGCAGAATGTGCTGGACCCCGATCACCACCTGCCCAAGCCCGATGACAGCTACTACCAGGCCAACTCCAGCCGGGGCGGCCCCTCCGATATACGGATCCAGCAGCAAGGGCTGTATTCCACCCTGCGCCTGAAACTGGCCGACCCGCTGACCCTGGTGATGGGCAGCCGGGTCAGCTGGTACAAGTCGCAGAACGATGCCGTGGCCTACTGGCGCGAAACCCGTACGCCCAGCAGTGCCCGTTCCAAGGAAACCGGCGAGGTCACCCCGTTCGCCGGGATCTTGTATGACCTCAACGACAACCTGACGCTGTATGCCAGCTATTCCAGCATCTTCACCCCCCAGGGCAACTACCGGACCCTGGATGGCACCACCCTCAAGCCGCTGGTGGGCAAGAGCTACGAAGCAGGGATCAAGGGCGAGTGGTTCGATGGCCGCCTGAACAGCGCCTTCAGCCTGTTCCGCACGATCCAGCAGGATGCCCAGCAGGACGACCCGGCATGCCCCGACAGTACGTGTTCGATGAACTCGGGCAAGGTCCGCGCCCAGGGCTTTGAAGCCGAAGTCAGTGGCGAGGTGATCGAGCGCCTGCAGGTGCTGGCCGGCTACACCTATACCCAGACCAAGACCCTGGAGGACGCCGACCGCAACAACAACGGCCAGCCATTCAACTCCTATGTACCGCGGCACCTGTTGCGCGTCTGGGGCGACTACCAGCTGGGAGGTGCTCTGGAGCGCTTTACCTTGGGGGCCGGGGTCAATGCCCAGAGCGACAACTTCCGCGTCTCGCCTGCCAGCGGCAAGCACATCAGCCAGGCCGGTTATGCCATCTGGAACGGGCGGATCGGCTACCGCATCGACGACACCTGGTCCCTGGCGCTGAACGGCAACAACCTGTTGGACAAGCGCTACTACACCACCATCGGTACCGAAAACTTCGGCAACTTCTATGGTGATCCGCGCAACTTCACCCTGTCGGTCAAGGCCGACTTCTAAGGCCCGTGAGGCGGGGCTGGCTGATGCCGGAACCGCCTTGCCAATACCGATGGAGCGGGGCAAGTCTCACGGCGTCCTGGGCAACGCCGTGGCGGGCTGTGGGGATATCTGCTGTTCACGGAAATACCGCTCCAGCACCTGCGGGTCGGCCGAACGCTCCGCTAGCGCGACGTAGGTGTCGGGGCGCAGCAGGTACAGGGCGTTGCGCACCAGCCCGGCCTCGGCATGGGCCGGCAGCCAGTCGAAGCTCGACAATGGGACACCCCGGGCCTGGCACCAGTCGCGCAAATCCTCATTCGCCTCGCCATACACATGCACCTGCCAGCCCAGGTACTCCAGGCTGTCGAAATTGTCTTGCCCCTCGGTCCTGACCCAGGGCAGGCGATCGCCGCCGTGGACCGGGCCGACGCCGCCGGCGCTCAGGGGCATGCCGCGGTAGTTCAGGGTGATCTGCGACACGGTGCGAAACAGGAACTCCCGGGCCCGCTCCACGGCGGCGATCTTCGGCAGTAGCAGGGGCGCCAGGCGGGTCCGCACCAGCTGGGCGATCGGCCCATCGGCGGTGGCGAAGCTGAACACCCGGTCGGTGGTGGCCACCAGGCGCCGGGCGAACTCCATGCGCTCGATGCCGTAGCTGTCCAGCAAGCTCTCGCTGGCCTGGCCCTTGAGTACCGCGGCCAGCTTCCAGGCCAGGTTGATCGCGTCGCCAATCCCGGTGTTCATGCCCTGGCCGCCAGCGGGGCTGTGCAGGTGCGCCGCGTCGCCGAGCAGGAACGCCCGGCCGCAGCGGAATTGCTCGGCCACCCGATGGTGCACCCGGTAGCTGGAGAACCAGTTGACCTGGCCGACCTCCACCTTGAGCTGGTGCATGGCGCGCTGGCTGACATCCTCGAAGCGCAGGTGCTCCGGGTGCTCGGCGCGTTCGTCGCGCACGGTGCCGATCAGTCGCGCCCGGCCACTCTGGGCCAGGGGAAACACCGCAAGGAAGTCGGCATCGTCCAGGTCCACATGCAACTGGCCATCGAGGCTCGGGCCGCCGGCCTCGACATCGGCGACGTAGAACACCTGCTGGTAGGTGCCGCCGGGGAAGGCGCTGCCCAGGGTCTTGCGCACGACGGAGTGGGCACCGTCGCAACCGGCCAGGTAGAACGCCTGGCAGTGTTCTTCGCGGCCGTCGGGGCCGCGCAGCCGGGCGTTGACCAGGTGGCCGTGGTCGGTGAAGGCCAGCAGTTCGGTGTCGCGCTCGACCTGGGTGCCCAGCAGGGCCAGGCGCTCGATCAGCAGTTGCTCGTGTTCGTCCTGGGGGAAGATCTGCAGGAAGGGGTAGGGCGTCAGGTCGCCGCCGATGGCATTGAACGGCAACTGCGCGGCCCGCTCGCCCTTGACCCAGAGGTTCACCGCCGGCACGTGGTAGCCACGCTCGACGATGGCCTGGGTCAGGCCCAGCTGGCGATACAGCTCCAGGGTCCGGGCCTGCACCGCCAGGGCCCGGGACGTGGTGCCCGGGCCGTGGGTCTTGTCGATGATCCGCACCTTGACCCTTTGCTGGCGCAACCAGAGCGCCAGGACCAGGCCGGTGGGGCCGGCGCCGCTGATCAGTACGTCGCTGCAGTTCATGTCTGGATCCTCGGCAAGGAAGTCAATGTCATGGGCCTGGCGCTTTGCCACGGGTTCAGCGCTGGGCGAAGGCCAGGTTCAGCCCCAGGCCGGCAAAGCTGGCGGCGAAGCTGCGGCGCAGCCAGTCCTGGACCTTGGGCGACTCGATCACCGCGGTGCGGAACAGGTTGGCCAGCAGGCCGTAGAGCACGAACACCAAGAAGGTCATGGCCATGAACACGCCGCTCAAGAGCAGCATCTGCGGGATCGGGTCGCTGCCGTCGTGGTTGATGAACTGCGGCAGGAAGGCGAGGAAGAAGATCGTCAGCTTGGGGTTGAGGATGTTCAGCAGGCAGGCCCTGAGCATCAGCGCGCCGGCGCCCTGGCTGACCGCGTTGCTATCGACGGCGAAGGCCGAGCGATCGCGCCAGGTGGCGTAGGCCAGGTACAGCAGGTAGGCGACCCCGGCGAACTTCAGGCCCTGGAAAGCCAAGGCGCTGGTGTGCAGGATCGCCGACAGGCCGAGGATCGAGGCCAGCAGGTGCGGGACTATCCCGCCGGTGCAGCCGATGGCGGTGAACAGGCTGGCGCGCTTGCCGACCAGCAGGGCCGTGGAAATGGTGAGGATCACGCCGCTGCCGGGGATCAGCACGACGATCAGGCTGGTGATCAAGAAATCCAGGTTCAACATCCGGGCAGAACTCCTTGGCAAGGCGGGGGAGTCGTCGAACATACACCCAGGCGGGGATGTGCAGTAGATGGATTCTAGTCGGCCCTGTTCTTGTTGCCGGCGATTTGAGCGGATCTGTAACCGCTGCCGAGCCTGCAGTAGCGGCTATACGAAGCCGATCACAGCGGGGCAGGGGAACGGCGCTACAGCTCTTCGGTCGAAGCTCGCGTTCGTTGCTTTACTTGCATGGGACCGGGTCCCGACTTTCCTTGGAGAACCATGATTTCACATCGCCTTGTCGGCAGTTTCCTGGGCCTGCTGTTGTTGGCCGGTTGTGCCAGCCAGCCCGGTTCCCGCTCGCCCCAGATACCTGCCGAGCAGGTCCAGGCGCGCATCCTGCGACTGTTGCCCGCCCAGGTGAACGATCGCCAGGGCTGGGCCCGGGATATCCAGGTGGCATTCAGCGCCCAGGGGCTCGAGCCCAGTCCCGGCAACCTGTGCGCGGTGCTGGCGGTGGCCGAGCAGGAGTCCGGTTTCCAGGTCGATCCGGCGGTGCCGGGCCTGGGGCGCATTGCCCGGGATGAAGTCGATCGTCGCGCGGCCAAGGTGCATGTGCCGGCGATGCTGGTCAGCGCCGCGTTGCAGGTGCGCTCCGGCGATGGCCAGTCCTACAGCCAGCGCCTGGCCAAGGCCCGTACCGAAAAGGAGCTGAGCGCGATCTTCGATGACTTCATCGGCCAGGTGCCCATGGGGCAGACCCTGTTCGGTGGTTTCAACCCGGTGCACACCGGCGGGCCGATGCAGGTCAGCATCGCCTTTGCCGAGAAACATGCCCAGGGCTATCCCTATTCACCCCGGGACTCGATCCGCCATGAGGTCTTCAGTCGTCGCGGTGGCCTGTACTTCGGCATCGCCCACCTGCTGGGTTATCCGGTGAGCTATCCGCAGCCGCTGTATCGCTTCGCCGACTTCAACGCTGGCTGGTACGCCAGTCGCAATGCCGCGTTCCAGGCCGCAGTGAGCCAGCTCAGCGGGATTCGCCTGGCGCTCGATGGCGACCTGATCCGCTACGACTCGATCCTGCCCGGCAGCACCGAGCTGGCAGTACGCACCCTGGGCAAGCAGTTGGGGCTGCGCAACCCGGTGATTCGCGACCAGCTGGAGCAGGGCGACAGCGCGCAGTTCGAGCAAACCGCGCTGTACCGAAAGGTGTTCGCCCTGGCCGACCAGGCCAAGGGCAAGGGCGTGCCGCGGCAGATACTCCCGGGCATCGAGCTCAAGAGCCCGAAGATCACGCGCCAGCTGACCACCGCCTGGTTCGCCAAGCGGGTGGACGAGCGCTATCAGCGTTGCATGGCGCGTCAGTAGGCTTGGCATCGGCGCATCCGCTATGCCAGGATGCGCCATGAATTTTTTCCGGCTCGGCAAGCGCACCCATCACCATCGACCTCATTCCAGGGGCCGTGGTCGCGTATGCGCGTCGAGCCGTCAGTGATGCGCATCCCTCGCCACTGACCCTCGATTCACCACCAAGGCGCCCTGCAAGGCGCCTTTTTTATTGTCTGTAAAAAACCTGAGGAACTACCCATGACCATGCTCCGTGGCACGCGAATGATCACCGGCGAACAAGCCGCCAACCTGCGCATCCTGGAGGGCCGGTTCCGGAGCTGGCTTCATCGAAGCGGGTGCTGAAGAGGTCATAGTCCCGGCCTTGTGGGGCCAGGACACCTTCATCGAGAAGGCCGGTGGCAGTGAAGTCATCGGCCAGATGTGGGCCTTCGCCGACAAGGCCGGACGCCCGTGCTGCCTGATCCCGGAAGCCACCGCGCTGTTCCAGGAAACCGCTGGCCAGCTGCTGGCGGGACGGAGGCAGGCAATGTTCTTCTACGTTGCCCGTTGCTATCGCTACGAGAAGCCCCAGGCCGGGCGCTACCGTGAATTCACCCAGCTGGGACTGGAGATCCTCGGGCCCGATCCACGCCAGGCACTGCTGCAGGCGCAGCAGTTGTGCACCGGCTTCCTGGATGCCTTGGCGCTGGACTATGAGCTCAACCTGGGGGTCAAGCGTGGCCTGACCTATTACCTGGATGGCGAGGGTTTCGAGGTGCGTTGCCGGCGCCTGGGGGCGCAGCAGCAAGTGGTGGGGGCG
>NZ_JBYSWT010000033.1:0-85451 GCF_058781435.1 Pseudomonas sp. FW507-12TSA
AATAATAAGCGTCATGATTGTTATGGATTTTTATTTGATAAATTGTCGATTAAATTGATTTAAATCAATTAGTTATATTTTTATGCGGAATTTGGTTGTTTGGGTTTCGTGTCGAATGATTGCTTTTTAGCGTGAATATTCAATTGACATTTCACGTAAAAAATCACGATTCTTGGCCATCGGCACCATAACAAGAGAGACAGCCCATGCCGCCTAGCCCCCTTCAAGCCCCTGCGCGTGGCCGACATCCCGCTATCGCCTTGCCTCGCCATACCCTTGGCGGTTTTCGCGGCTACCGATCCAGGTGGCGCCAGCGGCATTTCCCTCCTGCCATCTAGTACCCAACCGCACCTGAGACGGAGAAAGTCCATGGATTCGCTTTGCCTGCATTCGGCGCCTGCTTCGGCGCTGGCCTCCGGACCGGCCTTCGAGGCCTTGCTCGACGGTATTCGTGATCGTGCCCGCCTGGGAGAGTTCGATCGCCAGCGGCATATTTCCCGTGACGTGATCGACGGGTTCAAGGCCCACGGGGTCTATCGTGCCCTGGTGCCGCGTCGTTTCGGCGGGTTGGAATGCTCGCCCGGTGAGTTCTGCCAGATGATCGAGCGTATCTCCCACGCCGATGGCTCGGCGGGCTGGGTGGCCAGCTTCGGCATGAGCCCGGTGTACCTGGCAGCGCTGCCCCTGGCGACCATCGCCCGGATCTATGGCGACAACCCCGACACAGTATTCGCCGGCGGCATCTTTCCACCGCAACCGGCCGAAGTAGTGGCGGGCGGCTTCAGGGTCAATGGGCGCTGGAAATACTCCAGCGGTTCGCTGGGCGCCGATATCGTCGGGGTTGGTATCGCTCCGCGCCACGGCGACAAGCTCGACCTGCCGCGCCTGGCCGTGCTGCCCAAAGCCCAGGCGCGTATCGAGGAAACCTGGGACACCGTGGGTTTGCTGGGTACGGGCAGCCACGACCTGGTGGTGGAGGATGTGCGGGTAGACGAGGACTGGACGTTCGTCCGTGGCGGCCTGCCCAACCTGGACGAGCCGTTCTTTCGTTATCCATCGCTGTCCTTCGCCACCCAGGTGTTGTCGGTGGTCGGCCTGGGAGTCGCCCGGGCCGCCCTGGACGAGCTGTCGGCGATGGCCGGCGGACGACTATCGGTGACCGGGGCCCCTGCGCTGGCCGACCGCCCGCTGGCCCAGGTGGATGTGGCCAAGGCTGAGGCGGCGCTGCGTTCGGCCCGGGCCTTCTTCTACGAATCCATCGAGCGCGCCTGGAGCCATGTTCAGGCTGGCGATCCCGTACCGCAGGAAATCACCAACCTGCTGCGCCTGTCTTCTACCCATGCCACGCGCATCGCCGCCGACGTGGCACGCAACGCACAAATGCTCTCGGGCATGACCGGCATCTATCACGACAGCCCACTGGCCCGCTGCGTCAACGACGCCCAGGTGGTCACCCAGCATGCCTTCATGGGCGATGTCACCTATCAGAACGCCGGAGCGATGTTCTTCGGCAAGCAGCCCCTGCCGGGCTACCTGTAACCATCGAGGAGAAATTCCATGAACGACCGGAAGACCTTGCGCGTGCTGTTCTGCATGGGCATCAACCAGAACTTCTTCGATGCCCCGCGCGAAGAGCAGCTCCAGGTGTGGGCGGCCTTCAGTGCGATGTGGAATGGCATCCACGATCTGCCTGGAGTGAAGGTGCTGGGCAACATGGATGACGACCAGGGCATGGTCGGCCCGTCCGATGGCTATCCCTGGACCACCTACCTGTTGGCCGATGTGCCGGATATCGAGACCGTCCATGGCGCCTGCAACCTGTTCCGCACCACTGAGGTGGGCCAGGGGCCCTACAAGCTGTGGCGCTACGCCAAGGTCGAGGCGCGTATCGGCCGCGAGTTGGTGATCCAGCGTGCCTGAAGTCCCGCGAGCCCCTCTACAACGAGAATGCCCAGCCTTCGACGCTGGCAAGGAGTACGCCGTGAACAACCTGATTCCCGCCGTCAACCTGGCGCTCGATCCTGCCGGGTTGGTGCAGGACGACCGCGTCCATACCTCCATGTACACCGATCCGGCGCTGTTCGATGCCGAACTGGAAAAGATCTTCTACAGCACCTGGGTCTGGGTCGCCCATGAAAGCGAAATCCCGGACGCCGGCAGCTACAAGAGCACCTACATCGGCAAGCAACCGGTGATCGTGGTGCGCGATCGCAAGCAGGCCATCCACGTCCTGCTCAATCGCTGCCGGCATCGCGGGGCCACGGTCTGCGAGCACAAGAAGGGCAAGGCCAACAGCTTCGTCTGTCCCTATCACGGCTGGGGTTATGCCCTCGATGGCTCGCTGCGGGGCATTCCTCAGCCAGAGAGCTATGGCGAATGCCTGGACAAGTCCGAGTTGCCGCTGGTCAGCCTACGGGTGGAGAGTTATGCCGGCATGGTCTTCGCCACTTTCAAGGATGACATCGAGCCGCTGGAGGACTTCCTCGGTGCGGCGAAGAAATGGATGGACCTGTTCATGAAGCAAGGTGCCGGCTATGGCATCAAGGTGCCCGGTGAGCATCGTTTCCGTTTTCCCGGCAACTGGAAAATCCAGCTGGAAAACACTACCGACGCCTATCACTTCCCCCTGGTGCACAAGAGCTTTTTGTCCTCGGTCGACGAGCAGACCCTGAAACTGTTCGACTTCGCCGAAGGCCCGGGCTACGTCGAGGACCTGGGCAACGGCCATAGCGTAATGGTGATGATCCCCGACCTGGTGGACCTGGAGGCCGACCTCGACAAACCCATCCCCGAGCGCTTCGCGGGCCTGGCTGCCGAGCTGCGCGACGAGGGCATCGACGAACCCCGGGTGCGCCGCATCGTTCGAGCCGTGGGCGGCTCGGGTTTCAACCTCAACCTGTTTCCCAACATTGCCTGCTCGATGGCTTTTTTCCGGGTGCTGCAGCCGATCTCGGTGACCGAGACCGAGATTCACCATGCGGTGATCACCATGGACGGTGGGCCGGCCGCGGCCAACCGTTATCGCCTGCGCCTGCACGAACACTTCCAAGGACCCATGGGCTTCGGCACTCCCGACGACTCCGAGGCCTGGGAGCGCGTGCAGAAGGGCGCCAGCGCCGGCGAAGACCTGTGGATCATGCTCAACCGTGGCCTGCCGGGCGAGAGACCCAGCGCCGATGGCCTGGTTTCGGACGTGAGTGCCGAGACCGGTATGCGCGCTGCCTACCGGCAATGGAAAAAACTGATGTCGGCCTGAACCTGGAGAACCCCATGAATCTGCAACTGCTGCAAGAAGTGAGCGCTTTCATCTGGCAGGAAGGCGACATGCTCGACCATGGCGAATACGAAGCCTGGCTGGCGCAATGGACGGAAAAAGGCACCTACATCATTCCGATCAGGCCCGGGGAAGGCGACTACGAGAACAGCCTCAACTATGCCTATGACGACCACCACATGCGCGGCCTGCGAGTGCAGCGCCTGGTCGGCGGCGAGTCGATCTCCACCAGCCCGCGGCCACGCACGGTGCGCACGCTTTCGCGCTTTCGGGTGCTCGACGATGACGGCGACCAGGTCACGGTGCGCTGTGCGCAGAACCTGCGGGAGTTCCGCAAGGACACGCTCAAGCACTACAGCGCCGACCTGACCTACACCCTGGTCAGGGCCGACGGCGGATGGCGCATCCAGCGCAAGGTGATCAGCCTGATCAACAGCGACGATACCCTCGCCGGTATCGGCTACATCCTTTGAGGAGTCGGCCATGAACCAAGTCGCATTGGTAACCGGTGCAGGCCAGGGGCTGGGCCAGCGTACCTGCGCCCGCCTGTTGGCGGCGGGCTTCGATGTGGTGGTCAGCGACCGCGACCTGAAGCTCGCCAAGGCTAGCGTCGCACAGTTGCAAGGGGCGGGCGGGGGGCTGCTGGCACTTGAGCTGGATGTCGGCAGCAAGGCCGACTTCCAGCGGGGCCTGGCGCGGGTGCTGGAGCATTTTGGCGCCTTGCAGGTGGTGGTCAACAACGCCGCCGTGACCAGGACCACGCCACTGATGCAGATCAGTCCCGAGGAGTTCGATGCCGTGGTTGGGCTCAACCTGCGTAGCGTATTCCTCGGTTGCCAGGTGTTCGGCGCGTACCTGGCCGAGGCCGGCTATGGCCGGATCATCAACATGGCCTCCCTGGCCGGGCAGAACGGCGGTACCGCCACGGGCGCGCATTACGCGGCGAGCAAGGGCGCGATCATCACCCTGACCAAGGTCTTCGCCAAGGAATTCGCCGCCCGTGGGGTCACCGTCAACGCCATTGCCCCGGGGCCGATCGATTCGCCGGCGGTGCGTGCGGCGATCCCGGCCGAGCGCATGGCCGGCCTGCTGGCTGGCGTGCCGGTGCAACGCCTGGGGGATGCGGACTTCGTCGGCGAGCTGATCGTGCAGTTGGCGCGGCCCGAGGCCTACTTCACCACCGGTGCCACCTGGGACGTGAACGGCGGCCTGTTCATGCGTTGATTTTCCGGGGCGCCTGTTCGCCCCTGTCGTGATGAGGAGCGCGGTCATGAATGAACAATTACTGAAGGTCGTCGTGCGCAAGCGCGAGATCCAGGGGCACGATGTGGTCGTCCTCGACCTGGGGCGTGGCGATGGCGCGGCATTGCCGGCATTCGAGGCGGGCGCCCATGTCGATATCCATATCGCTCCTGGCCTGGTGCGCCAGTATTCGCTGTGCGGCGATCCGGCCGATGGCGCGGTATATCGCCTTGGAGTCCTGAAGGACCCGGCTTCCCGGGGCGGTTCGCAAGGCGTGCATGAAATCCTGCTCGAAGGACGCGAGGTGCAGATCAGTACGCCGCGCAACTTGTTCCCCCTGGCACCGGGTGCCGGGCGCAGCATCCTGCTGGGAGGCGGGATCGGCATCACGCCGATGATCGCCATGGCCCATACCCTTTATCTGCAAGGCGCCGACTTCGAGCTGCACTACTGCGGTCGTTCGCGCAGCCGCAGTGCCTTCCTCGCGGAACTGGCCAGCGCGCCGTTCGCCGATCGCGTACAGACTCATTTCGATGACGAGAGCCCGGAGCAGCGCCTGGACCTTGCGCGGGTGCTGGGGCCTGGCGCGGTCGGCACCCACCTGTATACCTGTGGCCCGGCAGGCTTCATGGATTGGGTTATCGCCGGTGCCCAGGGGCAAGGTTATGCCGAGGACCATATCCACAAGGAGTATTTCCAGGTGGAAGTGGATACCAGTGGCGAGGGCTTCGAGGTGGTCGCCGCCCGCAGCAACAAGAGCGTTCGGGTGGCCGCCGGCCAGAGCATCCTCGATGCCTTGGCCCAAGTGGGGATCAAGATCGAGATTTCCTGTGAGCAGGGGGTATGCGGAACCTGCTTGTGCGAGGTACTCGAAGGCGAGCCGGACCACCGCGACGTGTACCTGACCGATGAAGAAAAAGCCGCCAACGACCAGATCCTGGTGTGCTGTTCGCGGGCTCGATCGAAAAAACTGGTGCTGGATATCTGAGGGCAACGAGCATGGTAGACGTAAACCAATTTCGCAACGCGATGGCCCTGCTCGGTGGCGCCGTGACGGTCATCACCACCGATGGTCCTGCCGGCCGCTTCGGCTTCACCGCCTCGGCGGTATGCAGCGTGACCGATGTGCCGCCCACCTTGCTGGTGTGCATGAACCGCTCTTCGTATTCCAACGCCCAGTTCAAGGCCAACGGCGCGTTATGCGTGAATGTCCTGGCCGGTACCCACCAGGCCCTGTCCGGAGCCTTCGCCAACAAGGCGCTGAGCATGGAGGAGCGCTTCGCCGCTACCCACTGGACGGTACTGGAAAGCGGCGCGCCGGTGATGCAGGAGGCCCTGGTGAACTTCGATTGCCGTATCGCCCAGGTCCACGAGGTGGGGTCCCACAGCATTTTCTACTGCCAGATCCAGGGCATCCGTCACGGTGCCGGAGATGATGGACTGGTGTACTTCAACCGGGCTTATCACCGGGTGTGCGAGGCGTCCAGGACATGCTGAGTCCGGGGTGGTTTCGCTCCAGCAGGGCTAAAGGCTTTCCAGGTTGTGGAACACCACTTCCAGCATATGGTTCAGCCGTTGCACCTGGGCCTGGGTCAGGCCCTTGAAGCTGCGCTGGAACAGTTCGTGGGTGATGTCCTGCATGCGCTCGATGGCGCGCTGGCCGGTCTCGGTGATGCGTACCTGGGTGACGCGGCCATCCTCAGGGCTGGGGGCTGTGTCCACCAGCCCGTCGTCCTTCATGCGGTAGACGATCTTGGTGATGGTCGACAGCTTGGCGATGGCATGGGTGGAAATCTCGGAAATGCTCGATTCGCCGTTTTCCTTGAGGATCCACAACACGCGCCAGCGCGGCACGTCGAGGTCGACCTTCTTGAGCAGGCGCTCCATGTTCTGGGTATAGCGGCCATGGGTCCGGGCCAGCCAGTAGAAAGGGAAGTCTTCCTTGCGAAAGTCGCTGCTGGCAGGGTCGTGGTGGGGTTGGCCGGGGATCTTGGAATTGCTCATCGATTCACTGCTTGTCCGTGGTAGGTCGCGCCGTCGTAGCCAGTTCCACATCCTGTGCCAGCCGGCGCGAACGGCCTGGCACCGAGTAGATGGAGCGTGGCGATTTTACTGGAATATTCAGTTGATTGTTCAACTAGTCGGCAGGCAGTCCCGGAGCTCAAGGGCTGACTGTCGATCCTGGAAAAGGATTGCATGAAATGACCATCATAGTTGAGTCACTGGACCTGGGCGGCAGCGGCCCTCGGGTCATGATCAAGGACACCATCGATGTCGCCGGCACCGCCACTCGCGCATCCAGCCGGGCCCTGGAGCAGGCGCCGCTGGCCGACCAGCATGCCGAGGTGGTCGGCCACCTGTTGGCCGCTGGCGCTCGCTTGACCGCCAAGGTGAGCCTGCATGAATTGGCGTTTGGCACCACTGGCATCAACCGCTACCTAGGGACGGCGGCCAATCCGCGGTTCCCGGGGCACATCCCCGGCGGCTCTTCCAGCGGTTCGGCCGCCGCAGTGGCCGCCGGCCTGGCGGATTTCAGCCTGGGCACTGACACCGGTGGCTCGATCCGGGTCCCGGCCTGTTGTTGCGGGGTATTCGGTCTCAAGCCGACCTTCGGCCGGGTCAGCCGCCACGGCGTGATGCCGGCGCGCAGCAGCCTGGATTGCGTCGGCCCTTTGGCCGCGAGCCTACCCATGCTGATTCGCGCCATGGGCATGATCGATCCGATGTTCGCCGCCGCCCAGGTCCCCTTCCAGGCCAGGATCGGGGTATTGCCGGTGCTCGCCGCGCCAGCGATCCTCGAGGTGGTCCAGCACACGCTGGCGGCCAGCGGCCTGACCCTGCTGGATGTCGAACTGGAGCATTTCGCCGCGGCCTATGACGCTGGCCTGGTGGTCATCAATCGCGAGACCTTCGAAGGTTGTGGCCACCTGCTGACCAGTGGCCTGGTGGGCGCGGACGTTGCCGACCGACTGGCTGCCGCCGGCCAGACCAGCGATCAAGCGCTCGTCGAGGCTGAAGAGGTGCGCCGGCGCTTTACCACCGAGGTCGACCAGGCGCTGGCTAGCTGCGATGTGCTGGCCTTGCCGACCATGCTCGACTTTCCCTTGCGCGTTGAGCAGGCCGCCGATACCCGGGCGGTGCTGGGCATGACCTCGCTGGTGCGACCGTTCAACCTGTCCGGGCATCCGGCGTTGAGTATTCCGTTGGGCAGCGAGCAAGGGTTGCCGGTGGGCCTGCAACTGGTGGCGGCCAAGGGCGCGGACGCCAAGCTGCTAGCGGTGGCGCAGCGTCTGCTGCTCGGCGTTCATGACGCCAGCGGGCTCTGACCCTTTGCCGCGATGTGTCCCCCCATTGCCGAACCCGAGGTCCGGATGAGCGATATCTCCCACTTGCAGGTCCGCCTGCGCTTCTTCGAAAGCCAGCAGGCGATCCGCACCTGCATCAATCGCTACATGACGTTGTGCGATGCCCTCGACGCCCGCACGCCCCTGGATGAACTGGCCGGCCTGTTCACCCGCGAGGCGGTCTGGGAGGGCAAGGGTGCCCGCTACGCCGCGACCTTCGGTGGCTACCAGGGGCGCGAGGCGATCCGCGCGATGTTCGCCACCTATATGAAGACTCCGGCGCACTTCGCCTTGAACACGCACTTCCTGGCCAGCGAGGTCATCGAAGTGGACGGCGACCAGGGCCAGGGCAGTTGGATGATGCTGCAAGCCAGTAGCTTCGCCGAGGGTGGTTCCCACCTGAACGCGGCCAGGTTGACGGTGCGCTTCGCCCTGGAAGAGGGGCATTGGCGGATCGCCCGTTTCCAGACCGAGAACCTGTTCAGCCGGCCAATGACGGCATGGAACAGCGATGCGCAACTGCCGGTCCCGGGACAAGGCGGCTAGTCGTTTCCAGGGGCTCGATTCCTCGCTGTTGCCAGCCGGTCAGCCCTGCGGGCTCTCAATGCCGAGCATGGTGGCATGCCGGAAGTCCCGGGCGCTGCAACCGAACCGTGCCTTGAACACCCGGCTGAAATAGGCCATGTCGGTGAAGCCCGAACGATAGGCCAGGGTGCTGATCAGGGCGGTTCTTTGGGAAAGACTGCCCAGTTGGTCGGCGCATGCCTGCAGGCGGATATCGAGCAGGAACCGGCCGAACGAAGTCTGCTCGTCCTGGAACAGGCTGTTGATGTAGCGTGGCGTCACGCCGAATGCCCCCGCCACGCCTGTCAGGGAGAGTTCGCTGTCCGCCAGGTTGGCCCTGACATGACGCTTGATGCGATACAGCAGGGACGTGCGGCGCACGGAAGGCTGGACGATGCCCTTGCCGCGTTCGGCCAAGGCCGTGGCCAGCAGGTCCAGGCCCTGCTGCGTGAGCTGGCGCCGGGATTCGCTGCTGACGCTGTCATCGAGTCGGGCCAGGCCGGTCAGGTAGTCGAAGGCCAGTCGTGCCACTGGGTCCTTTCGTGACAGCGCCAGGGCAGTCAGTTGTTCGATGTTACCGATGCGCTCGCGCAGGGCCTGGCAGGGAACCTGCAGCACGGTCTGGCGGAAGCTGCCGGAAAAATGCAGCTCGTAGGGCTGGCGCGTGTCATAGACGGCAAAGTCCCCTTGCGCCAGGGCCGCCTCGCGGCCGTCCTGGATCACCTGCGAGCAGCCTTCGTGTGCCAGGTTGATGAGTACGTACTCGTCCGGGCTGCGGGCTATGCAATGCCGGTCGCGGCGCACCAGCTGGCGGCTGGCGCGAATCTCCACTACCCGCAGCACGTCCAGGTCGTGGGCGCACAAGCGCCCGTCGAAGTCCAGCTGTGCGTCGATCCGGCACTCCAGCGGGACGAAGGTCGCACACACCACGTCCTGCCAGAAGGCCTGGCGTTCATGGGGGCGGATATCGTCGGTATCGAATCGAACGAGCATGGCTTGGCGTCACGACAAGGGAACGGTGGGCAATGAAGAATGCAATTCGAAGGCCAGCGGCGACTGTTCCTCCAGGGTCAAGCATCGCTTCCTTCAGGTCCTAAAGGATCGTTTGGCGCTGCCCTTAACCTCTGGTCATCACTCGATGGAGGTCAAGACATGCAAGCCAAGATCAAGGTCGCCTGCGTCCAGGCGGCCCCGGTTTTTCTCGATCTGAAAGGTACGGTGGACAAGACCCTGGCGCTGATCGAGGAGGCGGCCAGCCAAGGTGCTCGTCTCATCGCCTTTCCGGAAACCTGGATTCCCGGCTACCCCTGGTTCTTGTGGCTGGATGCACCGGCGAACTACATGCCGTTGGTGCAGCGCTATCACGAGAACTCCCTGGTACTGGACAGCGAGCAGGCCCGGCGGATCAGCGAGGCGGCACGCCAGCATGGCATCCATGTGGTGCTGGGCTACAGCGAGCGCGAGCATGGCTCGCTGTACATCGGCCAGTGGCTGATCGACGACCAGGGGCGCACCCTCGGGACTCGGCGCAAGCTCAAGGCCACCCATGTGGAGCGGGTGCTGTTCGGGGAAAGCGATGGTTCTTCGCTGGCCACCTTCGACAGTCACCTGGGCAAGCTGGGTGCCTTGTGCTGCTGGGAACACCTGCAACCGCTCAGCCGTTATGCGATGTACGCCCAGCATGAGCAGATCCATGTCGCCGCCTGGCCGAGCTTTAGCCTCTATCGCCGTGGTACGGCGGCGCTGGGGCCGGAGGTCAACCTGGCGGCTTCCCGGCTGTACGCCGCCGAAGGCCAGTGCTTCGTGCTGGCATCCTGCGCCGTGGTGACCCCGGACATGCTCGATCTGCTCTGCGCCACCGACGAGCAACGCGCGCTGCTGGAAGCCGGCGGTGGCCATGCACGAATCTTCGGGCCAGATGGCGCGGACCTGGCCACTCCGCTGGACGAGCATGAAGAAGGCATCCTCTACGCGACGCTGGATCCGGCTGCGCTGATCGGCGCCAAGCTCGCTGCCGATCCGGTCGGCCATTACGCGCGTCCGGACGTCACCCGGCTGCTGTTCAACCGCAGCGCCTACACCCCCGTCGTGGAATGTGACGCCACCACCATCAGCGAAATTCTGGACATGGCACCGCAGGAGGTCCTGTGAGCATCGAATCGGCTATTCCCAAGCACCTGGTGTGCCCGCGCCTTGAAGCGGCCAGTACGCCACGCAATTACCAGGCGCCATTTCCGGCCTGGACGGCGCGCTTCACGCCGCTGGTGGAGCGGGTCGTGATGGCCTGTTTCGGCGTACAGGCCCCTGGGCCGCTGGAGCTGGAAAGCCTGGCGCCGTATATCGAGCGGTTTGCCCTGGTGGACGGACCCTTGTATTGGGACCCGGCGCAATGCCAGGACGCGACGGGCGCGCATAACCTGGTAGCCATCGCCTATTGGGCCGATGTGGCAGCCTTCGAGCGTTGGCGGAGCAACAGCGGGTTCGACCAGTGGTGGCAGTCGCCGGAGCGCGAGACCGAGGCCATTGGCCGGTTCGTCGAGATCGTGACGCCGGGCCAGGAATGGTTCGAGACATTGTTCTCGTCCCTGAACGGTGTCGAGGGTATCGCCCATCTCGCCAGCGGAATGAGTGGTGTGGTCCGTGAACATGGCTATTGGGGGAGCGCCCGGGATCGGCTGCCTCGGGCCCAGGTGGACAAGCTGGTAGGTGCACGCGGTGATGCTCCGCAAAAGACCGGGACAGGTGCCCGGGTACGGGTGCCAGGACGGCAGAACCTATGCCTGATCCGCTCTGGCCAGGACTGGTCGGCGACCTCGCAACAGGAGCGGGAGCTCTACCTGAGCGATATCCAGCCGGTGCTGCGGGCGGGGATGGATTTTTTGCGGGACGAGGGGCGCAGTATCGGTTGCTCCAGTTGCCGCCTGATGCAGGTGTTGGACGCCTGTACCGGCGCGCCACTGGAAAAGAGCTTCGGGCTCGCGCATTTCGACGACCTTGCCCAGCTCGAAACCTGGGCCAGGAGCCATCCGACCCACCTGGCTATCTTCGGGCGCTTCACGCGCTATACCCAGGCGCTCGATTTCCAGATCGCCTTGCGGTTGTACCACGAGGTGGCGGTCATTCCCGCCAATGCCCAGTGGTTCGAATACATCAATTGCCATGGCCGCACAGGTTTGCTGCGCGGCTGATTTCCAGGCGGGAGCGACCAATGAACAAGTCCAGGATGGCGTTGTACTGCCTGCCGTTCGCCTTTGCCGAAACGGTCCGTGCCCAGGAAACCGCACCGGGCGACTACGAGCCGGTGCCGGCTGGCAAGACTGCATTGCTGATGTACTACCAGCATGCCCGTAGCTCATCGTTCTACCGTTCTGGCCATAGAGTCTCGAACGATTTTCGCATGCGCTCCGACATGGGCCTGCTGCGCCTGGTGCAATCGGTGCCGTTGAGCGACCGGCTGTATTGGGAGCCCCAGGCGATCCTGCCTTTCGGCCAGTTGCGCACGGCAGGCGATGCCAGCGCGCTGGGGGACGAGTCGGGATCGGGCGACCTGAACCTGGGATCGGTGTTCAAGCTCCGGCTCCCTACGCGCCAGGGTGACATGCTGGGCCTTGGGGTGTTTGTCCAGGCGCCCACCGGCAGCTATGACCGGGACGATGCTCTGAACCTTGGGGAAAACCGCTGGCGCCTGATGCTGCAGGGCGCCTACGTGCACCACTTCGACGAGCGCTGGGCGCTGGATACCGTGGCCGATATCAGCTGGTATACGCGCAACCACGACTACGGTCCGACCGGGGCGAACCAGAAGCAGAAGGCCCGCTATGAGTACCAGGCGTTCCTGCGCTATCAGTTGGCACCGGCCACCACCCTGGGCTTTGGCGGTGGCTACGTCACGGGCGCGCGTACCTGGGTGGCCGGTGACGACCAGGACGATGAACTCAAGACTTCCTATGCCCGCCTGACCCTCACTCATTTCCTGGTACCGGACCTGCAGGCCCAAGTGCAGTTGGGCCGTGACATGGAGGTGGAGCAGGGCTTCAAGGAGCGCGCACGGCTCAATTTGCGGTTGGTGAAGTTGTTCTGATACCGGTTGTCGCTCCGCCTGAAACGAAGAGAATCATCAAGATTCTTTTGTTTTTCGGCGCAGAGGCGCAGGAAAAAACGATACCGATCAGTTCGCCGGGGGCCATGCCGGGCCGAGCAGGTTTCGCTCTCGCGGGGTACGGCTCTCTACTGGGCCGGCAGCAGGAAGCGCGCGAGCACCGGCAGGTGGTCGGAGATGCGCAGGGTATCGTCCTGGCGGACCCGCGACTCCACGCGCTTCAGGCGCGGGCTGTAGAACAGGTAGTCGACGGTCCGGTCCGGCCCATCGAGACCGGGGTCGTTGGGATAGTGGGTCAGCCAGCGCGCGCGGTCGGCACCGCTGGCTTGGGTATTGCTGGGGATCATCGGGTACTTGTCCCACAAAAGGTGCAGGGGGCTGTCGGCACTGTAGGGCGCGCGTTGGTTCTCATCCAGGCGCCGGTACTGGCCCAGGGGCAGCAGGTTGAAGTCGCCGCCGATCAGCCAGGGAGTGCCACGGCCTTCCAGTTTGTCCAGGGTCCTGGCGATGGCCGCGACTTGCCGGGCCTGGGTCTCGCCGGCCTGCTGCGCACGCTCCAGGTGGGTATTGAGTACCGCCAGTTGTCCGCCGTCGTTCAGGGGCAGGTAGCTGAGCAGCAGGGCGTCTCGCGGCAGGAATTGCCGGCTGATGACGTTGTGGTCCGCCACCGGCAGTTGCAGGCGCTCGGCGTGTTCGATGCGATAGCGGCTGAGGGTCGCCAGTTGCCGGCCGACGCTGCCGAGGATATGCACGGAGGGAACGAAGTCGGCCTTCCAGTCGTAGGCCCGGGTGCTGCAGGGATAGAGGTCGGCCAGGCGTTCCTGGAGAAGCTTGAGCTGGTCCTGGTAGGCGCTGGCCTTGGCGTTGTCGTCCACTTCCTGGAGCAGCACCAGGTCCGGCTGTTCGTCGCGGATGACCCGGGCCACTTCGTCGAGGCTGAAGGCCATGTCCTCTAGTGTGGGGCGTTCGTCCTGGCCATGGGCCTGGTCGTTCCAGAACACATAGCGCTTGCCGGCCAGGTACTGCAGGTTCCAGGTCATCACCTTCAACGCTTGGCCCGGTACCAGCGGCGCGGCTTCGGCGCTACAGGAAACCGCCAGGGTTTCCTTGGCCTGGGGACGCCAGGTCAGGCTGTAGATCAGACCGGCCAATACCAGGCCGATCAGCAGCAGGCTCAACAGGGTCACGCGAAGTAGACGGATCATCGGCTCGGCTTATGGCGTTGCGGGATGGGGTCCGAGCATACCCGAGTGCGCAGCCGTCCCCCAAGGGGTAGAGCGGCCGCGCCGGGGTTTCAGTGCTTGTCCGGCTGCTGGCTGATCAGCATGAACAGGCGGAACAGCACCACGCTGGTGAACAGCTGGAGGAAGCTGTAGGCGCTGTCGATGGTCAGTGCCACCAGCGGCGTCGGGTCGGGATAGGCGGCTTCGCTCATGCCCTTGAGCAGCCAGAGCGGGGTCATCACGCACAGGATGCACGCCAGGATCCGCAGGAAATGCCCGCGGCTCAGGCGAAAGCTCTCGGTGATGGCATTCAGCGGCGATGCCCCCTTGAGTACCAGCAGGTACTCGGCGAAGGCCAGGACCACCATCAGCCACAGGCCCGGCAGGAAATACAGCGACAGCCCCAGCAAGATCAGCAGGGTACTGACCGCCGTCAGCAGGGCGAAGCGCGGCCACAGGCTCAGGCTCATGGCCAAGAGGTCGCGGGTTCGGGGCGATTCGCCACGGGTACGGGCATCGAGGAGCAGGATCAGTGCACCGGTGTACAGCGGATACACCAGCAGGCCGACGATCACGCTGTACCCGGAAAAGGCATTCGGACCCAGGGCCTTGCCGGCAGCCTGTTGCAGCAGCGCCTCGAGAATCACCAGTGGCAGGCACAGCTGGGCGATGCGCCCGAGGTTGCGTCGAAAGAAATACAGGGAGTCGCGCAGAACGTCTAACGGATTCATCGAAGGGGTCGCAGTGGCGAAGCGGTTGGACACTTTAACCGATGCAGGCCCCGGGGAAGCAAACGTAAACCTTGGGTAAAGACCATTGAAAGTCGACGCACCAACCCCATAACTGTTGCGTATCGCGGTCCCTTCGGACCGTAGAGCGGATTTTTACCGGCAATCTAAAGAGGTCGCCATGAATAGCGAAGAGCAAACCCTGATCGATGGACTGTTTTCACGGTTGCAGCAAGCCGAAACGGATTCAGCCCCGCGTGATGCCCAGGCCGAGGCGCGGATCAAGGAGCATCTGACCCGCCAGCCTGCGGCCGGGTATTTCATGACCCAGGCGATCCTGGTGCAGGAGGCTGCCCTCAAGAGCCTTGACGAACAAAACAAGCAACTGACCCAGCAAGTCCAGCAACTGCAGGCCCAACTGCAACAGGCCAAGTCCCAGGCGGCTCCGGCCCCGGCCTCGAGTGGCGGGTTCTTGTCGAGCATCTTCGGTGGCTCCCGCGAAGCGCAACCGGCCCCGACCGCGAGCCCGGCGCCATCTTCCGGCGGTGGCTGGCGTGAGCCGCCACGCCCGGGCTTTGGCGCGCCACAGCAGAATTTCGGTGCGCCCCAGCAGGGGGTCGGCGCTGCGCCGCAACAGAACTACGCGCCGCAGCAGGCGCCGGCGGCTGGCAGCAGTTTCCTGGGTGGCGCGCTGAAGACCGCCGCCGGTGTCGCAGGCGGCGTGATGCTGGCCCAGGGCATCAGCAGCCTGTTCCACAGCAACCAGCAGCCCCAGGAAGTGGTCGAAGTCATCAAGGAAGAACCGGCGCCGGCCAGCGACAACAGCGGCTGGGGCAATGACGAACAGCGTTATGCCAACAACGACTCCTGGGGCGGCAACGACCAGGGCGGCTTCAACGACGCGGGCTACGACAACGACGACAGTTCGTTCTTCTCCGACGACGATTCCTTCGTCTGACCTACCATCGGTCCGGGGCCACAACATGCCCCGGGCCGATAATTCGCGGAACAATCCCTGGCGCTGGCATACTGGACGACTTTTCCGACCCCAAGGGTCGATCCAGTTGCCGTGCTGCTGCGCCATGAGGATTAGCGGTGAAAAAAATCGCCCTGTTCGCCGATGTGCAAAATCTCTACTACACCGTGCGCCAGGCTTATGGCTGTCACTTCAACTACGCGGCGCTGTGGGCCGATATCAGCAAGCACGGGCAGATCGTCCAGGCCTATGCCTATGCCATCGATCGCGGTGACAGCAAGCAGCAGCAGTTCCAGCAGATCCTGCGCAACCTGGGCTTCACGGTAAAACTCAAACCCTACATCCAGCGCAGCGATGGCTCGGCCAAGGGCGACTGGGACGTGGGTATCACCATCGACATCATGGACGCCGCCAGCCAGGTGGATGAAGTGGTGCTGGCCTCCGGCGACGGCGATTTCGACCTGTTGCTGGAGCGCATCATCCACAAGCATGGCGTCAGCGCGGTGGCCTACGGAGTGCCGGGGCTGACCGCCAATTCGCTGATTCGCGCCGCCAGCCGCTATGTGCCGATCGAAGGCGCCTTGTTGTTGAAAAGCTGAAAACAGATTCATACGGAGCAAAACAGGTTTGGAACGCATTGCCGTCATCGACTTCGAAACCACCGGGCTTTCCCCGAGCAGCAGTTGCCGGGCCACCGAGATCGCCGTGGTGATCCTCGAACAGGGGCGCATCGTCGAGCGTTACCAGAGCCTGATGAACGCCGGCGTGCGGGTACCGGCGTTCATCGAGCAATTGACCGGCATCAGCAACGCCATGTTGCGCGGGGCTCCCTCGGCGGAGCAGGTGATGAACGAAGTCAACGAGGTCGTCGGCACCACGCCGCTGGTGGCGCATAACGCCGCCTTCGACCAGAAGTTCTGGGATTTCGAATTGGGGCGGATCCGGCGCACCCGGTTGCAGAACTTCGCCTGTTCCCTGCTGCTGGCCCGGCGCCTGATGCCGGCGGCGCCGAACCACAAGCTGGGCACCCTGACCGCCTACGCCGGCCTGCCGCATACCGGCCAGGCCCACCGGGCCATGGCCGACGCCGAGATGGCGGCCAACTTGCTGGTGCACCTGGCGGGCGAACTGCGCGATACCCACGGCCTGCACCAGTTGTCCCACGATTTCTTGTGCAAGTTGCAGAAGGTTCCGGCGGCCAAGGTGCCCGAGCACTTGCGGCGCCATCGCTGACGCTCCGCAAGCCCCATCGGAATCTGCGGCCGCAGGGGCCGAGGGCCTGGAGAGTCTGCAAGCAAGGCCCCGTGGAGCCGTTGGTGGATCAACCGGACGGTTTGCCGTTGCTGTCCAGGTGCCCCAGGGGCAGGCGCCGTTCAATGGCGCTGGAGAGCACGATGGAGGTCTTGCTGAAGCCGAACTGGGCGACGCGGTTGATCAGCTCTTCCAGCTCCGGCATCGAACCCACGGCGGCCTGCATGATCACGCAGGGATCGCCCGTGACCCGGTGGCATTCGGTGAGTTGCGGGATCTTGATCAGTTCGTCATAGCTTTTCTGGTTGCCGTGCTGGGCCAGGCGCAGTTCGATGACGCACTGGATCGGCAACCCCAGCTTGTTCATGTCGACCTTGGCCTGGTAGCCGGTGATCACGCCGCTGGCTTCGAGCTTGGCGACCCGCTCGGCCACGGCAGGCGCCGAGAGGTTGACCTTGCGCGCCAGCTCGGCATAAGTCGCCCGGCCGTTTTCCAGCAGTTGGGCCAAGAGCATGCGGTCATACTTATCCATGGAAGGCTCCAAAACACCCTGGCTTTCGAAAGCAAGGTATATAGCCTCGAACTCCATGTTTTGGAAAGTGTACTGCTCTTAAAAACAAGTTTTGTAACTTAAGCTTGCCCCGTTCGGCTTTCTACAATGGGCCTTCCCTGCCTGTCTCCTGAGTCGTACCCCATGCCTGGCCAAAGCCGCTTTCCCTTGCCGTTGATCGCCGCATTCTTTGCCCTCTACGTGATCTGGGGGTCGACCTACCTGGTGATCCGCATTGGTGTCCAATACTGGCCACCCTTGATGCTTGCCGGTATCCGCTTCGTACTCGCCGGCAGCCTGATGTACGCGTTCCTGCGCTGGCGTGGAGTCCCGGCGCCCACCTGGGCGCAATGGAAGGCCGCCGGGATCATCGGCATCCTGCTGCTGAGTTTCGGCAACGGTGCGGTGACGGTCGCCGAGCACCTGGGCGTGGCTTCCGGAGTGGCGGCCCTGGCGGTGGCCACGGTGCCGTTGTTCACCTTGCTCTGCGGTTATTTCTGGGGCACGCGCAATACCCGCCTGGAGTGGGCCGGCATCATCCTCGGGATGATCGGCATCGGCATGCTGAACCTGGGTTCCAACCTGCAATCGAGCCCCTTGGGCGCGGCCCTGTTGCTGTTCGCCGCAGCGGCCTGGGCCTTCGGCTCGGTCTGGAGCAAGCATTTGCCTCTGCCCCAGGGGGCCATGGCCAGCGCCGCGCAAATGCTCGTCGGTGGTGTAGTGCTGCTGCTGGGCAGCCTGCTGCGCGGCGAGCGCCTGGAAGCCATGCCCGCCCTGGAGGGCTGGCTGGCGCTGGCCTACCTGGCAGGCTTCGGTTCGATCATCGCCTTCAATGCCTACATGTACCTGCTCAAGCACGTACGCCCGGCGGCGGCCACCAGCTATGCCTACGTCAACCCCGCGGTGGCGGTGTTGCTGGGCATCGTCTTCGTCGGCGAGAGCATCGGCTTCGAAGAAGCGCTGGCGATGCTGGTGATCATCAGCGCCGTGGTGTTGATCGGCCTGCCGCAATGGCGCAAGCCCAAGGCCGTGGCCCGGGAAGAGGCCGCCTGATTATGGCGGAGTCGGCTGGCTGGCCAGGTGGCGTTCGAGAAAACCGCCGATGACCTGGACCGCTTGCTGGTGAATCGCTTCGCGGTCGCGCTTGTCGCCGTCCCGGCAGATGATTTCATCCTCGGGGTCATCTGCCCTGAGCAGGGCCGTGGCTCCCGGCTTGCAGAGCTGCATGAAGCTGAAATGGCTGGCATCGGCGACCACCAGCAGGCTTGAGGTGGCCGGCGGCAGGTGGGCTTGCAGATAACCCGACTCCTGTTCCACCGGCATGCCGGCAATGTTCACCCCGGCGCCCAGGATCAAGGTCGGCGTCTGTACCGCGGCCAGGCTGTGTGGGGTAAATCCGCGGACCAGCCCCGGGTCCAGTGACACCACGGCCTTGATTCGCGGGTCTCGCAGGTCGGCACTCAGCTGGCCCTGGTTGCCTGCAGCGATACCCAGTTCCGCAGCCAACCCGCACAGGCGCGGGTTGGGATGCAGCCGGCATTCCTCGAGGAGGCGTTGCGGACTGTAGCGCCCGCCGGCCAGCGCGGTGACTGTCCAGCCGCCCAGGGAATGGCCGATGGCGGCGATACGCTGCGGATCGACGGCGCCGGCCAGGCTGCTGTCGGCAGTGAGCGTGTCGATCACCCGGCTCATATCGTGGGGGCGCTCCCAGAGCTTCGCCGCTTCTGCCGGGCGTCGGTCGAAGGTCGTGGTGCCAGGGTGGTCTGGAGCTGCGACCACATAGCCCTGGTTGACCAGGTTCGGTACCAGCCAGCTGAGGTTGCGCCAGCTGCCGCGATAGCCGTGGGACAGGACCACCAATGGGTGGGCCGCCGGGCCAGGCGAGGCATCCTTGATGGCGGGCAGGCCCTGGAAGACCGGGGTCTGTGCGGATGTCAGCAGCGGCGCGGGTGTCTCGGTGGGATACCAGAGGGCGACATGCAGTGGGCGTTGGCCGCTGGCATCCGCCACGGTGATTTCACGGAAACCGATGAGTTCGGCAGCTCCGGCAAGGGGGAGGAGCAGGGCCAGAGACAGGCCCGCGAGCATCCGTGCGGACAGGGCGATATTGCGCATTGGGACTCCATGTACAAAGGACGCCGGGCATTGCCCGGCGTTGTGGTTTCAGCGCGAAGGAATCACTCGAGGCCGATAAGCAGCGCTATCGCGAAGACCACCGCCGCCAGGGCCAGGCAAAACAGCAGGCTGACTCCCGCCACTGGCCATAACGAGACGAAGTTGCCGCCGTTGGCCTTGTGGTCCACCACCTGGGGGCCGAACAGTTGGCGCGCATAGGCGTTCATCCCGTAGATCTGCGGCAGGATGAAGACCACGGCGGGAACGTTATCCGGAAGGAAAAAGCCTGCCAGGGTCATGGCCAGGAAGACACCGATGCCCATGGTCCAGGCTTTCCTCACCTCAGCCTCGCGCCCCAGTGCCTTGAGGTTCCGGCTGATGAAATAGGCTCCCGCGATGGCGGTGCCGAGGAAGGTGCTCAGGCCGATGGCTGCGACACTGTAGAGGCGCAGGTTCTGATCGACGGTCGGGGCGATCCGCAGTTCGGCGGCGGGGGCCTGGAACGGGTTTTCTTGGTCCATGCGAGGTGAGACTCCTTGAGGGGGGGAGGGCCGAGAAGATGTCCGGTGCGCAGGGCGCGGGGCATTCTTTAGGGCCGGCTGGGGGGCGAGCATACACGCTCCCCAGCCGGCGGGCATGGTCCGTAAGTGGGGCCGTGAATTAGGGTAAACTGCCGCCCATTGCATTCCTGTGCTGACTCTTTCCTACGGTATCCCCATGACATTCGCCACTCTCGGCCTGATCGAACCCTTGCTGCGCGCCCTTGAACCCCTTGGCTACCAGGCCCCGACCCCGGTGCAGGCCCAGGCGGTTCCGGCGGTGCTGGCCGGTCGCGACCTGATGGCCGCAGCCCAGACCGGCACCGGCAAGACCGCCGGTTTCGCCCTGCCGCTGTTGCAATTGCTGACCCTGGAAGGTCCGAAGGTCGACAGCAATTCGGTGCGGGCGCTGATCCTGGTGCCAACCCGCGAGCTGGCCGAGCAGGTCCACGACAGCGTGCGCCAGTACGCCGAACACCTGCCACTGCGCACCTACGCTGTGTATGGCGGAGTCAGCATCAACCCGCAGATGATGAAGCTGCGCAAGGGTGTCGACCTGCTGGTGGCGACACCTGGCCGCCTGCTGGACCTGTTCCGGCAGAACGCGGTGAAGTTCGGCCAGTTGCAGACCCTGGTGCTGGATGAGGCCGATCGCATGCTCGACCTGGGGTTCTCCGAAGAGCTCAAGAGCATCTACGCAGCCCTGCCGAAAAAGCGCCAGACCTTGCTGTTCTCCGCGACGTTCTCCGATGCCATCCGCCTGTTGGCCGGGCAGATGCTCAATGACCCGCTGAGCATCGAGGTCAGCCCGCGCAACGTCGCCGCCAGCACGGTCAAGCAATGGGTGGTACCGGTGGACAAGAAGCGCAAGCCGGAACTGTTCAGCCACCTGCTGCGCAAGAACCGCTGGAAGCAGGTGCTGGTGTTCGCCAAGACCCGTAACGGCGTGGACGCCCTGGTGGAAAAACTCCAGGGCCAGGGCGTGAATGCCGACGGCATCCACGGCGATAAGCCCCAAGCCACGCGCCAGCGTGCCCTGGACCGGTTCAAGCTGGGCGAGATCCAGATCCTGGTGGCGACCGATGTGGCGGCCCGCGGCCTGGACATCGAGGATCTGCCGCTGGTGGTCAACTTCGACCTGCCGATCGTCGCCGAGGACTACGTCCACCGCATCGGCCGCACCGGACGTGCCGGTTCCACCGGTGAAGCGATTTCCCTGGTCTGCGCCGATGAAGTGAACCTGCTGTCGGCGATCGAAATGCTTACCCGCCAGACCCTCAAGCGCCATGAGGAGCAGGATTTCGAGCCCGAGCACCGGGTGCCCGAGACCGACGCCAGTGGCCAGGTGGTGAAGAAGCCTAAAAAGCCGAAGAAGCCCAAGGCTGCCGGTGGTGCCGGCAAACGCAACCTGGGGCGTTGGGTCGATAGTGGCGAAGTAGCCGCCGAGCCTGCGGTGAAGCCGGTGCGCAAGGTGCCGGCCTTCAACACCGGCCCGCGCAAGCGCAAGCCGTAAGCACCGCGGCCAGTTGCCGGC
Source organism: Pseudomonas sp. FW507-12TSA (assembly GCF_058781435.1). Lineage (NCBI taxonomy): Bacteria > Pseudomonadati > Pseudomonadota > Gammaproteobacteria > Pseudomonadales > Pseudomonadaceae > Pseudomonas > Pseudomonas sp. FW507-12TSA. The sequence goes on from NZ_JBYSWT010000033.1 coordinate 21,440, forward strand.
GGCAGGTCCGGGCCTGGCCGCCCAGCTACCTGGCCTGGGGCCTGCGGGGCTCGGCTAGCCATTGGAGGATGCCGTGCCCGGCCCGGCGTCCGCTGGCGAAGCAGGCGGTCAACAGGTAACCGCCGGTGGGGGCCTCCCAGTCGAGCATTTCTCCGGCGCAGAACAGCCCAGGCTCCTGCCGGATCATCAAGCGTTCATCCAGTGCTTCGAAACGTACGCCGCCGGCACTGCTGATGGCTTCGTCCAGGGGGCGGGGCTTCACCAGCGTCAGTGGCAGCGCCTTGATCGCCGCCGCGAGGCTGGCCGGATCATTGAAGGTCGTGGCCGGTGTCAGCTCCCGCAGCAAGGCGGCCTTGACGCCATCGATCCCCAACTGGCTATGCAGGTGCTTGGCCATCGAACGCGAACCACGAGGCTTGGCCAGGGCCGCCTGGACCTTGTCCCGGGGCTTGCCCGGCAGCAGGTCGATATGAATGGTGCCTTGGCCGTGCAGGTTGATCGCTTCACGGATCGAGGCCGAAAGGGCATAGATCAGGCTGCCCTCGATACCCTTGGCGGTGATCACGCATTCCCCCAGCCGTGGCGTGTCGTCGTTCAAGCCGATAGCGACATTCTTCAATGGCGCCCCGGCGAACTTGCTCTGCAGCAACTCGCTCCAGGCACTGACCTCGAAACCGCAGTTGCTCGCCTGCAGCGGCGCTACCTGGACCCCGCGTTGCGCAAGCAACGCCATCCAGGCGCCATCGGAGCCCAGGCGTGCCCAACTGCCGCCGCCCAGCGCCAGTAGCACTGCGTCGGGGCGTACCGCGCTTTCACCCTCGGGATGCTGGATACGCAGGCTGCCGTCGGCATTCCAGCCGAGCCAGCGATGCCGGGTGTGGATAACCACCCCGGCCTCGCGCAGGCGCTTGAGCCAGGCGCGCAGCAAGGGCGCGGCCTTCATGTCGCTAGGAAACACCCGGCCGGAGCTGCCGACGAAGGTCTCGATCCCCAGTCCGTGAATCCACTGGCACAGGGCCTGGGCATCGAAGTCGCGCAGCCAGGGGGCGATTTGCGGCGCTCGTTCGGCATAGCGCGAGAGAAAGGCCGGATAGGCTTCGGAATGGGTGATGTTCATGCCGCCCACGCCCGCCAGGAGGAACTTGCGTCCGACCGAGGGCATGCCGTCATACAGGTCGACCCGGACTCCCGCCTGGCTCAGGACCTCGGCAGCCATCAGGCCGGCCGGGCCGCCACCGATGATGGCAACGTGGTGGGACAGGGAGGAAGGGGATCGAGTCATGGCGGGGCGGTGCTGGTGGAGTGAGTCGCGCATTCTACCCGAGCCATGGCCAGGCTGCTGTGCCGGTGAAACTGCTCAAAATCTAGTCGATAGGCTGCAGGCCTTGTGGGTCAAGGGCTACAGCGGCTTGCTCGCAGGTTATCCACAAGCGATTCCACAGGGATTGGGGGTAAGCGAGCATGACTGGGTGACCGATTGATGACTCTGGTCAAAAAATAGTCGATCGTCTGAAGGCCACGTTCTACAAGGGGTTGGATGAGTTTCACGCAGGTTGTCCACAGGCGCCTCCACAGAGAGTGGGGGTAAACATGGATGGCAGCGATGAATGGATCGACCCCTGGTCAAAAACTGAGCGTCAGCCTGTATGTCTTGCCGATCCTGGGCTGTAGCTGGTTTCCCGCAGGTTATCCACAGCCGGCTCCACAGGGATTGGGGGTAAGCGATTCACAAGAATGTGACGGTTCATGGTTTTCGATCAAAAAACGAGCGATTGAACCTAGCCCTTGTGGAACAAGGGCTGTGGAGGCTTTCACTCAGGTTATCCACAAGCGGTTCCACAGCTGGTGTGGGTAAGGGCGTCGGGTCAGCGACAGCCTAGCGACTCCCAGACTCTCTGGGCGCTGTGGTGCAGGATGCCATGGCGTCGGGCCAGGGCCTGGCGGTCCTTGCTGTAGCCGCCGCCGATCACTCCCACCACCGGGATATCCCGGCCCAGGCATTGGCGCATGACCCGTTCGTCGCGCTCGGCCACCCCGGCGTCGGTGAGCTTGAGGTAGCCCAGGGCGTCGTCCTGGTGGACGTCGACACCGGCGTCGTACAGCACCAGGTCCGGCTGGTACAGCGGCAGCAGGTAGTTGAGGGCATCGTCCACCACCTCCAGGTACTCGGCATCGCCCATGCCCATGGCCAGGGGGATGTCCCAGTCGCTCTGGGCCTTGCGCACCGGGAAGTTCTTTTCGCAGTGCAGCGAGACGGTCACCGCATCGGCGGTGTGCTGCAAGATCCGCGCGGTACCGTCGCCCTGGTGCACGTCGCAATCGAAGATCAGTACCCGTCCAACGCGCCCGCTTTCCAGCAGGTAATGGCTGATCACCGCCAGGTCATTGAAGATGCAGAAGCCGGCTGGATAGTCGTAGTGGGCGTGGTGGGTACCGCCGGCCAGGTGGCAGGCCAGGCCGTGTTCCAGCGCCTGCTCGGCGGCCAGCAGCGAACCGCCGACCGCGCGCACGGTGCGCCGGGCCAGGGCTTCGCTCCAGGGCAGGCCCAGGCGCCGCTGGTCTTCCCGGGACAACTCGCCATTCATGTAGCGCTCGATATACCCAGGGTCGTGGGCCAGCGCCAGGACTTCGGCCGGGCACAGCTGCGGGCGCAGCAGGTCGGTATCCCGGGTGAGGCCGCTGTCCACCAGGTGGTCGCGCAACAGGCGAAACTTGTCCATGGGGAAGCGGTGCTCCGGGGGGAATTCCGGGCTGTAGTCGTCGTGGTAGATCAGCGGCAATGTCATGGCATTTTCTTAGAAGGACCCGTGAAGGATCCTACCAGCGATGTAGACTTGCACCCATGAAAACGGAGGGCACCGATGGAGCCGATACTGCAACTGGAAAGCGCGCGCCTGGTGCTGCGCCAATGGCGTGACGACGACTTGCAGGCTTTTGCGGCGATGTGTGCCGATCCGCAGGTCATGCGCTACTTTCCGGCACCCTTGAGCCGTCTGGAGAGCGCCGCCTTGATCGGCCGCATACGCGGGCATTTCGCCGAGCATGGTTTTGGTACCTGGGCCCTGGAGCGCAAGGACAACGGCGCCTTCATCGGTTTTACCGGCCTGGGCGTGGTGGGTTTCGAAGCGCCTTTCACCCCGGCGGTGGAGATCGGCTGGCGCCTGGCCCGCGAGCATTGGGGCCTGGGTTATGCCAGCGAGGCGGCCTGGACGGCGTTGCGTTGCGCGTTCGAGCGCCTGGCCCTGGACGAAGTGGTAGCCTTCACCACCCGGACCAACCTGGCGTCGCAGAAAGTGATGCAGGCCATTGGCATGCAGCATGCCGTCCAGGGGGATTTCGAACATCCCAAGCTCGCCGGCGATCACCCGTTGCGCGAGCATGTGCTGTACCGCATCACCCGTGAACAATGGTTGGAAACCTTGCATGGATAGCAATCGCGCATGTTTAGAATGTGCCGATGAGGTTGCTTGCCCCGAATCGATTTGACCGCCGCAGCCGAGATTGCGCGGTTTTGCTCTGTGTGAGGAGAGTCTGAATGAGTCATGTGCTGGATGATCTGGTCGATCTTTTGACCTTGGAACCCATCGAGGAAAACCTGTTTCGTGGGCGCAGCCAGGACCTGGGTTTCCGCCAGCTGTTCGGGGGCCAGGTACTCGGCCAATCGCTGTCCGCCGCCAGCCAGACGGTGGAGGAGGCGCGCCATGTGCATTCCATGCACGGTTACTTCCTGCGCCCCGGGGACGCTGCCTTGCCGGTGGTCTACCAGGTGGACCGGGTCCGCGATGGCGGCAGCTTCAGCACCCGGCGCGTGACGGCGATCCAGAAGGGCAATCCGATCTTCACCTGCAGCGCTTCGTTCCAGTACGACGAGCAGGGTTTCGAGCACCAGAGCGGCATGCCCCAGGTGGTCGGCCCGGAGAACCTGCCCTCGGAGCTGGAGATCGCCACCCAGCGCGCGCACCTGATTCCCGAGCACATGCGGGAAAAACTGCTGTGCCCCAAGCCCATCGAAGTGCGCCCGGTGACCGAGAGGGACCCGTACAACCCGCAGCCGATGGATCCGGTGAAGTACGTCTGGTTCCGCGCCGACGGCACCCTGGCCGACAACCCGGCGCTGCACAAGTACCTGCTGGCCTATGCCTCGGACTTCGGCCTGCTGGTCACCTCGCTGCTGCCCCATGGCAAGTCGGTCTGGCAGAAGGATATGCAAGTGGCCAGCCTCGACCACGCCCTGTGGTTCCACGCCGACCTGCGTGCCGATGACTGGCTGCTGTATGCCATGGACAGCCCATGGGCCGGCAATTCCCGGGGCTTCTCCCGCGGCAGCGTGTTCAACCGTGCCGGCCAGTTGGTCGCTTCGGTGACCCAGGAAGGGTTGATCCGCCATCGCAAGGATTGGGCATGAGCCTTTCGGATATCGAGCATTGGGTGTTCGACATGGACGGCACCCTGACCATCGCCGTGCATGACTTCGAAGCGATCCGCCAGGCGTTGTCGATCCCGGCGGATGAAGACATCCTCACGCACCTGGCGGCCTTGCCGGCGGATGAGTCCGCGGCCAAGCATGCCTGGCTGCTGGAGCACGAGCGTGAACTGGCCCTGGGGTCGCGCCCGGCGCCGGGCGCGGTGGAGCTGGTGCGGGACCTGGCCGGGCGCGGATATCGCCTGGGCATCCTCACTCGCAATGCCCGCGAGTTGGCCCACGTGACCTTGCAAGCCATCGGCCTGGCCGACTGCTTCGCCGAGGCCCATGTGCTGGGCCGCGACGAGGCCCCGCCCAAGCCCCATCCTGGTGGCCTGCTGAAGCTGGCCCAGGCCTGGGATGTGGCTGTGCAGCGCATGGTGATGGTCGGCGATTACCGCTTCGACCTGGACTGCGGCCGCGCCGCCGGTACCCGCACGGTGCTGGTCAACCTGCCGGACAACCCCTGGCCGGAACTGACCGACTGGCATGCGCAGGATTGCGCGCAGTTGCACCGCCTGTTGCGGGCTTGAGGCCGGGCGCGGTTCTACTTGAACAGCGCCGCCTGGCCCTGGGCCGAGGTGAACATCTTGTCCCCGTCATGGCCGACCCCCGGCACCTCTACCAGGCGTTGGGCCAGGCCCTGGGGATGACGCCTTAGCAGGTAGTCGAAATAGCTGTGCCCGCGCGCCAGGCGATAGGCGCCCTGGGCCTCGGCGGCGCAGCTCTTGTCCAGGGCCGGGTGCCGAGGGTCGATGTCCTGTTGTCCCAGCAGGTAGGTGATATCCCGCCCCGCATAACGCTGTTCCAGCTGTTCCGGCATTTGCCGGGAGACATAGGCCGGGCGTCGTTCCAGGCCGTATTTCCACTGGTTGAATCCGCGGCAGGCGGCTGGCTCGACGGCTACCGGGCGCCAGGCGTCGAAGTAGGCGTAGGACGAAGGATTGGCGACCACGAAGCGCAGGCCGATTCCGGCCCGCTGCAGTTCGGCATGGTTGCCGCTGGCCAGGGCGTAGCGTTGTACCACCTGGGCACCGCCCGAGTGGCCGGCGACCACCACTTCCCGCAGGTTGGGAAAGCGCTGGCGATCGCCCAGGCGCAGCAGGATGGCGTCCAGTGCAGCGTAGGAGCTCAGCGCCTGGGGGGCGGTGGCTGGCTCGCCGCCCATCCAGGCGTTGCCCTGCCAGCGCAACAGGCTGCTGGGCAGGTGATGGCGGGCAATGTCGTGCTGATTGAGAAACTGCGGGGCGATCACCAGGGTCGTGGCGTCTTGCCCGGCCAGCCTGGCGGCGCTTTCGCCGCTGTGCAGGTAGGCCTGGGCGTTGCGCAGGCGGCCATGGACGATCACCAGGGCCCGCTGTATGTCCGGCAATGGCTTGCGCCAGTCCTGGCTCAGGCCCAGGGCCAGTTCACCGGCTGGCAGTTCCAGTCGCCCGGGGCTGATGATCTTGACCCCATGCCCCGCAGCCTGGGCGCCCAGGCTGCCCAGGCACAGCAGCGCCGCGAGCAGGCGGCGCATCTACAGGCTCTTGGCGGCGAAGGTGTCGCACTGGCCGACCTGGCCCTGGCTGAAACCGGTCTTGAACCAGCGTACCCGCTGGGCCGAGGTGCCGTGGGTGAAGGAATCCGGTACCACCCGGCCCTGGCCCTGCTGCTGCAGGCGGTCGTCGCCGATGGCGTTGGCGGCGTTCAGGGCTTCTTCCACGTCCCCGGGTTCCAGCCAGTTCAAGCGTTTTTGCGCGTGGTAGGCCCAGACGCCGGCCAGGCAGTCGGCCTGCAACTCCTGGCGTACCAGCAGGCCACCGTCGCCTTCCATCTGCCGACCCTGCTGGCGGGCCGCCTGCATCTTGGCCGAGACCCCGAGCAAGGTCTGCACGTGGTGGCCCACCTCATGGGCGATCACGTAGGCCTGGGCGAAGTCGCCAGCGGCGGAAAAGCGCTGGGCCATTTCCCGGAAGAAATCCATGTCCAGGTACACCTGGCGATCGGCTGGGCAATAGAAGGGGCCGCTGGCCGAAGTGGCGGCGCCGCAGGCGGACGTGACCCGGCCACGGAACAGGATCAGCTTGGGCGCCTGGTACTGGCGGCCGGCCTGCTGGAAGACCTGGCCCCAGGTGTCCTCGGTATCACCGAGGATCGCGCGGACGAATTCCGCCTGTTCATCGTTGGCCGGTGGCGCCTTGCGTTCCTGGGTGGTGGCCGGGGCCGAGACCTGGCCGCCGCCCTGGCCGAGCAGTTGCCCGAGGATCTGCAGTGGGTCCTGGCCGGTGGCCCAGCCGATGCCGACGATCAGCACGATCGCCGTCAGGCTCAACCCCTTGCCGCCGCCGAAGCGCAAGCCGCCGCCACCACCGCCGCCGCTGTCATCTCGCACATCCACGACGTTGTCGCTGCGCCGGCCTTTTTTCCAAAGCATGGGGGAGTCCTCGTTTCTTCTGCTGGTCAGTGTTGCTGCTGGCTGGAACCGGCGCCAGTCCGGTCGTCAGGGATTTTTGCCCACGCTACCATGGCCCGGCACCGGGTCGGCCGGTTGCAAGCGCATTTTGGGGCTCCCTATTGAACATCGATACCCGCATCAAATTCCGTCACCTGGTGGGTTTTCTTGAAATGGCCCGCCAGGGCAGCCTGGCCCGGGCCGCCGATGTGCTGGCGGTGAGCCAGCCGGCGATGTCCAAGACCCTCAAGGAACTGGAGACCTTGCTGGACACCCGGTTGTTCGAGCGCAGCAAGGCCGGGCTCAGCCTGACCGAGGCCGGACGGGCCTTCCTGCGCTATGCCGGCCCTTCGGTGCAGGCCCTGCGGGAAGGGGTCAGCAGCTTGCGCGGTGGCGAGCATGCCGCGCAGGCGGTGCGTATCGGCGTGCTTTCTACGGTGGAGAGCCTGTTGCTGCCGGAGGTGCTGCGGCGTTTGCACCAGCGGCATGGGGCGCTGACGCTCAGCGTGGTCACCGGCCCCAGCGCCTACCTGCTCTCGCAACTGCGGGTCGGCGACCTGGACCTGGTGGTGGGGCGCATGACCGAGAGCCCGGAGATCCAGGGCCTGAGCTTCGAGCATCTGTACAACGAGTCGATGACCCTGGTGGCGCGCCCCGGGCATCCGTTGGCCAGCGGACTGCTCGACCGTGAGGCCGTCGGCCGTTATCCGCTGGTGCTTCCGCTGGCTGGCACCAGTATCCGCAAGCATGCCGACAGCCTGTTCGTGCAGTGCGGCATCGCCCAGTCGCCACAACGCCTGGAAACCCTGTCGCTGGCCCTGGGCCGGCGCTACACCTTGTCCAGCGATGCGTTGTGGATCGCGCCGCTGGATGCGGTGCGCCTGGACCTGGCCAGCGGCGAACTGCTGGAGCTGGACCTGGGGTTGCGTGAGCCCGGTGGCTCGGTGGGGATCTCCAGCAATGCCAGCCTGCCGTTGCCGCTGGCGGCGCAATGGGCGGTGCAGGTGTTGCGGGAGGTCGGGCTGGCCTATCGCGAGGGGCGATATCCTTAACCTTGCGGTTATGGATGAGCGCCGGTTTTTCAATATTCCGCCGGCCTGGTTTGTTTGAAACTCTGCAAGCTGCGCTCCAGAACTCAAACAACAGGAGATCGACATGTCCGATTCAGACGGCAGTCGCTTCGTGATGCGCGACCGTGACTGGCACCCCAAGGCCCTGACGCCCGACTACAAGAGTTCCATCACCCGCTCCCCGCGCCAGGCGCTGGTGAGCATTGCCCAATCGCCCAGTGAAACCGGCGGTCCGGACTTTTCCCAACTGCGCCTCGGACGCCTGGACAACGACCTGCTGCGCAATTTCGACAACGGCGGCTTGCCGGTGGGAGAGCGGATCATCGTCGCCGGGCGGGTATGCGACCAATACGGCAAGCCGGTGCCCCATACCCTGGTGGAAATGTGGCAGGCCAATGCCGGCGGCCGCTATCGGCACAAGAACGACCGCTACCTGGCGCCCCTGGACCCGAACTTCGGCGGCGTTGGGCGTACGCTCACCGACCGAGATGGCTACTACAGCTTCCGCACCATCAAGCCTGGGCCCTATCCATGGCGCAACGCTCCCAACGACTGGCGCCCGGCGCACATTCATTTCTCCATCAGCGGTCCGGCGATCGCCACGCGGCTGGTCACCCAGCTGTACTTCGAAGGCGATCCGTTGATCCCGCTGTGCCCGATCGTCAAGTCGATCGCCAGCCCGGAGGCGGTGCAGAGCCTGATCGCCCGGCTGGACATGAGCAACGCCAACCCCATGGATTGCCTGGCCTATCGTTTCGACATCGTGCTGCGTGGCCAGCGCCGGACCCATTTCGAGAACTGCTGAGGAACCCGCCATGCCCGTTCGACTGTTGCCGGAAACCCCCTCGCAAACCGCCGGGCCCTACGTGCATATCGGCCTGGCCCTGGCCGCCGCGGGAAATCCCTCCCGGCCCGAGGAAATCTGCAATCGGCTGGCCAGGGAGGATGCTCCGGGCGAGCACATCCAGCTGTTGGGCCACGTCTACGATGGCAATGGCCACCTGGTACGCGACTCGTTCCTGGAGTTCTGGCAGGCCAATCATGAAGGCATCCATGACCCGATCTTCGATACGCAAAAACCCTTCAACTGCTTCGGCCGGGCCGCCACCACTTTCGATGCTGGGGAGTGGGTTTTGCATACAGTCAAGCCTGGAATTGTAAACAATGCCGCCGGCCTGCCCATGGCGCCGCACATCAACGTGATGCTGTTCGCCCGGGGGATCAACATCCACCTGCATACCCGCTTGTACTTCGCCGATGAGCCGCAAGCCAACCAGCAGTGCCCGGTGCTGAACCTGATCGAGCAGCCGCAGCGCCGGGAAACCTTGCTGGCGTGGCCTTGCGAGGTCGATGGCCTGCGTGCCTATCGTTTCGACATCCGGCTTCAGGGCGAGGGCGAGACGGTGTTCTTCGATTTCTAGGTCGTTGCCCTGGTGCGCTCCGGCTGGCGGTCCAGCGTGGGTTCCAAGTTGTAGAAGATCTGTAACCGAGGGGGCTGGCGGCCCCCCTCGGCGCTTTCTTTCGCGACCTGACGCAGCCCATAATCGCCGGCTTGTGAGTGATGGCTGTGAGCCCAGAATGACAATGACCAGTGAACGCTCCGTTGTGCCTGACAAAGCTGCTCTCGCGCCGCGCAAGAGCCGCAAGAACAACCCGGAAAAGACCCGCGAGAACATCCTCCAGGAGGCGGTTATCGAGTTCGTGCAACAGGGGCTTTCCGGGGCTCGGGTGGACGCCATCGCCGAGCGTATCCATACCTCCAAGCGCATGATCTATTACTACTTCGGCAGCAAGGAGCAGCTGTATGTCGAAGTGCTGGAGAAGCTCTATGGCGATATCCGCAGCACCGAGAGCCGCCTGCAGCTGACGGAGCTGACGCCACCGGAGGCCATTCGCCGCCTGGTGGAGTTCACTTTCGATCACCATGATCACAACGCTGATTTCGTGCGGATCGTCAGCATCGAGAACATCCACAACGCCGAGTACGTGAAGCAGTCGCACGTGATCAAGGCGATGAACAACAGCGTCCTGCATGCCCTGGACGAAATCCTCGCGCGCGGAGTCAAAGAGGGCCTGTTTCGCAGTGGGTTGAATGCCCTGGATGTGCATTTGCTGATCAGTTCGTTCTGCTTCTTCCGGGTTTCCAATCGCCATACCTTCGGCGAGATCTTCCAGCTCGACCTGCCGGATGAGACGGTCAAGCGCCGGCATCGGGAAATGATCTGCGAATCGGTGCTGCGCTACCTGCAAGCCTGAGTGGCCGCCGGCATTGGCATGGGCCATGGCCGCCCATTAAAATCGCATGCGCGAGCCAGCCGGCTCCATGACATTTCCCTCGACAAGGAAGGCTCCATGGGCAACCCCGTCCCCACCCTGAAAATCATCCTGATCCTGATGATCGTCGTCGACGGTTTCTGGTTCGGCGAGCGCTTGCTGTCCATGGCGGGTGTCAGCCTGCTCGACTGGCTGCCGACCCAGCTGATCAACCTGCTCGGCATCCTCAGCAGCATGCTGCTGATCCTCTTCAACGTGCTGTTGCTCGGCCTGCTCTCGCGTTTGCAGCTCAAGTCCGATTGAGCCATCGGCCCAGGCGCGACCTGTGGCTGATGGTTATGGCAATTGAAAATCATTCTCGACTGACCGTAAGATGCCCGGCAATTTCCTATATGCGCCAGGGAGTCGGTTTGTCGGACGTGGATCTCAAGGGACTGTTTCTCAAGCATGCCGCTGCCTTGCGTGGGTACCTGGCACGCCGAGTACGGGACCCGCAATTGGCTGCTGACCTGGTGCAGGAGAGCTTCCTGCGGCTGGCCGAGCAGACCCGTGGCGCGCCGATCGACAATTCCCAGGGCTATCTATATCGCACGGCGAACAATCTCTTGATCGATCATGTCCGGCAGGAAGCCCGGCGCAAGACCGAAGCCGTGCCCCATGAAGTACTGGCCGAGATCGAGGATGACGGAGCCGGGCTGGAGGCACAGGCGATGGCTCTGCAACAGCGCATGGCATTGAAACAGGCAGTGGCCGAGCTACCTGGGCGAACTCGGGAGATCTTCCGCTTGAACCGTATCGAAGGCATGACCCACGCCGAGGTCGCGCGACACCTGGACATCTCCGACAGCTCGGTGCAGAAGCACCTGTCCAAGGCCCTGGCTTATGTCATGCAGCGCCTGCAGGCTACCGACGGTCGGCCGGGCGACCCGTGAGTTACGGTAAACGCCGAACTCAGACGTCACTGCTTATACATAACGAGAAATCGAGATTCACACGTGAATAGCCAGGGTTCGCAAGAGCAGAGTATTACCGAGGCCGCCGCCGACTGGGCGGTGCGTCTGCACGCCGGGCCATTGGGGTCCGTCGAGCAGGCAGAACTTGCCCAATGGCAGGCCGCCGATCCACGCCACCGCCAGGCCCTGGCTTTTGCCCAGCAGACCTGGGAGGCCCTGGGCGAACTGCGCCTGGATCCGCAACCTGGCACTGGCGACACCCCACGTCGGCCCTTGCGCAGTACCACGGCCGTGGCCCGCCGACCTCTTCGCCGGCGCTGGCTGCCTCGGGCTGCCAGTGCCGCGGTGCTGGTCCTGGCGGTGGCCCTGGGCGGTTGGCAAGCGCCCAAGGCATGGTTGTACCTGGAGGCTGACTACCAGACCGCCAAGGGCGAGCTACGTACCGTGCACCTGGCCGATGGCAGTACGGTCGAGCTGGACGCATCCAGCGCCATCGGCCTGGATTTCACCAACAGCCAGCGCCGGGTCCGCTTGCTCGCCGGCTCGGCGGTGTTCGACGTGGCGCCCATGACCGGCGACGAACAGCGGCCGTTCGTGGTCAGCAGCGCCGGTGGCCAGACCCGGGCCTTGGGGACTCGCTTCGTGGTCGGCCGGGAAGGTGCGCAGCAGGCTTGGGTCGGAGTGTTGCAGCACAGTGTCGCGGTGAGCCTGGATACCCCGGCGCGACAGGGCGCTTGCGCGCAGGTCCTGCAGGAAGGCCAGAGCGCACGCTATAGCCCCGGTTCGGGAGTGGTATCCCTGGATGGGCTGGACCTGCAGCGTGCTACCAGTTGGCGCCGGGGCGTGCTGGTGTTCGACCGCGAGCCACTGGCCTCGGTGATCGAGCGCTTGAACCGCTATCGCCCTGGGCGAGTGGTGTTGACCAACGAGGCCCTGGGCCAGCGCCAGGTCAGCGGGGTATTCCAGCTGGACATGCTCGACGCGGCCCTGGCCAGCCTGACGCAGGAGCTGCAGGTCCGGCGTTTCGACCTGGCCGGAGTCAGCCTGATTTACTAGGGTCTGCGGGCCTTTTTCCAGCTTCTTGAAAAATAATCGGAAAAAACCTTACTGAGTTTTCCTGCCTGGTACGTCTAGCTAACTGAGATGCATTCGCATGAACAGAAATGGCCGGCGCAGGAATGACGAACATGAGGTTGGGCAGTCGCACTGGAGTTCACATCGCAGGTCGTTTGGCCCTGGCCATCCACCTGGGTGTAGCGGGGCTGTTGGCGGGAAGTGGCTCGCTGTATGCGGCGCAATCCCTGGACGGCGCCGGGCAGCAAGCCGAACGGCGCATTGGCCTGGACTTCGACATCCCCGCCCAGGTCCTGGGTAGAGCCGTGCTGGCCTTTGCCGAGCAGGCCGGGGTGCAAGTGCTGTTCGACAGCCAGCGCCTGCATGGCCTGCAGAGTTCGTCGCTCAAGGGGCGCTATGGCGCCGAAGAGGGCCTGGCCCGCTTGCTCGGCACTGCCCCGGTGAAGTACCGCTTCACCAGCGAACGGCAGGTGACCCTGAGCCGGGTGGACACCGAGCAGGGCGGCGCGCTGGCCCTGGCTCCCACCACGATCTCCGGCAATCTCGAAGCCCGCGAGCGGGACTGGACCTATACCGCGCCGCGCTCGGTGAGCCAGGTCACTCGCGAACAACTCGACCGCAACCCGCCACGCCATGCAGCCGACATGCTGGAGGAAACCTCCGGCGTGTACTCGGCGGTCAGCCAGCAGGACCCGGGCCTGTCGGTGAACATCCGGGGAATCCAGGACTACGGCCGGGTCAACATGGCGGTGGACGGCATGCGCCAGAACTACCAGCAAAGCGGTCACCAGCAGCGCAACGGCACCTTGTACATCGATCCGGAACTGCTGTCCGAGGTGGTGGTGGAGAAGGGCGCCACCTCTACCATGGGCGGTGCCGGGGTGATTGGCGGCATTGCCAACTTCCGCACCCTGGAGGCCCGCGACCTGATCAAGCCCGGGCAGGAAATCGGCGGGCGGATCCGCGCCACCACCGGCCTGGGCGGCAGGCGCAACGGTACCCACTTCATCGGCAGTTCCGCCTTCGCCATCGGCACCCAGGCCTGGGACATGCTGCTGGCCGCCAGCGAACGGCACCTGGGCGACTTCAATCCGGGTACCCGGGGCGGGATCGGGGAATTGCGCACCGGGAGCTGGATGGATCCGACGATCAATGATCGAGTGAAGCATTCCAAGGTGGCTTATTCAGGTTCGGTGATGCGCTCGCGCCTGGCCAAGCTGGGGCTCAACCTGCCGCAGGACCAGCGCCTGCAACTGAGCTACCTGACTACCCAGGTGTCCTACGAGGACGCCAACATGATGAATACCCAGAACAAGGACCGGCTATGGGAGAAACTCGGCGGCAGCGATGTGCGTTCGCAGAACTTCGCCCTCGACTACAGCTACGCCCCGGACAATCCGCTGATCGATTTCAAGGCCAAGCTCTACTACGTCGACAACCGCAACGACCAGAGCACCCTCAAGCGGGGGATCAGCCCCGGCTACTCGATCACCTACCAGACCGATACCTATGGCGTTCAGGCGCAGAACACCTCGACCTTCGCCCTGAGCGAGCTGTCCACGGTCAAGGCCAACTACGGCCTGGAGTTCTTCTACGACAAGGTTCGCCCGGACTCCAGCCAGCCGGTGCCCACGGGCTCGGCCGTCAGTGCTTCGCCCGCGGCGAGCATGACCCCCGAGGGCGACCGGGCCCTGGGTAGCCTGTTCACCCGCCTGGACTACGACTATGACGGCTGGCTGACCCTCAATGCCGGCGTGCGCTACGACCGTTATCGGCTGCGCGGCGAAACCGGGATCAACACCCGCACCTTCGTGATCGGCAAGACGCCCCAGCAGGTCACCGTACCCGTGGATTACGACATCGACAGGATGGAAGGGCGCTTCTCGCCGACCTTCGGCCTATCGGTCAAGCCAGGGGTGGAGTGGCTGCAGTTGTTCGCCAGCTACGGCAAGGGCTGGCGCCCGCCGGCGGTGACCGAAACCATGATCATCGGTCGTCCCCATGGTGGCGGTTCGGAGAGCATGTATCCCAACCCTTTCCTCAAGCCCGAGCGCTCCAGCAGTTGGGAGGTGGGCTTCAATATCTTCAAGGAAAACCTCTGGGTCGATGAGGATCGCCTGGGGATCAAGGTCGCCTATTTCGATACCCGGGTCGAAGACTTCATCTACATGGCCATGGGCGTACAGCCTCCGGGTTATGGCATGGCCGGTATCGGCAACAGTGCCTATGTCAACGACCTGAGCGGCACGCGCTTCAGGGGCGTCGAATACCAGTTGGACTATGACACCGGCCGCGCCTATGGCCAGCTCAACTACACCCACATGATCGGCGACAACGATTACTGCATGAAGACCGCATGGATGGGCGGCGTGACCCAGCCGGTGAAGAACGGTACCGGGCGCAAGGCGATCGTCACCGGCATGCGTCCCGACGATGCTGCCAACAACGCCACTCAATGCAAGGCCGCGATCCTCGGCTCCGCCGAACACATGCCCATGGACCGCGGCACCCTGACCCTGGGCGCGCGCTTTTTCGAGCGCAAGCTGGATGTCGGCGCCCGTGCTCGCTACAGCGCCGGGTACTCGGTCGCCGGTGGCGCGACTGTCAGCCAGTCCGGTGTCTATCCAGCCGACTGGAAGCCCTACACCGTTTACGACCTCTACGGCAGCTACCGGGTCACCGATGAACTGACCCTGCGCCTGGCCATGGAGAACGTCACCGACCGCGCCTACCTGATGCCCATGGGCGATGTGCTGGCCTTCACTCTTGGCCGTGGCCGAACCATGCAGGGCACCGTGGAATACCAGTTCTGACCGCTTTTGCCCAGTGACGGGCAAAACCGCAGCAGGCACTGGCGTGCTGCGGACATGACCCACCCATGTATTGGAGTTTTGCATGAGCATTTCGATCTCTTACAGCGCGACCTACGGCGCTAACACTGTCGCCCAGTACCTGAACGACTGGTCGGCCTACTTCGGCGACGTCAACCATCGTCCAGGCCAGGTGGTCGACGGCACCAACACCGGTGGCTTCAATCCAGGTCCGTTCGACGGTACCCAGTACGCCATCAAGAGCACCGCCAGCGACGCGGCCTTCGTCGCCGATGGCAACCTGCACTACACCTTGTTCAACCAGCCGAGCCATACCCTGTGGGGCTCGCTGGATACCGTCTCCCTGGGTGACACCCTCACCGGTGGCTCGGGCAGTAATTACAGTCTGGTCAGCCAGGAAGTCAGCTTCAGCAACCTGGGCCTGAACAGCCTGAAGGACGAAGGCCGTGCGGGCGAAGTGCACAAGGTGGTCTACGGCCTGATGGGCGGCGACAGCTCGGCGCTGGCAGGGGAAATCGACGCACTGCTCAAGGCGATCGATCCGAGCCTGTCGGTGAACTCCACCTTCGACGACCTGGCCGCCGCCGGCGTCGCCCATGTCAATCCGGCACCGGCCGCCGCCGATGTGGGCCTGGTGGGTGTGCAAGACGTGGCCCAGGACTGGGCGCTGGTCGCCTGAGAGCAGGCTTGAGGCAAAAAAAAGCGAATGCAGGATCGCTCCTCCATTCGCTGGCTTGACTCACCGCCGCCGCCCGAGTTGTCGAAGGCCAGGGCGGCGGCGGTGGCAAATTCTGGGGAGCGCCGCGGTGCCTGTCAACGTGCCGGGCGTGCCTCCTACCGCTCCATCCTGCCTGGGTGGAGGGCTACCTATCCGTTAATTTTCCACAGGACATCTGGATGAGCAGGCCGAACTCACTTGCCGCTTCCGAGACGCTGGCGGCCCTGGCGGCCTACAAGAACGGTTTCTTCAACATCGGCCTGTTCTCGGCGGTGATCAACTTGCTGATGCTGGCCCCGGCCCTGTACATGCTGCAGGTCTATGACCGGGTCCTGGCCTCGGGCAACCAGATGACCCTGCTGATGCTGACCCTGATGATCCTCGGCCTGTTCGGCTTGATGGGGGCCCTGGAGTGGGTGCGCAGCCAGCTGGTGATCCACCTCGGCACGCAGATGGACATGCGCCTGAACCAGCGGGTCTATGACGCCGCGTTCGAGGCCCAGCTCAAGGGCAGCACGCAGGCGGCCGGCCAGGCGTTGAGCGACCTGACGGCGCTGCGCCAGTTCGCCACCGGCAATGCCTTGTTCGCCTTCTTCGATGCGCCGTGGTTCCCGGCGTACCTGCTGGTGATCTTCCTCTTTCATCCCTGGCTCGGGTTGCTGGCCCTGGGCGGTGCGGTGCTGCTGGTGGTGCTGGCCTGGATCAACCAGCACATCTGCCAGGCCCCCCTGGCCCAGGCCAGCCAGTTGTCCATCGCCACCAGCCAACAGGCCAGCGCCAACTTGCGCAACGCCGATGCGATCGAGGCCATGGGCATGCTGGGAGCCTTGCGTGCGCGCTGGTTCGTCGGCCACCAGGGTTTCCTCGCCCAGCAGAACCTGGCCAGTGAAAAGACCGCGGCCATCAGCGCCTGGTCCAAGGGCGTGCGCATGGCCCTGCAATCCCTGGTGCTGGGCCTGGGGGCGTGGCTGGCGGTAGAGGGCCAGATCACCCCGGGCATGATGATCGCCGGTTCGATCCTGATGGGGCGGGTGCTCAGTCCCATCGACCAACTGATCGCAGTCTGGAAGCAGTGGAGCTCGGCGCGCCTGGCCTATGAGCGCTTGTCGGAACTGTTGCAGGCCCACCCTTCGCGGCCGCTGCGCATGAGCTTGCCCACGCCCAAGGGCGAGTTGAGCGTCGAGCAACTGAGCGCCTGCGCTCCTGGAAGCCGCCGGCCGGCCCTGGCCAATCTTGGTTTCAGCCTGGCGGCTGGCCAGGTCCTGGGGGTGATCGGGCCGTCCGGTTGTGGCAAGTCGACCCTGGCGCGGCTGCTGGTGGGGGCCTGGACCCCGCTGGCGGGCAAGGTGCGCCTCGATGGCGCGGACCTCGCCCAGTGGGACAAGCAGCAGCTGGGTCCGCATATCGGCTACCTGCCCCAGGACATCCAACTGTTCGCCGGCAGCATCGCCGAGAACATCGCGCGCTTCGGCCAGGTGGATTCGGACCTGGTGCTGCAAGCCGCGCAACTGGCCGGGGTGCATGGGTTGATCCTGCAATTGCCCCAGGGCTACGACACCCGGCTCGGGGAGGGCGGGGCCGGGCTGTCCGGCGGCCAGCGCCAGCGCATCGGCCTGGCCCGGGCCCTGTATGGCTTGCCGGCGCTGATCGTGCTCGACGAACCCAACTCCAACCTGGATGAGGCCGGCGAGCAGGCGTTGCTGCAGGCCATTGCCCAGCTCAAGCAGTTGCAGCGGACGCTGGTGCTGATCACTCACAAACCCAACGTGCTGAGCCTGACCGACCAACTGATGATCCTGCGTGAGGGCCAGTTGCAAGCCTTCGGGCCGACGGCGCGGGTGCTGGAGGCCAGCACCAAGGTCAAGGCCGCGCCACCGCCGGCGGCGCCGGCGAGCAACCCGGTGGCCAGCTTGAACATGAATTACCGCCTGGGCGTGGCCGGGGCAGAAGGTAAAAAGGCATGAAGGCATCTTTATCCACAGGCGCCACCGAGGGGACCGCGGCCCGCAATGTGCTGGTCCTGGATGACCGGCGCTATTCCCGGCTCGGGTGGTTCCTGGTGCTGGCGGGGTTCGCCGGTTTTCTCGGCTGGGCCGCCTTGGCCCCGCTGGACAAGGGCGTGGCGGTATCGGGCAAGGTCATGGTCTCGGGGCATCGCAAGACGGTGCAGCACCAGGACGGGGGGATCATCGAGCGGATCGAGGTCAAGGAGGGTCAACGGGTCAGCGCCGGGCAGGTGCTGCTGCGGCTCAACGAAACCCCGCTGCGCACCCAGGTACAGTCGCTGCGCAGCCAGTACCTCGGGTCCCTGGCCAGCGAGGCGCGACTCGACGCCGAACGCAACGGCGCGCACGAAATCCTCTTCGATGCGCAGTTGCAGGCCCTGGCGCAAGAGCCGGACGTGGCAGCCAGCCTGGCGTTGCAACGGCAGCTGTTCGAGAGCCGGCGCCAGGCCTTGGCCATGGAGCAGCAGGGAATGGCCGAGAGCATCGCCGGCTCCGAGGCGCAGTTGCGCGGGACCCGGGATTCCCAGGCCAGCAAGATCCAGCAGCGCCAGGCGCTGAACCAGCAACTGCAGGGGCTGCGGGAGTTGGCCCGGGACGGCTACATCCCGCGTAACCGCCTGCTGGACAGCGAACGCTTATACGCCCAGGTCGAGGGCTCGATCGCCGAGGACTTCGGTCGCATCGGCCAGTTGCAGCGCCAGGTTCTCGAACTGCGCCTGCGCATCCGCCAGTCAGCCGAGGATTTCCAGAAAGACCTGCGCAGCCAGCTGGCCGAGACCCGTATCCGTACCGAGGATTTGCGCAACCGCCTGGCTGCCGCCGAGTTCGAACTGGCCAACAGCCAGGTGCGGGCCCCGGCCGCCGGGGTGGTGGTGGGCCTTGAGGTGTACACCGAGGGTGGGGTGATCAAGCCCGGCCAGCCGCTGATGGATATCGTGCCCCAGGACGAGCCCTTGCTGGTGGAAGCCCGGGTGCCGGTGCAACTGGTCGACAAGGTCCATCCGGGCCTGGCGGTGGAGTTGATGTTCCCTGCATTCAACCAGAGCACTACGCCGAGGGTGGCAGGGGAGGTGACTTTGGTCTCCGCCGATCGCCAGGTCGATGAGCGTACCGACGAGCCCTACTACAGCCTGCGGGCGGTGGTCAGCCCCCAGGGCATGCAGCAGTTGCAAGGCTTGCAGATTCGCCCGGGCATGCCGGTGGAAGCCTTTGTCCGCACCGGTGAGCGCTCGATGCTCAACTACCTGTTCAAGCCGCTGCTGGACCGGACCCACATGGCGTTGGTGGAAGAATGATCCGGTGCCGCTACCTGTTGCTGCTGTGCCTGCTGTTCGCTCCCGGTGCCCGGGCCTTGGGCCTGCTGGCAGCCTACGACCTGGCCTTGCGCAACGACCCGACCTTCCAGGCGGCGATCAAGGAGCGTGACGCCGGGGAGGAGAACCGCGCCATCGGGCGTGCCGGGCTGCTACCGAACCTGTCCTGGAGCTACAACAATTCGCGTAATCGCTCGCAGGTGACCCAGGAAACCCTGCGTGGCGATCTCACCAGCAATCGCGATTACCGCAGCTACGCCTCGACCCTGACCTTGCAGCAACCCTTGCTGGATTACGAAGCCTACGCACGGTTTCGCCAGGGCGCGGCCCAGGCGCTGTTCGCCGACGAGCGTTTTCGTAGCAAGAGCCAAGAACTGGCGGTGCGCCTGTTGGAGGCCTATAGCCAGGCCTTGCTGGCCCAGGAGCGCATCGAGCTGAGCCAGGCGCAGAAGCGGGCCTATGCCGAGCGCCTGCAACTCAACCAGCGGCTGCTCAAGGATGGCGAAGGCACTCGCACCGATGTGCTGGAGACCCAGGCCCGGCTGAGCCTGGCCCTGGCCGAAGAGATCGAGGCCCAGGACCAGCAGGATGCCGCCCTGCGTGAGTTGCAGGCGATAGTCGGGGAGCCGGTGCAGATCGACGAACTGGACCCGCTGACCCGGCAATTCACGATCCAGCCATTGCAACCCAATCGCTTCGATAGCTGGCGGGACTTGGCCATGGCCAACAATCCGCTGCTGGCGTCCCAGCAGCAGGCCCTGCGAGCCGCCGAATACGAGGTGGAGCGCAAGCGCGCCGGGCATCTGCCCAAGGTCAGCCTGTACGCCAGCAGCCGCCAGACCAGCTCCGACTCGGAGAGCTCCTACAACCAGAAATACGACACCAATACCATCGGCATCCAGGTCAGCCTGCCGCTGTTCGCCGGTGGTTCGGTGACGGCCTCGACTCGTCAGGCGGCCAGCCAGTTGTCCCAGGCGCAGTACGAATTGGACGCCCAGACCGCCACTACCCTCAACGAGTTGCGCAAGCAGTTCAACCTCAATATCAGCGCCGCAGCCAGGGTCCGGGCCTACGAGATGGCGGTGGACTCGGCCCAGGCACTGGTGGCCGCGACCCAGAAAAGCGTGCATGGCGGCGAGCGGGTCAACCTCGATGTGCTGGATGCCGAGCAGCAGCTGTTCGGCGCCCGCCGTGACCTGGCCGATGCCCGGCACGCCTATCTGCTGGCGCGTATCCAGCTCAAGTACCAGTCCGGACTGCTCAACGAGCAGGACCTTGCGCAACTGGCCGGCTACTTCCACCCCCTGGGCTGACCAGGGCCTTCAATGACGGCCGCTGACAGAATGAAAACGGCCGTCACGAGGACGGCCGTTGGTGGGGCAGCGGATCAGCGCCGGGTCAGCAGGACCCCGGATTCCATGTGGTGGGTCCAGGGGAACTGGTCGAACAGGGCGCAGCGCTCGATGCGGTGGGTGTCGTGCAACTGGGCGATGTTGGCCGCCAGGGTTTCCGGATTGCAGGAGATGTACAGGATGTTGTCGAAGCGTCGGGTCAGTTCGCAGGTGTCCGGGTCCATGCCGGCCCGTGGCGGGTCGACGAACACGCTGCCG
Source organism: Pseudomonas sp. FW507-12TSA (assembly GCF_058781435.1). Classification (NCBI taxonomy): domain Bacteria; kingdom Pseudomonadati; phylum Pseudomonadota; class Gammaproteobacteria; order Pseudomonadales; family Pseudomonadaceae; genus Pseudomonas; species Pseudomonas sp. FW507-12TSA. Next base: position 42,185 of record NZ_JBYSWT010000033.1, read on the forward strand.
AACTCGTAGCTCTTCAGGTCCACGCCTTGCAGGCGACGGAACGGCCGTACTTCATTGAGCGCTTCGGTCAACTCCTCGGCGGACAGGCGCACCAGGGTGACGTTGTCCACGGCGTTTTCGCTGAGGTTGCTCAGGGCGGCGTTGACCGAGGTCTTGCTGATCTCGGTGGCCAGCACCTTGCGCACCCGGGTGGCCAGGGGCAGGGTGAAGTTGCCGTTGCCGCAGTACAGCTCCAGCAGGTCATCCTGGCGTTCGCCCAGGGCGGCATAGGCCCAGTCGAGCATCTTCTGGTTCACCGTGCCGTTGGGCTGGGTGAAGGCGCCTTCGGGCTGGCGGTAGCTGAAGCTGCGACCGCCCACTTCCAGGCGTTCCACCACGTAGTCCTGGCCGATGACTTCACGCTTGCCCTTGGAGCGGCCGATCACGCTGACTTTCAGCTCGGCGGCCAATTGGCTCGCGGCCTGGTGCCAGTGCTCGTCCAGCGGGCGGTGGTAGCACAGGGTGATCATCGCATCGCCGGCCAGGGTGGTGAGGAACTCCACCTGGAACAGCTTGTGGCTCAGGGCGTGGCTGGCTTGCCAGGCGGCCTTGAGCTGCGGCATCAACTGGTTGATGCGCTGGCTGGCGATGGGGAACTGCTCGATCAGGATCGGCGTACGCTTGTCCTCCTGGGAGAACATCGCGTAGTGGCGCTCGCCGGCTTCGCGCCATAGGCGGAACTCGGCGCGCAGGCGGAAGTTCTGCAGCGGCGAATCGAAGACCTGGGGCTCGGGTGCGTCGAAGGGCGCCAGCAGGCCACGCAAGCGCGTGACCTTTTCCTGCAACTGGGTGTTGTAGCTTGCGGCGTCGAAAGTCATGCGGGGTAACCCAGCTTGATCACGAACAGGATCGACAGGATCACCAGGGGCGCGTTCAGCTCACGGGCACGGCCCGACAGCAGCTTGATCACGGTCCAGGCAATGAAACCGAAGGCGATGCCATTGGCGATGGAATAGGTGAACGGCATGGCCAGGGCGGTGATCACTACGGGAGCGGCGACGGTGATGTCTTCCCAGTCGATTTCCGCCAGGCCCGAGGTCATCAGCACGGCGACGAACAGCAGTGCCGGTGCGGTGGCGAAGGCGGGAACGCTGGCCGCCAGTGGCGAGAAGAAAAGTGCCAGCAGGAACATGATCGCCACCACGATGGCGGTCAGGCCGGTGCGTCCGCCGGCGCTCACGCCTGCTGCGGATTCGATGTAGCTGGTGGTGGTCGAGGTGCCCAGCAGGGAACCGGCCATGGCCGCGGTGCTGTCGGCGATCAGGGCCCGGCCCATCTTCGGCATGTGGCCGTCCTTGCCCATCAGGCCGGCGCGCTTGGCCACGCCGATCAGGGTGCCGGAATTGTCGAACAGGTCGACGAACAGGAAGGCGAAGATCACGCTTACCAGGCCGATGTCCAGGGCGCCCTTGATGTCCAGTTGCAGGAAGGTCGGGGCCAGGGACGGAGGCATCGAGGTCACGCCGCCGAACGGAGTAACGCCCAATAGGATGGACACCACGGTCACCGCGAGGATGCCGATCAGCACCGCGCCACGCACTTTCAGGGCTTCCAGGGCGACGATCAGGGCAAAACCCAGGGCCGCGAGGATAGGGGCCGGTTTGCTCAGGTCGCCCAGGCCGACCAGGGTCGACTCGTTGCCCACCACGATCTGCGCGTTATGCAGGGCGATCAGCGCCAGGAACAGGCCGATACCGGCGGCAATCGCCGAGCGCAGGGGCAGGGGGATGCTGTTGATGATCCATTCGCGGATGCGGAAGATCGACAGCAGGAAGAACAGCACCGCCGAGATGAACACCGCACCCAGCGCCACTTGCCAGGTATGGCCCATGTGCAGGACCACGGTGTAGGTGAAGAAGGCGTTCAGGCCCATGCCGGGTGCCAGGGCGATCGGGTAGTTGGCGATCACGCCCATGACGGTGGAGCCGATGGCCGCCGCCAGGCAGGTGGCAACGAACACCGCGCCTTTGTCCATGCCGGTCTCGCCGAGGATGCTCGGGTTGACGAAAAGAATGTAGGCCATGGCCAGGAAGGTGGTAACGCCCGCAAGTATCTCGGTGCGCACGTTGGTGTTGTGTGCCTTGAGTTGAAACAGCCTTTCCAGCATGTCTGCTCCCCGTGGCGCCGCCGGGCGCCGTGAATGTATCGACTCCAACAGCAAAGCACAGACTGCCTGATGCGCCTGTGGATTTGCCTTGGGTCGGGAAAAGCCGCGCATCATACCAGCAGCGTGGGCCAATGGCTGCGATCGTCGTCGATGTTTTGCCGGGCTGGCAAGTAGCGCATACTGCGGCCTGATTTCGAGGGGGGATTTATGCGCAGTACAGTGAAAATGACCGCCTTGGCGCTGCTGGGAACTGCGGCCTGCTGGTTCGCCGCCTCGGCCCCGGCCGGTTCCGCCGCGCCCTTGAGCCAGGTGGAAATCCTCAAGGTGCTGTCGTCGTCCTGCAGGCTGGAGGATGTCTCCGACGGTCGTGAGCGGACCCAGTGCGACCACAGCGGGCCGGGCATCAAGGTCTATGTGCTGGAGATCGGCTACGGCCGCGAGCCCTACGTGACCCTGGACGGCTTCGAGGTCGATGGCACCCGGACCCCGGTATGCGAAGACGGCTCCAGCTACGAACCCTGCGCCCCTGGCGGGATCACCGCCGGCTACCTCTATATCTTCGACCTGGCCGACAAGAAGGAAGGCACCTTCCGCTTCAGCAACACTTCGATCAATGCGCCGGGCAACAGCATGAGTGCAGAAATCTACATCAAGTAGGCCGCCGGCGGTTCCGGTTCGGCCAGCTAGCCAGCCCGGGTTTGCTCCATTTGTGGTTCGTGCATCCGGTCACGCTGGGCCAGGGTCGGGAACAGCTTGATCCAGGTCCCGGTCACCAGCAGCGTGCCGACTCCGCCCAGCACCACCGCCGGCACCGTGCCGAACCAGTGGGCAGTGAGCCCGGATTCGAACTCCCCCAGTTGGTTCGAGGCGCCGATGAACAGGCCGTTCACCGCGCTGACCCGGCCGCGCATCTCATCCGGGGTTTCCAGCTGCACGAAGGAGGCGCGGATCACCATGCTGATCATGTCCGCCGCCCCCAGTACCACCAGCACGGCCAGGGAGAACCAGAACGAGGTGGACAGGCCGAAGGCGATGGTCGCCACGCCGAACACCCCGACGGCGGTGAACATCACCCGCCCGACCTTGCGCTCGACGCTGAAGCGCGCCAGCCACAGCGACATCAGCAGGGCGCCCACTGCTGGCGCCGAGCGCAGCAGGCCCAGGCCCCAGGGGCCGGTGAGCAGGATGTCCTTGGCGAATACCGGCAACAGCGCGGTGGCGCCGCCGAGCAGTACGGCGAACAGGTCCAGGGAGATGGCGCCGAGGATGTCCGGCCGGCTGCGGATGAAGCGGATGCCCGCCAGCAGCGAGTCCAGGGTGGCCTTGCCCTTGTTCAGGGCGGCCTGGCGGGCTGGCAGGTTGAGCATCAGCAGGCAGGCGATCAGGTACAGCACCACGGTCGGACCGTAGACCCAGACACTGCCGAAGGCGTAGAGCAAGCCGCCCAGGGCCGGGGCGACGATGGTCGCCGATTGCTGGGCCGACTGGGCCGCGGCCACCGCCCGGGGAAACAGTGCGGCGGGCACGATGCTCGGCAGCAGGGCCTGGGTGGTGGGCATCTCGAAGGAGCGCGCGGCCCCGAGCAGGAACGCCAGGATGAAGATCAGCTCCCGGCTGACGCTGTCGGTCAGGCTGCCGATGGCCAGGGACAGGGCGATCAAGGCTTGCAGCGACTGGCAGATGGCGGCCACGCGGCGTCGGTCGTAGCGGTCGGCCACATGTCCGGTATGCAGCATGAACAGCACCCGTGGGGCGAACTCCACCAGCCCCACCAGGCCCAGGTCCAGGACGTTGCCGGTCAGTTGATAGAGGTTCCAGCCGATGGCCACCGTGAGCATCTGGAAACCGCTGGCGGTGAAGATCCGGGCTATCCAGAAAGCGATGAACGGGCGGTGGTGGCGGAGCAGCAAGGGTTCTGGGCTGGGCATCGGCAGGTAGATCTGAGCGGGGAGGGGGACGAGGTTATCACCAAGATGTAACCAATGGTTGCAGTCCAGGAAAAATCGTTAGCCGCGCATCTATCTCGTTTCTGGCTCCTTTTTTCGATGCGAGGCCCTGTCGCCGCGACCGCAGGTTCCCGGCTGACCGGGCGGACGCCGAAGGCCCAGGGGGCCTTGTCGCAGCTTCGCAGGCTCAGCAGCGGCTACAGGTTCGATGTGTGCTGGAGAAGTGCTGGGAAACCCCGGTTTTGACAAGGTGAGGCAAGCTGTCACGCGGCAAATAACCACAGAGTTGCCCGGCAAAATTAGGACTACTCTTTTAACGTTGATTGATCCAGATCAAGGCCTTTTTCGAGGGTTGGTGTGGTGGCCGCAAGGCCAGGATCCCTGCGTAGCGATGGTTTAAAAGAACGAATCCGAATTCGCCGCACTCCATATCCGTGGGGGCAGTGGGTGCAGGCCTCTGGCCGGCAGCCGGTATTACCTGACAGAGGAAAGCTTATGTTCGGTTTAGAGGCTCTTGATCTCGCCCGAATCCAGTTCGCATTCACCATCTCGTTCCACATCCTGTTCCCGGCGATCACCATCGGCCTGGCGAGCTACCTGGCGGTACTCGAGGGCCTGTGGCTCAAGACCCACGACGATACCTACCGCGATCTCTACCACTTCTGGTCGAAGATCTTCGCCGTCAATTTCGGCATGGGCGTGGTGTCCGGCCTGGTGATGGCCTATCAGTTCGGCACCAACTGGAGCCGGTTCTCCGACTTCGCCGGTTCGGTCACCGGTCCGTTGCTGACCTACGAGGTGCTCACCGCATTCTTCCTGGAGGCCGGTTTCCTCGGGGTGATGCTGTTCGGCTGGAACAAGGTCGGGCGCAAGCTGCACTTCTTCTCCACGGTGATGGTGGCCATCGGTACCCTGATCTCGACCTTCTGGATCCTCTCGTCCAACAGCTGGATGCAGACTCCTCAGGGCTATGAAATCGTCAACGGCCAGGTGATCCCGGTGGATTGGCTGGCAGTGATCTTCAACCCGTCCTTCCCCTATCGCCTGGCGCACATGGCGGTCGCCGCGTTCGTGGCCACGGCGTTCTTCGTCGGCTCGTCGGCGGCCTGGCACCTGCTGCGCGGGCGGGACAACCCGGCGATCCGGCGCATGCTTTCCATGGCCATGTGGATGGCTCTGATCGTGGCCCCGGTACAGGCAGTGATCGGTGACTTCCACGGTCTCAACACCCTCAAGCACCAGCCGGCGAAGATCGCCGCCATCGAAGGCCACTGGGAGAACGTCGGTAACGAGCCGACTCCGCTGATCCTCTTCGGCTGGCCTGACATGAAGGCCGAGAAAACCAAGTTCGCCGTGGAAATCCCCTACCTGGGCAGCCTGATCCTCACCCACTCCCTGGACAAGCAGGTGCCGGCGCTCAAGGAGTTCCCGCCCGAGGACCGGCCCAACTCGACCATCGTCTTCTGGTCGTTCCGGATCATGGTCGGCCTGGGCATGCTGATGATCTTCACCGGGCTGTGGAGCCTCTGGCTGCGCAAGCGGGACAGCCTCTACACCTCGCGGCCGTTCCTGTACCTGGCGTTGTGGATGGGGCCGTCCGGGCTGATCGCGATCCTCGCGGGCTGGTTCACCACCGAGATCGGTCGCCAGCCGTGGGTGGTCTACGGGCTGATGCGCACCGCCGATGCTTCTTCCGGGCATAGCCTGGTGCAGATGAGCATCACCCTGGCGTTGTTCGTGGTGGTGTACTTCGCGCTGTTCGGCGTGGGCATCGGCTACATGATGCGCCTGGTGCGCAAGGGACCGGTGACCAACGAAGGCGCCGAGACCAGCCATGGTGGCCCCGGCCGCAAACGCACGCCGGCCCGTCCGCTTTCCGCGGCCGACGATGACGACCACAGCACCAGCCTGAACGAGGGGAATTGAGTCATGGGTATCGATCTTCCGCTGCTCTGGGCCGTGATTATCATCTTCGGCATCATGATGTACGTGGTCATGGACGGGTTCGACCTGGGGATCGGGATTCTCTTCCCGTTCGTCAAGGACAGCCGCGACCGTGACGTAATGATGAACACCGTCGCCCCGGTCTGGGACGGCAACGAGACCTGGCTGGTACTGGGCGGGGCGGCGCTGTTCGGCGCCTTCCCGCTGGCCTACTCGGTGGTGCTTTCGGCGCTGTACATGCCGCTGATCCTGATGCTGGTTGGGCTGATCTTCCGTGGCGTGGCCTTCGAGTTCCGCTTCAAGGCCAAGGAAGCCAAGCGCCATATCTGGGACAAGGCCTTCATCGGCGGTTCCGCTGCGGCCACCTTCTTCCAGGGCGTGGCCCTGGGGGCCTTCATCGATGGCCTGCCAGTGGTCAACCGCCAGTTCGCCGGCGGCTCGATGGACTGGCTGACGCCCTTCACGCTGTTCTGCGGCCTGGCGCTAGTGGTGGCCTATGCCTTGCTCGGTTGCACCTGGCTGATCATGAAGACCGAAGGCAAGCTGCAGTTGCAGATGCATGACCTGGCGCGGCCCCTGGCCTTCGTCCTGCTGGCGGTGATCGGCGTGGTCAGTATCTGGACGCCCCTGGCCCATGCCGAGATTGCCGCGCGCTGGTTCACCCTGCCGAACCTGTTCTGGTTCCTGCCGGTGCCGATCCTGGTGCTGGTGACCCTGTACGGGCTGCTCCGGGCCGTGGCGCGCAACGCTCACTACACGCCGTTCCTTTTGACCCTGGTACTGATCTTCCTCGGCTACAGCGGCCTGGGCATCAGCCTGTGGCCGAACATCGTGCCGCCGTCGATCTCCATCTGGGACGCCGCTGCACCGCCGCAGAGCCAGGGCTTCATGCTGGTGGGCACCTTGTTCATCATTCCGTTCATCCTGGGATACACCTTCTGGAGCTACTACGTGTTCCGCGGCAAGGTCACCCACGAGGACGGCTACCACTAGTCAGGCCTCGCTCCTCCAGAGGAGCGCAGCCTGCTCGCGACGGCGCCCTTGCAGGCGCCATCGCCCCCCTTGCGAAAGGAGCATTCGATGATGGCTGGTAAACATTCATTGCAGGAAATCGAGCAGGCGGAAAAGAAGCCGCTCTGGCAACGCCTGGGCTGGCTGGCCATGATCTGGGGCGGTAGCGTCCTGGCCCTGTTCCTGGTGGCCAGCCTGATGCGCATGTTCATGAACGCCGCGGGCCTGACCACGCACTGATCTTCATTACCGCTCATCCCATCCCGTGTCGTGCGGCGCGGTTTATAACCCTCCATTGGAGGGTTTTTTTTGACCTGGGCTTGCTACGTCTTTTCTTTGCAGGTGCAGCCGGTGGGCTCGCGATGAGCGAGAACGCGGTACTTGGCATTTCGCGGGGGACTCACCGCGAGCAAGCTTGCGCCTGCGGGGCAGTGTGGGGTTACTTGCGGGCCTTGAGGATGACGAACTTGGGCGTCGCCGCCACCTGCTCAACACCGCGGAACAGGCGGGCCAGCTTGCTGTGATAACCCAGGTGGCGGTTACCGACGATATATAGCGCACCGCCCACCACCAGGGCTTCCCGGGCCTGCTGGAACATGCGCCAGGCGAGGAAGTCGCCCACCACCTGCTGCTGGTGGAACGGTGGGTTGCACAGCACCACGTCCAGGGATTGCGGCTCCTGGCCGGCCAGGCCGTCGCCGGGGCGGATCACGGCTTCGCGCTCGCCAAGCAGCGCCTGCCAGTTTTCCCGGGCCGACTGCACTGCCACGAACGACTCGTCCACCAGGGTGTAGCGGGCCTGTGGATTGTCCAGGGCGCTGGCGATGGCCAGGATACCGTTGCCGCAGCCCAGGTCCGCGACCCGGGCATTGCCGAGGTTCTGCGGCAGGTGCGGGAGGAAGGCGCGGGTACCGATATCCAGGCCTTCGCGGCAGAACACGTTGGCGTGGTTGAGCAGCTCGACAGCAGGCTTGTCCAGGCGATAGCGGGTCGGGTAGGGCGAGGCCAACGGCGGCCTGGCCTCGGCGGTGGCGATCAGCAGGCGGGCTTTCTTCACCGCCAGCGACGCCTGGACCGGGCCGATGTAGCGCTCCAGCAGGTCGCCGGCGGCCCGGGGCAGATGCTTGACCATGGCCGCAGCCACCACTTGGGCCCCGGGAGCCAGCTGGCCTTGCAGGCGGATCAGTTGCTCCTCCAGCAGGGCCAGGGTTTTGGGGACACGGACCAGCACCCGGTCGAAGGGGCCCTCCAGTGGTTCGCTGGCCGGCAGCACCTGCACGGCATCGAAGGGCAGGCCATTGCGTGCCAGGTTTTTTTCCAGGGCCAGGGCGCCGAGGTAGGAGTCGCCGCTGCTGGTGACCTGGACCTTGCCCAGCAGGCTCGCGGCCAGGGCCCCGAAGCTGTCGTTGAGCACCAGGACCCGGGTCTCGCTGCCCGGTTGCTGTTCGGCCAGGTGGCTGAGCAGGTACTCGTCCGCGGCGTCGAAGGCTTGCAGCGGCTCGTTCTGCTGTTCGGGCTGGCGGATCAGGTCGAGCTGGGCGAAGGGGCTGGCAAGCAGGGGCATGGGCGGACTCTAGGTAATAGGTGGGCCTGTCGGCGCGGGACCGTGGCGGACAGGAGCCTTTGGGCAGCGCTGTTGCAACGCGCGGGCGGGCTTGTGCAAATGCGGCGATTTTACGTTTTTTCGCCGGGGATTGCCCGCCGTCTATGCCACTACAAACCACCGGTGTTTGTGCACGACGCTTTGCGGGACACTAGGAACATCGGTTTTGTGGAGTTCGTCATGACTGCCAGTGAAGAAAAGTACACCCGCCAGACCCTGCTCGATGTCCAGCCGCTGACCCCCAGCCTGTTCACCCTGCGCACCACCCGGGACCCGGGCTTTCGCTTCCGTTCCGGCCAGTTCGCCCGCCTCGGGGTGACCCGGGCCGACGGCAGTACGGTGTGGCGTGCCTATTCCATGGTGTCTTCGCCGTTCGACGAGTTCCTCGAGTTCTTTTCCATCGTCGTGCCCGACGGCGAGTTCACCAGCGAGTTGAGCCGCCTGCGTGAAGGCGACAGCCTGCTGGTGGATCGCCAGGCCTTCGGTTACCTGACCCTGGACCGTTTCGTCGATGGGCGCGACCTCTGGTTGTTATCCACAGGTACCGGCATTGCGCCATTTCTGTCGATCCTCCAGGACTTCGAGGTGTGGGAGAGATTCGAGCGCATCATCCTGGTCTACAGCGTGCGCGAAGCCAGGGAACTGGCCTACCAGCAATTGCTCGCCGAATTGCCCCAGCGTGAATACCTGGCCGAAGTTGCCCACAAGCTGCAGTTCATCAGCACCGTTACCCGCGAACAGCATCCGGGCAGCCTCAACGGGCGCATTACCCAGCTGATCGAGAACGGTGAGTTGGAGCGTGCGGCGGGCCTGGAACTGAGTCCTGAACACTCCCGGGTGATGCTCTGCGGCAACCCGCAGATGATCGACGACACCCGGGCCCTGCTCAAGCAGCGGGGCCTGAACCTGAGCCTGAGCCGACGCCCGGGACAGGTGGCAGTGGAAACCTATTGGTAGGGGAAAAGCCCCGTGGACGCTGCTTCGCGCGGCCACGGGTCGCTACGGCGTGCCTCAGGACTTGTCGTTCTGGGCCTTGAGCAGGTCGCGGATCTCGGTCAGCAGCACTTCTTCCTTGGTCGGAACCGGCGGCTCCGCTGGTGCCACGGCTTCTTCGCGCTTGAGACGGTTGATCACCTTCACGCCCATGAAGATGGCGAAGGCGATGATGATGAAGTCGATGATGCTCTGGATGAACTTGCCATAGGCCAGGACCACCGCTGGCGTGTCGCCCACGGCCGCCTTGAGGGTGATGGCCAGGTCGGCGAAATCCACGCCGCCGATCAGCATGCCGATTGGCGGCATGACCACGTCACCGACGAAAGACGAGACGATCTTGCCGAATGCGGCGCCGATGATGATACCGACGGCCATGTCGACCACATTACCTTTGACCGCGAAGGCCTTGAACTCACTTAACACGCCCATAGGTTATTTCCTTGTTGCAGATGAGGTTGGTTAAAGCAGTGTAAGTCAGCAAAAAGCATTTTGCCGACTCAACTTTCTACAGCTCGCGGCGTATGACCGATATATCGGCGAAGAGTTTAATCAAAGTGCCATCATTTTTCGCGCGCGATATACCTCGTCATTGCCGCTATAACCACAACATTCTGTCAATCAAGCGCTTGCGGGCTTTCTATTTAGCTTTCAAATGTTTAGCCACTAGCCTCTAGCAGGCGTATCGAGATACGCCTTATATAACTAGAGGAATCCGACATGACTGTTTCCATTGGCCTGGGGAATCTTTCCCCGCGCGGCGTACTGGGCGTGCTCGCCGCCAGTATGCTGTCCCTTTCCGTACAGGCCGCCACACTGACCCGCGACAACGGCGCGGCGGTAGGCGACAACCAGAACTCGCAGACCGCAGGCGCCACTGGACCGGTGTTGCTGCAGGATGTGCAACTGATCCAGAAGCTCCAGCGTTTCGACCGCGAGCGTATTCCAGAGCGGGTGGTGCATGCGCGCGGCACCGGCGCCCACGGCACCTTCACCGTCACCGACAACCTCACCGACCTGACCCGGGCCAAGGTGTTCGCCGCTGGCGAGGTGACCCCGGTATTCGTGCGTTTCTCGGCGGTGGTGCATGGCAACCATTCCCCGGAAACCCTGCGCGATCCACGGGGTTTCGCCACCAAGTTCTACACCGCGGACGGCAATTGGGACCTGGTGGGCAACAACTTCCCGACCTTTTTCATCCGTGACGCCATCAAGTTCCCGGACATGGTCCATGCCTTCAAGCCCGACCCGCGTACCAACCTGGACGATGATTCGCGGCGTTTCGATTTCTTCTCCCATGTTCCCGAAGCCACCCGCACTTTGACCGAGCTGTATTCCAACTCCGGGACCCCGGCCAGTTATCGGGAAATGGACGGGAATGGCGTGCACGCCTACAAGTTGATCAACGCCAAGGGCGAAGTGCACTACGTGAAGTTCCACTGGAAGAGTTTGCAGGGTGTGAAGAATCTCGATCCGCAACAAGTGGTCGAGGTCCAGGGGCGCGATTACAGCCATATGACCCATGACTTGGTATCCCACATTAATAAAGGGGACTTTCCCAAGTGGGACTTGTATGTCCAGGTATTGAAGCCCGAAGACTTGGCCAAGTTCGAGTTCGATCCGCTGGACGCCACCAAGATCTGGCCCGGCATTCCCGAGCGCAAGGTCGGGCAGATGGTGTTGAACCGCAATCCGGGCAATGTCTTCCAGGAAACCGAGCAGGTGGCCATGGCTCCGGCCAACCTGGTGCCGGGTATCGAGCCCTCCGAGGACCGCCTGCTGCAAGGCCGGGTGTTCTCCTATGCCGACACCCAGATGTACCGCCTGGGGGCCAACGCCCTGCAACTGCCGATCAATGCGCCGAAGGTTGCGGTGAACAATGGCAACCAGGATGGCGCCATGAACCAGGGGCACACCCAGAGCGGGGTCAACTACCAGCCGAGCCGGCTTGAGCCACGCGAAGAGCCCGCGGCGGCGCGCTACAGCCAGCAGGCGTTGGCGGGCAGCACCCAGCAGGCGAAGATCCAGCGTGAGCAGAACTTCAAGCAGGCCGGCGACCTGTACCGCTCCTACAGCAAGAAGGAGCGCCAGGACCTGATCGAGAGCTTCGGCCAGTCCCTGGCCGACACTGACGACCAGAGCAAGCACATCATGCTGTCGTTCCTCTACAAGGCCGACCCCGAGTACGGCGCTGGCGTGGCCAAGGTGGCCAAGGGCGACCTGGCCCGGGTCAAGGCCCTGGCCGCCAAGCTGGCAGATTGACTTCGACCCGCGTCACGCTCTCGGGCGTGACGCACCTTTTCTTTGTAGGAGCGAGGCTTGTCCGCGATGGGCCGCACAGCGGCCCCAATACCGATTCTGCCTGGAGCCCTGTTTCCCGGGCTGGAGGCATGGGTGGCAAGCCTCGCGCTTACGGAGTTTCTTGAAACAAAGGGAGTCGCACCATGCGCCTGTTCATTTCACTGCTGCTGGCCGTCTGCTCCCTGGGGGCTCATGCGGAGCAAGCGGGCGTTGCCGACCCGGTTGCGGTCAAGGCCCAGCTGGCCAACTACTATTTCGATGCCGCCCGCCGCGGCGATATCGAGATCCTCGACACCTTCATCGAGGCCGGCTACGCCCTCGATACCCGCGACGAAAAGGGCTATACCGCGCTGATCCTGGCCGCCTATCACGGCCACGGGGCGGCGGTGGAGCACCTGCTGGCCGCCGGCGCCAATGCTTGCGCCCAGGATGAGCGCGGTAATACCGCGTTGATGGGGGCGATCTTCAAGGGCGAAGTACGGATAGCCCGGCGCCTGATGGCGGCCGATTGCAGCCCTGACCAGCGCAATGCCGCTGGCCAGACGGCGGCCATGTACGCCGGCCTGTTCAAGCGTACCGAGTTGCTCCAGGCCCTGGCGGCCAAGGGCGCCGATCTTGAGGCCGAGGACCCGCTGGGCAATAGCGCCACGCGCCTGGCCAGCGGGCAGATCCGCACCGCCGCGCCGCGCTGATCGGCGCCAGCTGAGCTATCATCGCGGTTTTTGCCGGGGGTTCAGATGGCCAAGGCCAAGCGCATGTACGGCTGCACCGAGTGCGGCTCCACCTTTCCCAAATGGGCCGGGCAATGCGGTGAATGCGGCGCCTGGAACACCCTGGTCGAGACCATGATCGAAAGCGGCGGTGCCGCGGCGCCCGCCGGGCGTACCGGCTGGGCCGGGCAGCAGGCGCAGATCAAGACCCTGGCCGAGGTCAGCGTCGAGGAGATCCCGCGTTTCTCCACCGCTTCCGGCGAGCTCGACCGGGTGCTCGGCGGCGGCCTGGTGGATGGCTCGGTGGTGCTGATCGGCGGTGATCCGGGGATCGGCAAGTCGACCATCCTGCTGCAGACCTTGTGCAACATCGCCACGCGCATGCCGGCGTTGTACGTCACCGGCGAGGAGTCCCAGCAGCAGGTGGCGATGCGCGCCCGTCGCCTGGGCCTGCCCCAGGACCAACTGCGGGTAATGACCGAAACCTGCATCGAGACCATCATCGCCACGGCCCGGGTAGAGAAGCCCAAGGTGATGGTGATCGACTCCATCCAGACCATCTTCACCGAACAACTGCAATCGGCCCCAGGCGGGGTGTCCCAGGTTCGCGAGAGCGCCGCCTTGCTGGTGCGCTACGCCAAGCAGAGCGGCACGGCGATCTTCCTGGTCGGCCACGTGACCAAGGAAGGCGCCCTGGCCGGCCCGCGGGTACTGGAGCACATGGTGGACACCGTGCTGTATTTCGAGGGGGAGTCCGATGGTCGCCTGCGCCTGCTACGGGCGGTGAAGAATCGCTTCGGCGCGGTCAACGAGCTTGGCGTGTTCGGCATGACCGACCGTGGGCTGAAGGAGGTCTCCAACCCGTCGGCGATCTTCCTCACCCGGGCCCAGGAGGAAGTGCCGGGCAGCGTGGTCATGGCCACCTGGGAAGGCACCCGGCCGATGCTGGTGGAGGTCCAGGCGCTGGTGGATGACAGCCACCTGGCCAACCCGCGCCGGGTCACCCTGGGCCTGGATCAGAACCGCTTGTCCATGCTGCTGGCGGTCCTGCACCGCCACGGCGGCATCCCGACCCACGACCAGGATGTGTTCCTCAACGTGGTGGGTGGGGTCAAGGTGCTGGAGACCGCCTCCGACCTGGCGTTGATGGCGGCGGTGATGTCGAGCCTGCGCAACCGGCCGTTGCCCCATGACCTGCTGGTGTTCGGCGAGGTGGGCCTGTCCGGCGAGGTGCGCCCGGTGCCCAGTGGCCAGGAACGCTTGAAGGAAGCGGCCAAGCATGGCTTCAAGCGGGCCATCGTGCCCAAGGGCAACGCGCCGAAGGAGCCGCCGGCAGGGCTGAAGATCATCGCCGTGACCCGCCTGGAGCAGGCACTGGATGCACTTTTCGAATAACTCGGGCTGTTACTGAAGGGACGCACACGACATGGGCATGACAAACATGAAGGACTGGTTGCTGGGGATCGGCTTGCTCTGTGGCTGCAGCCTGGCCCTGGCCCAGCAGGCCGAGGCGCCGCCGGGCTACTGGATCGCGCAACAACTTCCGGTGGGGGATGGCACGACGCTGCAGGTGCTGGAAGACCAACGCATCACCCAGGAGGTCCATGACGAAAACTGGGGCAGCGGCATGGACGCGGACAATCTCCCTGAGGCCGCGGACGGCCAGCCGGCGGAGCCGTTGGAAGCCCGGGCGCGCCTGGTCTCGGACAGTGGCCAGGTGCTGGCGCAGCGGGCCCTGGGTTATCCCCTGGCCAATGTGAAGAAGGCCCCGCTCAGCGGCCTGCCATCGCCGACCTTCTTTTTGTCCATCGACCAGACCGCCCCCCTGGGTAGCTACAGCGGCCCGCTCACCGAGGTGCTGGTGCCGGCGCAGAACCGCCTGGACCCGGTGCCATGCCAGGACGAGACCGGCGAGAAACGGCCACTGATGTTCAGCCATACCGGCAAGGCGGCCTGGCAGATAGTGCCCGCCAGCGGGGGCGGGACCGAAACCATCCAGCAGGTGTCGTCGGCCTCGACCATGGTGGACGATGAGTTCATCACCACCTATCGCACCTTCCGTTATGTCGATGGACAGTGGACGGCGGTTTCCCGACAACAGCCGGGCTACTGGGACATGGAGCACGATTTCCCCGAGCCCGCGCTGTTTCCCTGACTCCCTGCGGCAGGTCAGATATCGATCAGCGCGCCCAGCTCCCGCTCCAGCTCCTCGGGGTCGCCCAGGTTCAGCTCGATCAGGCGCCGCAGGTGCTCGATGGACTCCAGGCCGATATGCAGGCAGACGAAACCCAGCTGGCCGTTGTTGTCATGGGCCAATTGCACATCCATGCGCACGTCGGCGTCCTGGCCCAGGTGGATATCGGCTTCGAAGGGGCGCTTGGGATCTCCCAGCCAGGGGGCGGGGCGCTCGATCAGCAAGCCCTTGAGGGACAGGTCCAGCAGTTGCACCGGCCAGCGGTGGGTGCCCTGGCTGAGTTCGGTCTTGGCATCGAAGGCGATACGTTTGAAGCGTCGGCGGTCGTCGTGTTGCTCGCTCATGGACTGGCCCTCTGCGTGGTGCACTGACTATAGACCCCGGCACCGGCCCGCCGCTACAACCCATGTCGCGCCTTGCGAAGCAGTCGCCGTAAGCGCCGCCCGGGAAACATTCGCCGCCAGCGCGAAGCAGGCCCGCGAAGCTGCCACGGTGCGGGAAAGAATGCTCTAGACCAACGTGGGGGCTGGCCTTTGGGTGGAGTAGCGCTACACTCGCAAGCGCTATCTTTCTGTCCACCTGGCTGGAATATAAAAATGAAAAACAATAATAGCCCGCTACGCCACCTGCCCTGGCTGGTGCTGGCAATCGTAGGAGCATGCGCCCTTGGCGTAGTTGCATTGCGTCGAGGGGAGGCGATCAACGCCTTGTGGATCGTGGTCGCGGCAGTGGCCATCTACCTGGTGGCGTACCGGTACTACAGCCTGTTCATCGCCAACAACGTGATGCAGCTGGATTCGACCCGCGCCACCCCCGCCGTACTCAACAATGACGGTCTGGACTATGTGCCGACCAACAAGCACATCCTGTTCGGCCACCACTTCGCGGCCATCGCTGGCGCAGGTCCCCTGGTGGGCCCGGTCCTGGCGGCGCAGATGGGCTACCTGCCCGGCACCCTGTGGCTGATCGCCGGCGTGGTCCTGGCCGGCGCGGTACAGGACTTCATGGTGCTGTTCCTGTCCACCCGGCGTAACGGCCGCTCCCTGGGCGACATGGTCCGCGAGGAGATGGGGCGCATTCCCGGGACCATCGCCCTGTTCGGCTGCTTCCTGATCATGATCATCATCCTCGCGGTGCTGGCGCTGATCGTGGTCAAGGCCCTGGCCGAGAGCCCATGGGGCATCTTCACGGTGATGGCGACCATCCCGATCGCGGTGTTCATGGGCGTGTACATGCGCTACATCCGCCCGGGCCGCATCGGCGAGATCTCGCTGATCGGCGTGATCCTGCTGCTCGCTTCCATCTGGCTGGGTGGCCAGGTGGCGGCCGATCCGGTCTGGAGCAAGATGTTCACCTTCACCGGCGTGCAGATCACCTGGATGCTGATCGGCTACGGTTTCGTCGCTGCGGTGCTGCCGGTCTGGCTGATCCTGGCGCCACGGGACTACCTGTCGACCTTCCTCAAGATCGGCACCATCATCGCCCTGGCGATCGGCATCCTGATCACCATGCCCGAACTGAAGATGCCGGCCCTGACCCAGTTCACCGACGGCACCGGCCCGGTGTGGAAAGGCGGGCTGTTCCCGTTCCTGTTCATCACCATCGCCTGTGGCGCGGTATCCGGCTTCCATGCGCTGATCTCCTCGGGGACCACGCCCAAGCTGCTGGATAACGAAACCAACGCTCGCTACATCGGCTACGGCGGCATGCTCATGGAGTCCTTCGTGGCGATCATGGCCATGGTCGCGGCCTCGGTGATCGAGCCTGGCGTGTACTTCGCCATGAACAGCCCGGCGGCCATCGTCGGTGGTGACGTGGTCGCGGTCGCCCAGACCGTCAGCAGCTGGGGCTTCGTCATCAGCCCCGAGCAACTGCAGGCAGTGGCCAAGGACATCGGCGAGAACACTATCCTGGCCCGTGCCGGTGGTGCCCCGACCCTGGCGGTGGGGATCGCGCAGATCCTCCATCACGTGCTGCCGGGCGAGAACACCATGGCGTTCTGGTACCACTTTGCGATCCTGTTCGAAGCGCTGTTCATCCTTACCGCAGTGGATGCCGGTACCCGGGCCGGGCGCTTCATGCTCCAGGACCTGCTGGGCTCCTTCGTCCCCGCGCTCAAGCGCACCGAATCCTGGGGCGCCAACCTGATCGCCACCGCCGGTTGCGTGGCCCTCTGGGGCTACCTGCTGTACCAGGGCGTGATCGATCCGCTGGGTGGTATCAACACCCTGTGGCCGCTGTTCGGCATCTCCAACCAGATGCTGGCCGGTATCGCCCTGATGCTCGGCACCGTGATCCTGATCAAGATGAAGCGCCAGCGCTACATCTGGGTCACCCTGCTGCCGGCTGTGTGGCTGCTGATCTGCACCACCACCGCGGGCTTCATCAAGCTGTTCGACGCCAACCCGGCGATCGGCTTCCTGTCCCTGGCCAAGAAGTACAGCGATGCCCTGGCCAACGGCCAGATCCTCGCCCCGGCCAAGGACATCACGCAGATGCAGCACGTGATCTTCAACGCCTATACCAACGCGGCCCTGACCGGCCTGTTCCTGCTGGTGGTATTCAGTGTCCTGTTCTACGCGCTCAAGGTCGGTGTCGCCGCCTGGGGCAGCAAGGAGCGCACGGACAAGGAATCGCCATACCAAGCGGTACCGGACGCCTGACCCGAGGATTGCAACGATGTTCAATGACCTGAGTCGCCTCGGTAAATACCTCGGTCAGGCCGCGCGCCTGATGGTCGGCATGCCCGACTACGACAACTATGTCGAACACATGCAAACCAAGCACCCGGACAAGCCGGTGATGTCGTACGAGGCGTTCTTCCGGGAACGCCAGGAGGCACGCTACGGCGGCAAGGGCGGTCCGAAGTGCTGTTGAGGCACTGCGTTTAGGCAATACCCCGGCAGGAGCCGGCGGGCCCGACGATGGCGTTCCAAGGAGCGCTCTCGCCAGGTTCGCCGGCTCCTGCGTTTTCAGGCATGGGAGACCCTGTTTTGCACAATCCTGTTCCCGTCACCGTTCTCAGCGGTTTTCTCGGCGCCGGCAAGACCACCTTGTTGCGCCATCTGCTCAAGGCCGAGCACGGTTTGAAGATCGCCGTGATCGAAAACGAATTCAGCGACGCCGGTATCGACAGCCAGTTGCTGGGCACCGAGCCGGTTCAAGTCATGACCCTGTCCAATGGTTGTGTCTGCTGCACCATCCACACCGACCTGAGCAAGGCCCTGTACTTGCTGTTGGAGCGCCTGGACAGCGGCGAGATCGCCTTCGACCGGCTGGTGATCGAGTGCACTGGCCTGGCGGATCCGGCGCCGGTGGCGCAGACCTTCTTCATCGATGAAGAGCTGCGCGAGCGCTATATCCTCGATGGCATCATCACCCTGGTGGATGCCAAGCACGCCGAGTTCCACCTGAGCCAGACCATCGCCCAGGCGCAGATCGGCTTTGCCGACCGCTTGCTGGTGAGCAAGCGCGACCTGGTGGACCAGGACAGCTTCGAGGCCCTCTGCCAGCGCCTGACGCGGATCAACCGCCGGGCGCCGATCCATGTGGTGGATCACGGCAATATCGAACTGGCGCAACTGCTGGATGTGCGCGGCTTCAATCTCAATGCCGACCTGGGTGGGGGCATCAGCCTGCGTCCGGTGAGCAAGGCGCCATCGGTGGATCGCATCGCCAGCCTGGTGTTGCGCACCGAGCAGGCGCTGGACCTTGCGCGCCTGAGCGAATTCATGAATGAGCTGCTGGAAGAGCACGGCCAGCAGTTGCTGCGCTACAAGGGCGTGCTGAACGTCATCGACGAACCCCGGCGCATGGTGTTCCAGGGGGTGCTCAAGCTCTACGGCTTCGACTGGGACAGCGAGTGGGCTGCAGACGAAGTTCGCGAGAGCGTGATGGTGTTCATCGCCGATGACCTGCCGGAAGAAAAGATTCGCCAGGGCTTCGCGCGGATGCTGGCCGGCTGACACGGCGCTGCGCAGCCTGCTCCTCCAGGCCCCTGAGCAAGCGCAGTTGCAGGTGTTCCAGGTGCTGTTGCATCAACGCCTCGGCCACCGTGGCGTCGGCTTCCTGCAGCGCCTCGACGATGGCGGCGTGTTCCTGCCAGGCGCAATGCTGCAAGGCCTGGCCCGCCAGCTGGGCGATGGCCAGGGAGGTCAGGGGCACCAGGCTGCCGAGGAAGTTGGCCAGGGGCGCATTGCCGGCCAGTTGCGCCAGTTGCAGGTGGAACTCCCCTGACAGGCGGATGGCCGGGCCATGCCAGCCGCGTTCGATGGCCTCGCGCTCGCGGGAAACCAGTTGGTGCAAGGGCTGCAAGCGCTTGCGTGGCTGCTGGCAGGCCAGGCGCACCAGGGCGATTTCCGCCAGGCGCCGGGCGTGGAGGATCTGCCGGGTCTGCTCCAGGTCCGGTGCCGCCACCTGGGGCCGGTGGTTGGGTCGCAGGATCACCACCTGCTGGTGGGACAGGCGCGCCAGTACCTGACGCACGATACTGCGGCTGACGCCAAAGGCCTGGCCCAGGCTGTCCTCGGTGAAGCGGCTGCCGGGGGCGATGCGCTGCTCGAGGATGGCATCGAAGATCTGCGGGTAGACATCGTCCACCAACAGCTTCTTCGCACCATGTCGACGCAGGTTGGCCACCGGGGTGAAGCGAGGGTTTTCCAAGGCGTGGCTGACCATGGCCGGTCTCCGGTCCAGTTGCTGATACGGGATGGGTTACCGGGCGTCCGGGCCCAGGTGGTCGTCCGGGATATTCAGTTCGATGCCCATGCGTTGGCCCTCCTGGAGGATGTGCCGGCGCATCTCGGCGCTGGCCTGGGCGCTGTTGCGATTGCGGATCGCCCGGACCACCGCTTCGTTTTCCTCCAGGCGTTCGGCCAGGTGCTCGGGAGACTCGCGCAGGATCCGCGCGCTCTGCCTGAGGGCGTTGCTGGTCTGCTGCACCACGTTCTGGAAGATCGGATTGCTGGTCAGGGTGAACAGTTCTTCATGGAAAGCGATGTAGGCATTGGCCCCGGCCTCGGCATCGCTGGCCTCCAGGGCTTCGCGCATGTCCATCAGGGTCAGGCGTAGCTGGCCGATCTCCCGGCTGCTGATGGATTGCGCCACCAGGCCGACGATGAAGGGCTCCAGGGTATAGCGCAGCTGCAATACATCCTCCAGGCTGGCGCCGGCCAGCGTGGCTTCCGGGCCCTGGAGCTCGTCCAGGGGAGCATCGAGCACCAGCACGCCCTTGCCGGGCATGGAACGCACCAGGCCCAGGGTTTCCAGGACGATCACCGCTTCACGCAGGCTGGGCCGGCTGATCCCCAGCTGTTCGGCCAGTTCACGCTGTCCGGGCAGCATATCGCCGGAGCGCCACTGGCCGCGGGCCAGGGCGGCCCGCAGCTTCTCTACCACTGAGTTCACAACCGTTGACGAGCTGATCACTGTCGACTCCATGTAAGGGGCGCGCGTTGTCGCGCGCTGATTGCTGTGCCTGGCGCGGGCCGGCACAAGGATGGATCAGAATTCCTGCTGGCTCCCGCTCGCAGCCTTGCGGGCCTGGAAACCATAGCCTTGCTGGCCGCTGAGCACCTTGTCGGCTCGCTGGAGATCGATGTCCTGTTCCCAGCGGGCGATGGCGACCGTGGCCACGCAATTGCCGATCAGGTTGGTCAGGGCCCGGCCGATGCCCATGAACCAGTCCACCGCCAGCACCAGTACCAGGCCCACCACCGGGATCGCCGGGATCGCGGTCAGGGTCGCCGCCAGGATCACCAGGGCCGAGCCGGGAATGCCATGGGCGCCCTTGGAGGTGATCAGCGATACCAGCAGGATGGTCAGCAGGTCCGCCATGGACAGCGGCGTGCCGGTGGCGTTGGCGATGAAGACGATGGCCAGGGTCAGGTAGATGGAGAAACCGTCGAGGTTGAACGAGTAACCGGTAGGAATCACCAGGCCCACGGTGGAACTGCCGATCCCCAAGTGTTCCAGCTTACGCATGATCTGTGGCAGTACCGCGTCCGATGACGCAGTGCCAAGGACGATCAGCAGCTCCTCGCGCAGGTACTTGAGGAAAGGCAGCATGCGCAGGCCCGACAGGCGCATCACCAGGCCCAGGATCAGCGCGACGAAAGCGCTGCAGGTCAGGTAGAACAAGCCCACCAGGCTGCCCAGGTGCTGTAGCGAGTCCAGGCCGTACTTGCTGGTGGTGAAGGCAATGGCGCCGAACACGCCGATGGGCGCCAGGCGGACGATCATGCCCATGATGCGGAAGATCACGTGGCTCAGTTCGTTGATCAGGCGCGAGATCCCCGAGGCGGCTTCGCCCACCAGGTTCAGCGCGCTGCCGAACAGCACCGAGAACAGCAGCACCTGGAGGATGTTGTTCTCGGCGAAGGCACCGAGCACCGAGGAGGGGATCAGGTCCATGAGGAACTGGGTGGTGGTGTGCATATGCTCGCTGCGCTGGGCGATATCGCCCATGTCGGCGGGAGACAGCTGCTCCAGGTGGATGTTGGCGCCGCTGCCGATGCCGGTGCTGAAGGCCATGACCAGGCCTATCACCAGGGCCAGGGTGGTGAGTATTTCGAAGTAGATCACTGATTTCAGGCCGATGCGGCCGACCTTCTTCAGGTCGCCGGCGCCGGAGATACCGCTGACCACCACGCAGAACACGATGAGGCCGATGAGCATCTTGATCAGCTTGATGAAGGCATCGCCCAGGGGTTTGAGTTGCGAGGAGTATTCGGGGAGGGTGAGGCCGCACACGATGCCGAGCAACAGCCCGAGCACCACTTGGAGGAAGATCGAACGCGAGCACCATTTGAGCATGGGAGGAGTCCTGGTCGGTGTCCGGCCTGCCGTGCATTCGAGACGCAGCGGGTGGCGGACTTAATTATTTTGGTCTTACCGGTTTGTCCAGTGCAGGCGCAGTCTACGCTCGGTTTTTTTGGGTTTACAAGAGGGATCGGGAAAATTGGCTTTACCGGTCTGACCAGTGGCCTTGCGCCGTCTACCCGGGCTTTCGGCCTGGTGGCTTTCAGGGGCCGTGCAAGGTCCATTGCAGAGCCTTGGAGGTTTTTTGCGGGGCGCGTCGCCGCCTGCATTAGCCGCTAGAGGGAGTTTTCTGCGGGCATGAAAAAGCCCGGCGCCAGGCCGGGCTTTTCTGTTGCGGTGCGGTGCTGATTAAGCGCCGTACACCGGCAGCTTCTTGCAGATGGCCTTGACCTTCTCACGTACGGCGTCGATCACCGCTTCGTTGTTCAGGTCAGCCAGGATGTCGCAGATCCAGCCGGCCAGTTCGCGGCACTCGGCTTCCTTGAAGCCACGGGTGGTCACGGCTGGAGTACCGAAGCGCAGGCCGGAGGTGACGAACGGCGAGCGTGGGTCGTTTGGCACGGAGTTCTTGTTCACGGTGATGAAGGCCTTGCCCAGGGCGGCGTCGGCATCTTTACCGGAGATGTCCTGCTTGATCAGCGACAGCAGGAACAGGTGGTTTTCAGTACCGCCGGAAACCACGTCGAAACCGCGCTCGATGAACACGCTGGCCATGGCCTGGGCGTTCTTCACCACTTGCTGCTGGTAGGTCTTGAACTCAGGCTGCAGGGCTTCCTTGAAGCAGATGGCCTTGGCGGCGATCACGTGCTCCAGCGGGCCGCCCTGGGCGCCAGGGAATACGGCGGAGTTCAGCTTCTTCTCGATGTCGGCGTTGGCGCGAGCCAGGATCAGGCCGCCACGTGGACCGCGCAGGGTCTTGTGGGTAGTGGTGGTCACCACGTCGGCGAACGGCACTGGGTTCGGGTATACGCCAGCGGCTACCAGGCCGGCCACGTGGGCCATGTCGACGAACAGGTAGGCACCGACCTTGTCGGCGATTTCGCGAAAGCGTGGGAAGTCCAGGATCTGCGAGTAGGCGGAGAAGCCGGCGACGATCATCTTCGGCTTGTGCTCGACCGCCAGGCGCTCGACTTCGTCGTAGTCGATCAGGCCGTTGGCGTCGATGCCGTACTGCACGGCGTTGTACAGCTTGCCGGAGGAAGAAACCGCAGCACCGTGGGTCAGGTGGCCGCCGTGGGCCAGGCTCATGCCCAGGATGGTGTCGCCGCCTTGCAGCAGGGCCAGGTAGACCGCGGCGTTGGCCTGGGAACCGGCGTGTGGCTGGACGTTGGCGTAGTCGGCACCGAACAGCTCCTTGGCTCTGTCGATCGCAAGCTGCTCGACCACGTCGACGTACTCGCAACCACCGTAGTAGCGCTTGCCTGGGTAGCCTTCGGCGTATTTGTTGGTCAGTACCGAGCCTTGAGCTTCCATCACCGCTGGGCTGGTGTAGTTTTCCGAAGCGATCAGCTCAATGTGCTCTTCCTGGCGCTGAGCTTCTTGCTCCATGGCGGCAAAGAGATCTGCGTCGTACTTGGCAATAGTCAAATCACGGCTGAACATGGCGGTCCTCAAGGATCGGGGGGCAGAAAAGGCAGGCATTCTAACCCAATGGGTTTTGGATGGCATATGAAAGGACATCATGTCGCACAGAAGCCGCATTCAAGTGACGAGCTGCAAGCTGCAAGCGGATCGCTTTCCCTTGCGATTGGCTGCTTGTAGCTTGCCGCTGCCGCTAGTCGAACATGAACAAGGCGTCGTTGCTGAATTGCGCTTCGAAGCGGTTGGCCGGCATCGGCCGTCCGAACAGGTAGCCCTGGACTTCGTCGCAGCCGTGCTCGCGCAGGAAGTCCAGCTGTTCGTGGGTCTCTACCCCTTCGGCGATCACCGCCAGGTTCAAGCTGTGGGCCATGGCGATGATGGCGCGGGCGATCTGCGCGTCCTGTTCGCCGGACGGCAGGCCGTCGACGAAGGTGCGGTCGATCTTCAGTACGTCGATGGGGAACTGCTTGAGGTAGTTCAGCGATGAATAGCCTGTGCCGAAGTCGTCTACCGCGATGCTCAGGCCCAGGTTCTTCAGGCCGTCGAGGATCTGCATCGCCTCGCTGACCTCGCGCATCAGGATGCTCTCGGTCAGTTCCAGCTCCAGGCACGCCGGCGGCAGGCCGGTGTCCCGGAGAATGGTGGCAATGCGCATGCCCAACTGGCCGTCGGAGAATTGCCGGGCCGAAATGTTCACCGAAACCTTCGGTACCCGTACCTTGGCCACATGCCAGGCCTTGAGCTGGCGACAGGCTTCGCTGATCACCCAGTCGCCGACGTCCACCACCAGCCCCAGCTCCTCCAGCACCGGAATGAAGTCGCCCGGTGGCACCAGGCCACGGCGTGGATGGCGCCAGCGCAGCAGGGCCTCGGCACCGGTCAGGCGCTTGCCGTCGCCGCTGAACTGCGGTTGGTAGTAGAGCACGAACTCCTGCTGCTCCAGGGCATGGCGCAGGTCGCTTTCCAGTTCCAGGCGTTCCAGGGCGCTGGCGTTCATGTCCGCCTGGTAGAACTGGAAGTTGTTCTTGCCGCGTTCCTTGGCGTGGTACATCGCGGTGTCGGCGTTCTTCATCAGCTGGCTCAGTTCGTTACCGTCCTGGGGGCTCAGGGCGATGCCGATGCTGGCGGTGACGAAGAACTCCCGGCCTTCGAGGACGAAGGGTTTGACCAGGCTGGCGAGGATCTGCTCGGCGACGTGGATCGCCCGGTTCAGGGCGATTTCCCGGCTGGCGCGCGGTTGCAGCAGCAGGGTGAACTCGTCGCCGCCCATGCGCGCCACGGTGTCGTCATCGTCGACGCAACCCAGCAGGCGGACGGCCATCTCCTTGAGCATGCGGTCGCCGGCGGCGTGGCCCAGGGAGTCGTTGATCGGCTTGAAGCGATCGAGGTCGAGGAACATCAGCACCACCCAGGACTTCTGCCGCTCCGCCGATTGCAGCGCGGTATGCAGGCGGTCCTGGAACAGCGTGCGGTTGGGCAGGTGGGTCAGGGCATCGTAGTAGGCCAGGCGGTGGATCCGCTGTTCGCTGGCCTTGCGTTCGCTGATGTCGCTGAAGAAGCACACGTAGCTGGCCAGGTCGCCTTCGTCGTCGAGCACGGCGGTGATCCCGACCCAGGCCGGATAGTGCTCGCCATCGCGGCGCTTGAGCCAGACCTCGCCTTCCCAGGTGCTGTGCTGGTTCAGCTGCTTGATCACGTAGCGCAGGTGGGCTTCTTGCTGTTCGTCCACGGTGAGCATGTTCGGCAGTTGGTCCAGCACCTGGGATACGGCGTAGCCGCTGACCCGGCTGAAGGCCTCGTTGGCCTGGACGATGTAGCCCGCCGGGTCGGTGATGAGAATCGCCGAGGTCGAGTGCTCGAATACCGTGGCCGCCATGCGCAGGTCTTTTTCCGCCCGGCGTTGCTGGCTGATATCGCGGCCGACCCCGAGCACGCCTTCGAAGGCGCCGTGTTCGTCCCAGACCAGCACCAGGCGTAGTTCGATGGGGATCTTGCGGCCATCGGCCCGCAGGCAGTCGAACAGGAACAGCTGGGTCTGCACCTGGCTGCGCAGTTGTGCCAGTTGCTCGGGTTTGTCCAGGGCCTTGCTGACCCGGTCCATCAGCACGTAGATGCCGGTCAGCTGCTGCGGGTTGGCGATGGTCGACTGCCAGCCGTTCTGGAACACCCATTCCACGTCGTAGCCGAGCACCGACTGCACCGATGGGCTGACGTAGTTCAGCGAGAGCTTGTTGTCGGTGGAGAAGATCACGTCGCTGATGCTCTCGGCGAGCATGCGGTAGCGCTGTTCACTGTCGCGCAGGGACTCGCTCGCCTCGATCTGGTCGGTGATGTCCTTGGCCACGCCGATGATGCGTGTCACCTGGTCATAACGGTCCCGGGCCAGGGCCTGTTCGCGGATCTCGAAGCGCCGCCATTGGCCGCTGCGATGGCGGAACCGCAACTGGCACTGCAGCAGCTGGGCATAACCGGAATGTCGCTGGTCCTGGCGCAGTTGGTGATAGAGGTCGGCATCCTCGGGGTTGAGCAGGATCTCCCAGAAGTACTCGCCCATCTGTTGCAGTTCGGTCCTGTTGTAGCCCAGGGTCTGTCCCAGATGGTGGTTGCTGAAGATCATTCGCTGGCTGATCACGTCCTGCACGTACAGGTGATCGGGCACGGTCCGCACCACGTCCGACCAGAAGCCCTCGCGCTCCAGCAACGACAGTTCGATCAGCTTGCGGCTGGTGATGTCGCTGATGCTGAGGATCACCGCCCTGAAGTCGTCGGGCTGTTCCGGCAGGCGCATCACCAGCCACAGGTGCTGATCGTTGCCTTGGGCGTCGCTGAGCTTGATCTCCAGTTCCAGCTGCTTGTGCTGGTTGACCAGGGCCTCGAGCAACTGGCCGCCGATGGCGCTGCCGGGATTCGGGCTGCCTTCGATCAGCAATTGCCAGGCCTCGTCGCCGGAGTGGACGTTGAGCAGGCTCAGGGCGACCTGGTTGACTTCGGTGATGCGCAGTTCCTGGAGCAATTGGCGGTATTGCTCCGCATGACCGTCCTGCCAGCGCTTGAGCTGGTTGAGCGAATGCAGGTGGTGTTTCTCCAACAGGCCTGGCAGGCCGGAGATGTCCAGCACGCAGAGGGCCACGCCGGTGCCCTCGAAAATGTCCTGGTAGCGGCGCCGGCCCTCGTGCAGTTGGCGCTGGCGCCGACGGATGTTGAGCAGGGCGATCACCGGCAGCAAGGAGAAGGCCAGCCCCAGCAGGCACTTGCCGATGAAGGCCGGCAGCAGTTCCTCGAGTACCGCACGCTGGTCGAACAAACCGCGCAATTGCCAGTCGCTGTTGCCCAGGGGCAACAGCAGCACGCTGCTGGCCATTTCGTCGGGGTCGAGCATGCCGGGGGTCGGGGTGCTGCGCTCGTCACGCTTGATCACCTGGCGGCTCAGGCGGTTCTCGATCACCCAGCTCGGCTTGAAGCCGTCTTCGCTCTGGCGCACCAGGCTCTGCAGGAAGCTTGGCGCCATGCGCAGGATCCAGTAGCCACGGGTCGAGCCACTGGCCTGGTGCAGCAGCACGTGCACCACCGAGCCGTCGGCGGGGTTGCTGTAATAGAAGCGCTGCGAGCGGCTGCGCTGCACCAGTTCGGCGAGCCAGACGGCATCCTGGCTGCCCTCGGCGGTATCGCTGATGATTTCGCCCTGGGCATCGAGCAGCGCGAAGCTGCGCACATCCGGCAGGGAACGCTGGAGTTTCTCCAGCAGTTGCTGTTGTTGCTGGTTGTTCTGGGGGGCTTCGACGATCGGCAGCAGGTTGAGGGCGATCTGCGCATTGAGCGCCAGGTTCAGGCTCAGGTGGTCGGCGAGGTCGGCGCTGTAGTCGATGGCATGCTGGCGTTGGTCTTGGCGAGCCTGTTGCAGTTGGTCGAGCAACTGCCAGAACAGCAGGGCCAGGAGCAGCAGCACCAGGGTCGCCAGTGCGCCTTTGAGAGTGCCGCGCAAAGGAGGGGCCGACACAGGGGCTTTAGCGCGCGC
This sequence comes from Pseudomonas sp. FW507-12TSA, assembly GCF_058781435.1. Lineage (NCBI taxonomy): Bacteria > Pseudomonadati > Pseudomonadota > Gammaproteobacteria > Pseudomonadales > Pseudomonadaceae > Pseudomonas > Pseudomonas sp. FW507-12TSA. The sequence goes on from NZ_JBYSWT010000033.1 coordinate 69,448, forward strand.
TGGCTGTGGCGAAGTAACGTTGGACAAGCTGTGATCCTGCGGTTTGGCTGGGCTGGCGCGACGTGCACTATAAGCCGGACGCCCGAAGGGCGGCTAGCATGCCTTGAGTTGTGGCAAAGTGCCAGACCCGCCTGGCCGACTAGAGAGCCAGCCTGCTATCGAGCTGCAAATCCGCCAGCCGCCAGAGAATGGCTAGCGCGAAGCAGCAGATCACCACCGAGGCCGTGCGGTTGATGGCGTGGGGCGTCAACCAGGCGTGGCCGCTGCGCTTGATCCGGGCGCCGAACAGCACCCAGGCGCAACCCACCGGGATCACCACTGCGGTGAACTGTGCGACGAAATGCAGGTACAGCTCGAAATCGGCGAAGGTCTGCAGCGGGACAATGAACGACACCACCAGCAAGCCCTTGGGATTGATCAGGGTCAGCAGGAAAAAATGCCTTCGGGACACCAGGCTCTCCGGTGAACCCGGCAGGCCGCCGTCGGGCCTGCGCCAGAGCAGGTACGAGGTCCTGGCCAGGTAGCCGATCGAAACCAGCTGCATCAACTGCAGAGACCAGGGGGCGCCATCGCCGATATGCCCCAGCAGGTAACCCCAGAAGGATATCTGCAACAGGTAGGCCAGGCATTCCAGCAGGCTCAAGGGCCAGGCGCGCCTGAAACCGTTGAGTGCCCCCGAGCGCAACAACAGGGTGTTGGTCGGGCCCGGCATCAGCAGCAACAGTCCGAGTGCGGACATGATGTTCAGCATGCAAGCGGTTTCCTCTGAGTCCACCGGGCCACGAACGACTGGCGGCGGCTAATCCACCAGGTAGATCTCGACGCGCTCCTTGTGCGCCCCGATGTTATTGCGCTTGAGGCGAATCCGCCCGACTTCGCCAGTCCTGCGCAGGTGCGTACCACCGCAGGGCACCTGGGAAAAGCCCTCGATGAGCCAGCAACGGCGCAGATGCTCGGTATCGGTAAAGCGACTTTCGATCGGCAGGTCGGCCGCCACCAGCCGTTCGACCTCGGCGAGGATCTCGGGAAAGTACTGGCTGATGCTGCCGTCCATGGTGAAGTCGATACGTGCCTTGGCCTGGCCTATATGGGCGCCGATCTTATCCAGCCCGGGGAATTTCTTGTAGAACAGCTCCAGGACGATTTCGGCGGCGAAGTGCAGCCGCATCAGGGCGTAGCGCCGTGGCCAGTCGATTTGCACATTGACCAGGTCGCCCACGGCGAAGTCCGGCGCCGAGGCCAGCCGATAGACGATGTGTTCGCCGACGACCGTGGCCTGGGTGACCTGGATGCGATCGATGGTGCCCTGGTCCGACTCCTGGCCGCCGGACTCGGCGAAGAAGATCGTCGGGCTGATCATGACGTCGGATCCTTCGACACTCAGCACGCGAGCATCCAGGGAGGTGAGGTAGGGAGTACTCCAGAAGGCACGTTCCATAGGGCTTGTCTGTCTTGTTCCATGGAGAGGGGCGAAAGGTAGCGTAGAAGCATTGGAGAGCGCTTTCGAGGAAAACTGACCGCCGGCCGGGTAGTGGCCCGATGGCAGGCTCATGCCCGAGCTTGCCCGTGGCCTTGTTTGAGAGTGGCCAAGGCCTTGCTTCTACAGGCTCTGGGGCTATTGGCGGGGGCCTTGTGTCACAGGGGCTGCAGCAAGAAAAAGCGCGGCTGAAGCTCCCGGCGGTCTGCCCGCCGTCGCTCAGTTAGGTTAACCTTGAAGGTTGGGAGTGCTGTGTATCGCACCACGAGGCTTAGCAGGCCTGTTTTCACCTTTTTCACGAGGTCCATATTTTGGCTCAATACGTTTTCACCATGCATCGGCTGGGCAAGGTCGTTCCGCCGAAGCGGGAAATCCTGAAAAACATCTCCCTGTCCTTCTTCCCCGGAGCCAAGATCGGCGTACTGGGCCTCAACGGTTCGGGTAAGTCCACGCTGCTGAAGATCATGGCTGGCGTCGATACCGAATTCGAAGGTGAAGCACGGCCGATGCCGGAGCTGAACATCGGCTACCTGCCCCAGGAGCCACAGCTGGACCCGTCCAAGACCGTGCGTGAAGTGGTCGAGGAAGCGGTCAGCGTGATCAAGGACGCCCAGGCCCGCCTGGACGAGGTCTATGCTGCCTACGCCGACCCTGATGCCGACTTCGACAAGCTGGCCGCCGAACAGGCCAAGCTGGAAGCCATCCTGCAGGCCAGCGACGGCCACAACCTGGAACGCCAGCTGGAAGTCGCCGCCGATGCCCTGCGCCTGCCAGCCTGGGACGCCCGCGTCGAGCACCTGTCCGGTGGTGAGAAACGTCGTGTGGCCCTGTGCCGCCTGCTGCTGTCGGCCCCCGACATGCTGCTGCTCGACGAACCGACCAACCACCTGGACGCCGACTCGGTGGCCTGGCTGGAGCACTTCCTGCACGACTTCCCGGGCACCGTGGTAGCCATTACCCACGACCGTTACTTCCTCGACAACGTCGCTGGCTGGATCTTGGAACTGGACCGTGGCGCGGGCATCCCGTACGAAGGCAACTACTCCGGCTGGCTGGAGGCCAAGTCGGCGCGTCTGGCCCAGGAATCCAAGCAGCAGTCGGCCCACGAGAAGGCCATGAAGGAAGAGCTGGAGTGGGTGCGCAAAGGCGCCAAGGCCCGCCAGTCCAAGTCCAAGGCCCGTCTGCAGCGTTTCGAGGAAATGCAGTCCCAGGAATTCCAGAAGCGCAGCGAGACCAACGAGATCTACATCCCGGCCGGTCCGCGCCTGGGCGACAAGGTCATCGAGTTCAAGAACGTCACCAAGGGTTATGGAGATCGCGTGCTGATCGACAACCTGTCGTTCTCCATGCCCAAGGGCGCCATCGTCGGCGTGATCGGCGGCAACGGCGCCGGTAAGTCGACCCTGTTCCGCATGCTGATGGGCAAGGAGACTCCGGACTCGGGCAGCATCGAGATCGGCGAAACCGTGCAGCTGGCCTGCGTGGACCAGAGCCGCGAGGACCTGGATGGCAGCAAGACCGTGTTCCAGCAGATCTCCGACGGTTCCGACCAGATCCGCATCGGCAACTACGAGATCCCGTCGCGCACCTATGTCGGCCGTTTCAACTTCAAGGGCGGCGACCAGCAGAAGTTCGTCAAGGACCTTTCCGGTGGTGAACGTGGCCGTCTGCACCTGGCCCTGACCCTGAAGGAGGGTGGCAACGTCCTGCTGCTCGACGAACCGTCCAACGACCTCGACGTCGAGACCCTGCGTTCCCTGGAGGAAGCCCTGCTGGACTTCCCTGGCGCCGCCATCGTGATTTCCCACGATCGCTGGTTCCTGGACCGCGTGGCCACCCACATCCTGGCCTACGAGGACGATTCCCAGGCGGTATTCTTCGAAGGCAACTACACCGAGTACGAAGCCGACCGCAAGAAGCGCCTGGGCGAAGCCGCGGCGCAACCGCACCGTGTACGGCACAAGAAGCTGGCCTGATCGGCTCGCTGCTGGAGAAAAACGGAGCCCACCGGGCTCCGTTTTTTTATGCCTGGAGAATGTATCGGCGGGGTAATTTCCCGGCTGTGGAGCACGTTCAAAGTGAGTGCAAAGCTGCGGCGTTTTGTCACCAATCCAGTGCGTACGAAGCCCGCAGATCGGGTCGATTTATATTTTTTGCACCATTTAAATTCATAACTGCGACATTTTGCTCTGTCCCAGTGCAGATTGAATTGCTAAAGTCCCTGGCAAATCTCCCCCTTAACGACAATAAATCCGCCGAGACTTTCCATGATCGAATCCGTCGAAGACTTCCTCGCCCGCCTGAAAAAGCGCGATCCGGACCAGCCAGAATTCCACCAGGCGGTGGAGGAGGTACTGCGTAGCCTATGGCCGTTTCTCGAAGCCAACCCGCATTACCTGGAGTCCGGGATTCTCGAGCGGATTTGCGAGCCGGAACGTGCCGTGGTGTTTCGTGTGTCCTGGGTCGACGACCAGGGCAAGGTTCGGGTCAACCGTGGTTTCCGCATCCAGATGAACAGCGCCATAGGTCCCTACAAGGGCGGCCTGCGCTTCCATCCGTCGGTGAACATGGGCGTGCTGAAGTTCCTGGCTTTCGAGCAGACCTTCAAGAACTCCCTCACTTCCTTGCCCATGGGCGGCGGCAAGGGCGGCTCGGACTTCAACCCCAAGGGCAAGAGCGATGCCGAAGTCATGCGCTTCTGCCAGGCCTTCATGAGCGAGCTGTACCGGCACATCGGTGCGGACGTGGACGTGCCGGCCGGGGATATCGGTGTCGGTGCCCGGGAAATCGGCTTCCTGTTCGGCCAGTACAAGCGCCTGAGCAACCAGTTCACCTCGGTGCTCACCGGCAAGGGCATGAGTTACGGCGGTAGCCTGATTCGCCCGGAAGCCACGGGCTTTGGCTGCGTGTACTTCGCCGAGGAAATGCTCAAGCGGCGTGACGACCGGGTCGAGGGCAAGCGCGTGGCGATCTCCGGCTCCGGCAACGTGGCGCAATACGCCGCCCGCAAGGTCATGGACCTGGGCGGCAAGGTGATCTCATTGTCGGACTCCGAAGGCACCCTGTACTGCGAGCCCGGCTTGAGCGAAGAACAATGGCAAGCGGTGCTGGAGCTCAAGAACGTCCAGCGTGGGCGCATCAGCGAACTGGCCAGCCGCTTCGGCCTGGAGTTCCGTGCCGGCAAGACGCCATGGGACCTGCCTTGCGATATCGCATTGCCTTGCGCCACCCAGAACGAGCTGGACGCCGAGGCGGCCCGCACGCTGCTGCGCAATGGCTGCATCTGTGTCGCCGAGGGCGCCAACATGCCCACTACCCTGGAGGCTGTGGATATCTTCATCGACGCTGGCATCCTGTTCGCCCCGGGCAAGGCTTCCAACGCCGGTGGGGTGGCGGTGAGCGGGCTGGAAATGTCGCAGAACGCCATGCGCCTGCTGTGGACCGCCGGCGAAGTGGACAGCAAGCTGCACGCCATCATGCAGTCGATCCACCATGCCTGCGTGCATTACGGCGAAGAAAACGGCCGGATCAACTACGTCAAGGGCGCCAACATCGCCGGGTTCGTCAAGGTGGCCGATGCCATGCTGGCCCAGGGCGTGGTCTGAATCGGTTCAGGCCGGTTCGATGCCGATGACCTCGATCAAGCGGTCGCCCGCCGGCCGCTGCCACAAGACCTCGTCCCCCAGACGCGCGCCCAGCAAGGCGCGACCCAGGGGCGAGGCCCAGTTCACCAGGCCCCTGGCGACATCGGCCTGGTCCTCGCCGACCAGTTGCACACTCTTTTGGTCGCCTGTTTCATCCACATAAGTCACCCGGCTGCCAATCTGTACCCGGTCGGTGGCGCTCGCCTGTACCACCTGGGCGCTGTGCAGGCGCTGGGTGAAGTAGCGCAGGTCCCGTTCCAGCTCCGCCAGGCGCTGGGGATCGCCGGCATCTTGCAGCCCGTGCTGCTGGTGCTGTAGCTGTGAAACCTTGTCCTGGAGCTCCACCAGCCCCTGTGGCGTAACGTAGTTGGGCTGGCTGCTGACCTGGCGCTCCACCGGCTGTGCGGCTTGGGCGGCGGCCTGGTCTTCGTTGACGAAAGCACGACTCATGGCGGTTCTCCCTGGTTGGGGTTGGCCATGGTGGCAGGTCCCAGGCCTGGAGCGTTGCCTGAAAGCGACCTATTGCGAACGATAGGCCCGGGCGGCATCGCGGTCCTTCTCCTGCTGCCAGGCCCGCTCACGCTCATCCCAGTGGCGCTGGCGATACTGTTCGCGGTCCTGGTTCTCCAGCATGGCCTGGCATTGGCGAAAGCCGTCGCTCCAGCCCTCGGCGTATTGCGCATCCTTGAGATAGCGGGGGACGTCCTTGCGAAACTCTCCACTGATGGAGCCGGCTGCCTGTCGGCCGCTGACACAGCCGTCGTCGAATCCATCGGCAAAGGCCGGCGGATAGCCTTGCTTGAGCAAATACTCGTGGTTCGACTCACAACCACCGATCAGGGCCAGTGCCAGCAATGCCCAAGCGTAACGCCACATCGAGGAGCTCCCAGACTTCACATGAGTGAAGTCTAGAAGGGCATTTGTCGGCGACGCGTGAAAACCTTGTCGCTAGGAGCTTGACGCTAGCAGCTGCCGTTAATAGTGGTACCACTTGAGTTCGAGCATGACTTCATTGACCGGGCTGGCCAGCTGGCTGAACTCGCGCTGGGCGCTCAGGCGCAGGCCCAGGTTGCGTGACAATTCCCATTGCTGGTTGAGGCTCAGGCTGCGGCGGACTTCGCCGTTGGTGAAGTAGTCGCCCTTGGCTTCGAGGCTGAAGTTACCCAGGGGGTTTTTCCAGAGGATGCCGGAATCGAAGCCGGCTGCCGGAGCGATGAAGCCGGCGAAGTCGGCATTGTGTTCCACCCGTACCGTGCCCAGGACAAAGCCCAAGGTGTCTTCGCCCAATTGCCAGGTACCACCGGCACCACCGTTGACGTGGCTGACCAGGGTTTCATCGTCGTGCTTGCCAGGTACCCGTTCCAGGCCACCGGTGACTTGCCAGGACCATGGCTGCAGCAACTCGTTGCGTGGGGTCAGGGAGCGGATGGTCGCCAGGTCCAGCTGTTGCAGCTGCCAGTGATTGCCTTCGTACTGGCGCAGTTTCATCTGCAGGATCTCGATCTGCGCTCCGAGGGGGAAACCTTCGGCGTTGTCGTTGAGATCGTGATAAGCCATGCGCAGGCCGTATTCGGCGAAAGCCTTGTCGTCCCGCGTGCCGACGCCGAGCTGCCAGGTCCGGGACTGGTGGCCGTCCTCAGGCAGGCCCGGACGCTGGATCTGCAACTCCGGCGCCGGGTTCTGGTTGATGGCCTTGAGCAGCTCGAAGCTGCGCTGCGAACGTTCGGTGTCGCGCTCCTGGCCGTTGGCCCGATAGCGTTCCAGGCGGTAGGCCGCGTCGACGATCAGGGCCTGGCGATCCCGGGGCATGGCCTTGAAGCCGGGGTCTTGCAGTTGTTTCTGGTCGGCGCTGACCTTGAGTACCCACTGCTGTTCTTCATGGCTCAAGGGCTGGGCGCGGCTGAGCAGCTCGCGCTCGCGGGACGGACGGTAGTCGATGCGCTCCACCAGCCCGGCGTCCTTGACAGCCTTGACCGTGTCGGTGGGGATCGCGGTGAGCGGGAACTGGCCGGTCAGGCGCAGGCTCGGGCGGGCGACCTGAAGCAGTTCCAGCAAGCGGTAGGAGCAGTTCTCGTCGAAGAAGAAGTAGTCGAACTTGATCTGCTTCAGTTCCCAGACATGCTCCACCATGCGCTCGGTTTCTTCCTGGGTCAGGTTCAGTCGGTACTCCCACAGGTCGCGATTTTCCAGGCTGCGGTATTCCGCCAGCTTCTCCTGGTAGGGGACCAGGGCGAACAGCCCGGGATAGCCGCCCATCAGGCCTTTCCAGGCATAGAGGATGCTGTTGTCCGAACCTTCGATATAGGCGCCGAAGTTGATCGCGTAGCTGAGCAGGGCCGTGTGGTTGCTCTGCACGTCTGCCTGGTCGATACGCAGCAGGGTGTGGCCGAACATCGACGAAGGGCTGTTGAGGTAGGCCGCCGGGAAGATCATCACCGTGCTGTGGGGGGCGACGTCCTTGAACCATTGGCTGAACTCGTTGCACTGGACCGCAGGCAGGTCGTTGAGCCCCAGCTGCGCCTTGAGCCAGCGGGTGCGGGCCGGGTAGACGCACTGGGCATGGCGTTCGCCGGTGCTGGCTGGAGCATAGAGAGCATCGAGGGTCGCACTCAGCTCGGCATCGGGATGATGGGCGCCGTCGGCGGCGAGGAAGAAGCGCGGATCGCTGACATAGCTGCGCCAGCCGCCGAGCTTGGCGGTCTCGTAGTGGCCGATGGAGATCCAGAAGGGGTCGTTGGCCAGTTGCTGCAAACGTTGTGAGTCAATGTGGGGCGCGGCGTACAGCGGGGCGCAGGCACAGAGCGCCAGGTAGGCAAGGCGTTTGAGCATGGTGGGCAACTTGAGTCGGAAATACAAAAGCCCGGAAGGGGCAGGATCAGAAAGAAAAACCCGCTCCCCGAAAGGAGCGGGCGGGGGCCGGCTTAGGCTGGAGTGGCGTACTTGGCCAGGCGAGCATCGCCTTTGAGTACGGCCAGGGTGTTGGTATGCACGTCTTCGGCGGTCACGTCGGCCTTGCTGAAGATCTGCTGGAAGTGTTCATGGGTAACCGCGGCGAAGTGCGCACGGTCTTCTGGAGCTACACCCAGGACCACGGCGTAGGTGGTCAGGGCTTCGCCCTGGCCCTTGGCCATGTCTTCGGACAGCTCGTTCATCATGCCGTTCATGGCGAACCAGGATTTACCGCCGTAGGTCAGGGCGGCGTTGGTGGAGCAGCCGTTGGTGCCGGAGGTCATGCCGAAGGTGGCGTTGCCGGAGGTACCGTTAGTGGTGGAAGCCAGGAAGTGGGCAGGAGTGCCGCGCTGGCCTTTGAACAGCATGTTGCCCCAACCGCAGTCCGGGCCACCTGGCGCTTGGGCCATGGCGTTCAGGGAGACGGCGGTGAAGAGAGTACCGAGAAGAATCCGTTTCATAGCGTTGTTCTCTTTGTGCATACCAATAATGGACAGGGAGGTTGGTCCGTGCCGGCACCAGGGGACCGGTTATTTATCCGGTCGCGCAGTTTGGAGTTTAGGCAGATTCCATCGGTTCCGTAAGTATTTGCAACGCAATACCGGAAATGCCGGGTGGCCCCTGGCATGGGGGGACAGGCTGCGGTCCGTCCCTGTTCGGCCATCAGGCGCGCCTTGCCAGCCGGGCCTGGCCAGCGCCAGAATGCCGTCATCCGCCCCGCCTGATGTAAGGAAGTCCGATGCCTGATCCTGTTGCCGCCAGCCTGCGTCTCGCGCCTGAGGCCTTGACCCGTCCGTTCTCCGCTGAGCAGTTCAGCTTCTCGACCACCAATGATCTGGAGCCCTTTCGCGGTGTGCTTGGCCAGGAACGCGCAGTCGAGGCCCTGCAATTCGGCGTGGCCATGCCCCGCCCCGGTTACAACGTATTCGTCATGGGCGAGCCGGGCACCGGGCGCTTTTCCTTCGTCAAGCGCTACCTGAAGGCCGAGGGCAAGCGCCTGCAGACGCCATCGGACTGGGTCTACGTCAATAATTTCGACGAGCCGCGCGAGCCGCGGGCGCTGGAACTGGCAGCAGGGGCCGCGGGCAGCTTCATCGCCGATATCAACGGTTTGATCGACAACCTGCTGGCAACCTTTCCAGCGGTCTTCGAACACCCGTCCTACCAGCAGAAGAAGAGCGCCATCGACCGCGCCTTCAACCAGCGCTATGACCGTGCCCTGGATGTGATCGAGCGCCTGGCCCTGGAGAAGGACGTGGCGCTGTATCGCGATAGCAGCAATATCGCCTTCACTCCGATGTACGAAGGCAAGGCGTTGGACGAGGCCGAGTTCGCCCAGTTGCCGGAGGCCGATCGCGAACGTTTCCACGAGGACATTTCTGCCCTTGAAGAGCGCCTCAACGAAGAGTTGGCGAGCCTGCCGCAGTGGAAGCGCGAGTCGAGCAACCAGCTGCGCCAGCTCAACGAGGAAACCATCACCCTGGCCCTGCAGCCGTTGCTGGCGCCATTGTCTGAGAAGTACGCGGAGAACGCCGGGGTCTGTGGCTACCTGCAGGCCATGCAGGTCTACCTGCTGAAAACCGTGGTCGAGCAACTGGTGGATGACAGCAAGACCGACGCCGTGGCGCGCAAGCTGCTGGAGGAGCAGTACTGCCCGAGCCTGGTGGTCGGCCATCCCGCCAGCGGCGGTGCCCCGGTGGTGTTCGAGCCCCATCCGACCTACGACAACCTGTTCGGGCGGATCGAGTACAGCACCGACCAGGGCGCGCTCTACACCACCTACCGGCAATTGCGCCCCGGTGCCCTGCACCGGGCCAATGGCGGCTTCCTGATCCTGGAAGCCGAGAAGATGCTCAGCGAGCCCTTCGTCTGGGACGCGCTCAAGCGCGCCTTGCAGTCGCGCAAGCTGAAGATGGAGTCGCCGCTGGGGGAAATGGGCCGCTTGGCCACCGTGACCCTGACGCCGCAGATGATCCCGCTGCAGGTCAAGGTGATCATCATCGGTGCTCGCCAGCTGTACTACACGCTGCAGGACCTGGATCCGGACTTCCAGGAAATGTTCCGCGTGCTGGTGGACTTCGACGAAGACATCCCGATGGTGGACGAGAGCCTCGAGCAGTTCGCCCAGTTGCTCAAGACCCGTACCTCGGAGGAGGGCATGGCGCCTCTGACCGCGGATGCGGTGGCGCGCCTGGCTACCTACAGCGCGCGCCTGGCCGAGCACCAGGGGCGCTTGTCGGCGCGGATCGGCGACCTGTTCCAGCTGGTCAGCGAGGCCGATTTCATCCGCCACCTGGCCTCGGACGAAATGACCGATGCGGGGCATATCGAGCGGGCGCTCAAGGCCAAGGCCACCCGTACCGGCCGGGTCTCGGCGCGGATTCTCGACGACATGCTGGCCGGCATCATCCTCATCGACACCGATGGCGCGGCCGTGGGCAAGTGCAACGGCCTGACCGTACTGGAGGTGGGTGATTCGGCTTTCGGCGTGCCGGCGCGGATTTCCGCCACGGTCTACCCCGGCGGCAGCGGCATCGTCGACATCGAGCGCGAGGTCAACCTCGGGCAGCCGATCCACTCCAAGGGGGTGATGATCCTGACCGGCTACCTGGGCAGCCGGTATGCCCAGGAATTCCCCCTGGCGATTTCGGCAAGCATCGCCCTGGAGCAGTCCTACGGTTATGTGGATGGCGATAGTGCTTCGCTGGGCGAGGCCTGCACGCTGATCTCGGCGTTGTCGAGGACGCCGCTCAAGCAGTGCTTCGCCATCACCGGTTCGATCAACCAGTTCGGGGAAGTGCAGGCGGTCGGCGGGGTCAACGAGAAGATCGAAGGCTTCTTCCGCCTGTGCGAAGCCCGTGGGCTGACCGGTGAGCAGGGCGCGATCATTCCCCAGGCCAACGTCGCCACCCTGATGCTCGACGAGAAGGTCCTGCAGGCAGTGCGTGATGGGATGTTCCATGTGTATGCAGTGCGCCAGGCTGACGAGGCCCTGAGCCTGCTGGTGGGCGAACCTGCCGGCGAACCGGATGCCGATGGCCAGTTTCCGGAGGGCAGCGTGAACGCCCGGGTGGTTGAGCGCTTGCGGGTGATCGCCGAGATGATCAGCGAGGAAGACCTGAAGGAGGCGGAGAAGGAGTCGGCGCAGGAGGCGTTGGCAGAAGCCAAGCCGGCCTGATGACGGAAGATGGCGAGGGCATTGGCTCTCGCCATCGGCGTCGATGCGCTGACGCCAATTTTTCAAAGTAGACCATTCGGCGCCTGTTGGATCGGTCAACTTTGTTTATCGGGCTTTTCTTCTATTCTCAGGGCAAGGAGAACGACAACCGTCGCTGGATCGAAACAGCCTTCGACCGAAGGCTGAATAGTGGATCTACCCGAGGGTCGCCGCCATGTCGCGCAACCTTTGCCTCACTCGCCAATGCCTTGGCCTCGTCACCCGTATCGAATGCTGCGTCCGCCCCCTGGCGGGAGACAACGGTATGTGGACCCTGCTCTTCGCCGCCGGAATGGCCGGTGAACAACCTTCGGCAATCAAGTCCCAGGGACCGTTCTGCGGTCCGGTGGTGGCCGAGTCCATCCTCGATTCCATCGTTGAAAGCCTGACTACCCATGGCTACCAGTTGGCGGACGATCCGCAGATCTGGTGCCTGCACCTGCAGGCCCAGTTGCGTCAGATCAACGGGGAACGGGGGCGCAACAGTGGCGACTTCCAGTTCCACCCCGAGCACTGAAAGCCGGGCCTCGATGCCCGGCTATGGCGCGGCAGGCGCGGATTCGACCTTGTCGAGCTTGACCTCGAAGCCGTATTCCACGGTGTTCAGCTCCGTGCGGTTGTAGCTTTCCAGCTGGCTCGGTTGGCCGTAGAAGTAATGCACGTCATATAACGCCGGGCCGCCATGCGGCGCGCTGTGGGAGACGGCGAGGATCTCCTTGAGGTACTGGCCGCTCGCATCCTTGGCATAGAAGCGCCAGGCATCCGAGGCAAAGAGCTGCTGGTCGACGATCAATGCATTGCCCTTGAGCTCCAAGCCCTTGGGCAACTGCTGCGCAGTGAGGGTCTGCTTCTCGATATTGGCCAGGAACAATGGGATCGAGCCGACCGCATAGGCGGGGGTTTCCGGGAACAGGTTCAGGTCATAGGTAATCAAGCCGCGCAAGGCGTCGATCTCGAATGCTTCGTCCGGCAACTCGATGGGCTCGCCACGCTGCCCCTGGGCGTTCTGGGTAAAGAAAGTCAGTGGTGTGTCGCCTGTACTGAACTGCCCGCCCAGCAGCTCGTCGTTGAAGGTCCGCGGATGGCTGAACTCGATGCGTGCATCACTGGCGTCCTCCACCGACTGGCTGATGGTCACTGACTTCTTCAGCGACTCCTCGTCGATCTGCGCTCCCTTGAGGTAGCTGGCCGCCTGGTCGTCATAGACCACCACCGGTATTGGTAGTGCCTGGATGGTCTTGTCGGTGGTGTTGCGTTCGAAACTCAATACCGGCAGGTCAAGATCCTTGCGTGTGACCTGTGCCTTGGAGAAATCCATTACCGCGACCTCCAGCTTGTCCACCATGCCGTTGAAGTAGACCTTGGCGTAGCGTCGGGTGTGCTTGCGGTCGAAGGCTTGCTGTTCATCTTCCAGTTGCTTTTCGAAGGCATCGCTCCATGTGCTCTGCTTTTGCATTGCGGCCAGTTGGCGCCGGTAGAAGGCGATCTGCTCGGCGTCCTCGTTGATCGATCCGGAACGCGAGAGGACCTGGCCGCTGCTGTCCCGGGCCTGCACCATCAGGGTATTGACCGAAACGTCACTGGCCTCCTCGAGTACTGGAGCGTTGTTGTTCATCTCGATCTCGGCGACGTTTTTCTCCAGGGCCAGCAGGGTCAGGCTGATGTTGCCGTCCTTGCGTGGCTTGCCGATGTCGGCCTTGGCCAGCTCGAAAGTCAGCACTCGCTGGGGCGCCATGACCTCGAGCTTGCCTTGCAGGGAGACCGGTTGCGGCTGGCTCTTGTTGTCGATTTCCAGGCCTTCGACGAAGGGGTAGGCGATGGTCAGGTCATCCGGGTTGGTCATGTTCGAGCTGGAAGGACTCAGCTGGATACCTGGGTCGGTTTCCGACCATTCAGGCTGGAAGTCCACGACTTTCTTGTTGCTCAGGGTGACCGATTGCCATTCCAGGCCATGGGGAAAAGGGAAGTGCCCGGGGATGCTGAAGTTGAAGGGAAAGATCGGTTGCAGGTCGGTCAGGTAGTCCGAGTTCGAACGCTTGCGCAGCACGAACAGGCCGTTGACATAGGTATCCACCAGGGCCTGCGGGGTAGGGTAGTGCTTGAGCACGGCGAGACTGTCATCGCCGTACTCGGTCTCGATGGGCTTGGTGGCGAGCTTGAGCTGGGCTCGCTCCAGCAACAGCAGCGAACCGCCAAGGTCGGCGAAGGCATCCTTGAGCTTGGGGTCCTGGATGGCCGCAAGGGACTTTTCCAGTTGCGCGGCTTCGTCCTTGAGGTTGGCCTCTTGCTTTTCATCGCTGGGCGAACAGCCGCCGCTACTCAGCAGGGCCAGACCAAGGCCGAGGCTCGCCAAAGGCAATCGCAAATCCATTTTCCAGTTTTCCTGTCCAGGGTCGGTGGGCGGTTGGAGTGGCTTCGACACTAGCAGAAAAAACGCCCGGAAAAACCCGTGGACCTGTGGTTTATGGAGTTTTGGGGCGCTGATATACTCGCCGCCGTTTTCACACCGGCTGCGAGATTCCAATGGAACGTTTTATCGAAAATACAATGTATGCATCACGCTGGCTGCTGGCGCCGATCTACTTCGGTCTGTCACTGGGCCTGCTGGCGCTGGCATTGAAGTTCTTCCAGGAAGTTTTCCACGTCATTCCCAACGTGTTCGCCATGGCTGAGTCCGAGCTGATCCTGGTCCTGTTGTCGTTGATCGACATGGCACTGGTGGGCGGCTTGCTGGTGATGGTGATGATCTCTGGCTACGAGAACTTCGTATCGCAACTGGATATCGACGAAAACAAGGAAAAGCTCAGCTGGCTGGGCAAGATGGATTCCTCGTCGCTGAAGATGAAAGTGGCGGCATCCATCGTGGCGATTTCCTCGATCCACCTGCTGCGGGTGTTCATGGATGCCAAGAACACTCCTACGGAGTACCTGCTGTGGTACGTGGTAATCCACATGACCTTCGTGGTCTCGGCGTTTGCCATGGGCTACCTGGACAAGCTGACCAAGCACTGAAGAACTCTTGATTGCCTGTAAGCCGCCCGGCCGTTGTGAAACGGACGGGCGGTGTCGTTTGTGGCTTGTGCTTTTCCTGGCCGCGGCATATCCCTTTAGGTGTCACGGGCCTGGAATGCATGAGGTGCGCTCATGAACCTGCAGGAAATGAATGCCTATGCCATCGCCGGAAAACTCGACGAACTGAACCTGATCTCCCTGGAAGGCGGGATCTACCTGCTCGAGGCGCGCATGCGCGGGACGGCCTATCCACTGAGCGATGCCCACGGGCAGACGTTCCACCTGCGCTCGGTGGAGCATGCTCGCGAGGTGCTGCAAGCTTTTCCCGACTTGCCATTCAACCTGATCCATACCTCGGTGCATGATGAGATGTGCGGCTTGTCCGGTACTGTCGAGGACAATCTGAAAGTCCCCATCGTCCTGCACTCCGGTGGTTGAGTCCGGGCGGCGATGATCCGCGCCGGCCTTCTGTGCTAGTCTGCTCGCCCTTTTGGTTCCGGGCGCTCCGGAATGCGCTGTGTCTGCACGGCCTTTCCCGAGCCGTCCGCACAGCGGAGCAGCGTCATGTCCGAAGTAAACCTGTCTACCGACGAAACCCGCGTCAGCTACGGCATTGGCCGTCAGCTGGGCGACCAACTGCGTGACAACCCACCACCAGGTGTGAACCTGGAAGCGATCCTGGCTGGCCTGACCGATGCGTTTTCCGGCAAGCCAAGCCGTGTGGGCCAGGAAGAGATGTCCGCCAGCTTCAAGGTCATCCGCGAAATCATGCAGGCTGAAGCCGCTGCCAAGGCTGAAGCCGCAGCAGGCGCTGGCCTGGCTTTCCTGGCTGAAAATGCCAAGCGCGAAGGCATCACCACCCTGGCCTCCGGCCTGCAATTCGAAGTGCTGACCCAGGGTGAAGGCGCCAAGCCGAGCCGTGAAGACAGCGTGCGTACCCATTACCACGGCACCCTGATCGACGGTACCGTATTCGACAGCTCCTACGAGCGTGGCCAACCTGCCGAGTTCCCGGTGGGTGGTGTGATCGCGGGCTGGACTGAAGCGCTGCAGCTGATGAACGCCGGTAGCAAATGGCGTCTGTACGTGCCGAGCGAACTGGCTTACGGCGCACAAGGCGTAGGTAGCATCCCGCCGCATAGCGTCCTGGTGTTCGACGTCGAGCTGCTGGACGTTCTGTAATTCCCCGAGGAGTCGACCTGCGAGCGATGGCGGCTTGGCCGCGGATGGTTCATCGCCAGCAGGCAGGCTCCTTTATCGGCTTGGGTTTCATACGCGGATTCTTGCGCTCAGGCCTTGGCTTTCGGCGCCGGTCGGCCGCAAGGCTCTGGCGTAGCAGAACAAAAACAGGTTACGCACCAACTCCTTGAGTACCAGCGGCTCGCTGGAGCTCAAGCCATTGAGGTCCAGGTCTCCCTGGTCCTGCAGCTCGTTCAGGGCTTCCTCTTCCAGTACTGCACAGACTTCCCCGGTTTCCCGATGCAGGATTCGCAGGTAGGGATGTGGGCGGTCCAGCCAGGCATCGATCAAATAAGTCATGGTTCTCATCTCCTTGAATTGGGGGTTCAATGAGAATAATTCTTATTCAATGAATAGCAAGTACCTATTGGCGGTTTCTGCTTTTTTTTGCCCAAGAGTTGCTGTCGCGCAAAGACCATGGCCTTTCGCTTGCTACGTCACAGGGGGGAGGCGGGGCGGGGCCCGG
>NZ_JBYSWT010000034.1:0-85371 GCF_058781435.1 Pseudomonas sp. FW507-12TSA
GTCCCCTTACTTATCCCACGTCCCCGGACACCCCTGGCAGCCCTCCATATTGGCATCCTGGAAATTCCCATAATGCTGCCGCGCCCCGCGCAGGTCGGCGCGTTCCAGATTGCTCTCGCCAAACTTCGCCTCCTGCAGATTGGCATCACTCAGATCGGCCCCTTGCAGATCCGCCTTGCTCAACCAGGCCATCTCCAGGTCCGCCGCCCGCAGTTTGGCCTGGTGCAGCTTGGCCCCGGACAGGCGGGCAAATTGCAGGTAGGCCGCGCTGAGGTCGGCTTTTTCGAATTGCGCGCCCTGGGCAAACAGACCCCAGCCCTGGATCGCCATCAGCTTGGCGTCGGTAAAGTCCGCCAGCCGCAGGTTGCTCTGTTGCAGGCTGGCGCGGGTCAGGTTGGCGCCTTGCAGGCGGGCCTTTTCCAGGTTGGCCAGGTCCAGTTGGGCGTGGCGCAGGTCGGCGCCGGAGAGGTCGGCGCCGGCCAGGTTCATCTTGCGCAGGTCCTGGTTGGCCAGGTTGGCGCCACGCAGGTTGGCGCCGGGGCATTGGCTGGCTTCGGCGATCAGGCAGCCGTTGACGGTCAGCGGTACATCGTTGCCGTCGTCGTCGACATTCATTGCCAAGGCGGGGGAGAGGCCCAACAGCAGGGCCAGGGGCAGGTAGTTCATGGTGCGGTTCTCCAGGCTGGAGTGAAGGCGGGTGTGGCGAGGGAGCGGGCTCCCTCGCCACAGACAAGGCGGGGATGATCAGCGCTGGGCGGTCTTGTTATCCCAGCTCGGGATCTTGAACACCCAGAACGAGCCGCCTTGGGCCACCGGCTTGGTCAGTTCGGCCATGTCGCCGCCCCACAACGGCACCGCGCCGCCGTAGCCCACGGTCACGCCGATGTATTGCTCGCCATCCTGTTCCCAGGTGATGGGCGGCGAGACGATGCCGCTGCCGGTCTGGAATTTCCACAGCTCCTTGCCGGTCTTGGCGTCGAAGGCCTTGAAGAAGCCGTCGCCGGTGCCGGTGAACACCAGGTTGCCCTTGGTCGCCAGGACCCCGGCCCACAGCGGCAGGTGTTCCTTGTGCTCCCAGACCAGCTTGCCGGTGGTCGGGTCCATGGCGCGCAGGGTGCCGACGTGGTCGTCGTACATGCGCTTGATACGGAACCCCATCCCCAGGTAGGCCGAGCCTTTCTTGTAGTTCACTTCCTCGGTCCAGTACTCCTCCTTCCACTGGTTGCCGGGGATGTAGAACAGCCCGGTGTCCTGGCTGTAGGCCATGGGGTTCCAGTTCTTGCCACCCAGGAACGGCGGCGAGACTTCCACCGGCTTGCCCTTGGTTTCACCCGGCAGCGGCTTGGCCGGACGCTGGCCTTCGTTTTCCACCGGGCGCCCGGTCTTGAGGTCGATGTGGCTGGCCCAGGTGATGTTGTCGACGAAGGGGAAGGCGTTCTGCAGTTTGCCGTTGTTGCGGTCCACCACGTAGAAGAAGCCGTTGCGGTCGGCGTGGCCGGTGGCCTTGACCACCTTGCCGTCCTTGCCCTTGTAGTCGAACAGCACCAGTTCGTTGTTGCCGGAGAAGTCCCAGGCGTCGTTCGGCGTGTGCTGGTAGAACCATTTCACTTCGCCGGTGCTCGGGTCGACGCCGACCTGGCCCGAGGTGTACAGGCTGTCGTAGTCGTGGGGGTTGCCGTCCTTGGCGGTGCGCGCCCAGGTGTTCCACGGCCCGGGGTTGCCGGCGCCGACGATGATGGTGTTGGTTTCGGCATCGAAGCTGGCGCTCTGCCAAGGGGCGCCGCCGCCGTGGCTCCAGGCTTCGACCTTGCCGGTTTCGGTGGTCTTGTCGTCGGGCCAGGACGGCGCCTTGACGTCGCCGGTGGGGGTGCTGTCCTTGCCGTTCAGGCGGCCCATGTGGCCTTCGACGAAGGGCCGCATCCACACCTCTTCGCCGGTCTCCGGGTCGCGGGCGAACAGCTGGCCGACCACGCCGAATTCATCGCCCGAGCTGCCGTGGATCAGCAGCACCTTGCCGCTGGTCTTGTCCTTGATCAGCACCGGGGCGCCGGTCATGGTGTAGCCGGCGCTGTGGTCGCCGAACTTCTTGTTCCACACCACCTTGCCGGTGTTCTTGTCCAGGGCGATGACCCGGGCGTCGAGGGTGCCGAAGTAGATCTTGTCGCCGTAGATCGCCGCGCCGCGGTTGACCACGTCGCAGCACGGGCGAATGTTGTCCGGCAGGCGGTGGTTGTAGGTCCACAGGCGCTTGCCGGTCTTGGCGTCCAGGGCGAACACCCGGGAGTAGGAGCCGGTGACGTAGACCACGCCGTCGCTGACGATGGCCTGGGATTCCTGGCCGCGTTGCTTCTCGTCGCCGAAGGAGTAGGACCAGGCCGGGGTCAGCTTGAACACGTTCTTGTCGTTGACCTGGGCCAGGGGGCTCCAGCGCTGGGCGTTGGTGCCCATGCCGTACTGCAGCACGTCCTTGGTGGTCAGGTGGTCGTTGGCGATGTCTTCCCAGGTCACGTTCTTGCCGGCAGGTGCCGACGGGGCGGTGGCCGCTGTGGCCGCCGCGCCCAGGGACAGGCTGCCGGCCAGCAGCAGGGCCTGGACGGCAAGGCTCAGGGGGGAGAGGGCGGGTAGCGATCTTATTGTCATGGTTGCAGTTCCCAGTGGAGGTTTTGGCCTGACTAGGGTCTGCCCCGGGGTGGGTGTTGAGATACGGAAAAAGTCCCGCCCTTGCCGGGAATAGTTCCCGGGCGGCACCTGATTTAGGCCCGCGCCACAAGCCCTACTACCAAGGGAGTAGAGCGCGACCACCAAAGCAGCATACGGCCGCCCGCCGGCTGTTTCTAAGATGGCGCCATGGCCTCTGTAGCGAGGTCTTGCGTGCAATCTTGAGGGCATAACAATGACAACAAAACGCAACGCCTTGCTCGCGGTAGGGCTGCTGACCGGTGCCTTGGCCACCGGTGCTGTATGGGCCCATGGCAACGTGGTGCCCCAGGCGGTGGAAACCAAGGGCCTGACGCCGATCAAGGACGCCGGGGTGAGCGTCGATGGCGACGGCTGGGCTTCGGTCAACCCGTACCGCACCTCGCCCGAGCACGACAAGGCGGTGGAAATCGGCGCCTCGGCCTACAACCAGAACTGCGCCGCCTGCCATGGCCTGGAAGCCAAGTCCGGCGGTATCGCTCCAGACCTGCGCATGCTCGACGCCGGCGAAGCCGGGGATGAATGGTTCGTCGAACGGGTGCGCCACGGCGCGGTGCGCGATGGCCGGGTGTACATGCCGAAGATGGCCGACTACCTGAGCCAGGAAGCCCTGTGGGCGGTGCGCACCTACCTGGACAGCGTGCGCGTCGAGGAGTGATCGCCATGGGCCGCTTCGCCCTGTTCCTGGCTGGCCTGCTGCTGTGTTGCGCCACGGCCCAGGCCGAGGTGCGCAACTACGACACGATGATCGCCTCCGGTGAACTGAAGGTGGCGGTGTACCAGGATTTTGCCCCCTACAGCTTCGAGGACCAGGGCCAGCCCCGGGGTGTCGATGTGGAGCTGGCGCAAGCCCTGGCCGAGGCCCTGGGGGTGCGCCTGCAACTGATCTGGGCGCCCCCGGGGGAGAAACTCGACGACGATTTGCGCGACTACATCTGGCGCGGCAGCCCGCTGCGCCACCAGCAGTTGGCCGACCTGATGATGCGCGTGCCCTACGACCACGACTACGCGCAAAAGCGCAACGAACTGGGGGAGCTGGCCAACGATCACGTGGTGATGTTCGGCCCCTATCAGGAGGAGCGCTGGCAGGTGGCATTCGACCGCCGCCGGCTGGATTCGGTGGCCAGTGTCGCGGTGTTCCAGGAACACCCCATTGGCGTCGAAGTGGACAGTGTGCCGTCGTTCTACCTGACCTCGGTGTTCAACGGCATGCTCAGTGCCAAGACCCACCATTACCCCAGCGTGCAACAGGCGTTCGGCGCCTTGCGGGCCGGGCAGGTGGACGCGGTGATGGCCATGCGCGGCGAGATCGACTGGCAGTTGCATAAGGCCGGCGACCCGCAACTGGCCCTGGCGGAAAACGCCTACCCGAACATGGGCAAGCAGGTGTGGGAGATCGGCATGGCGGTGCATGAAAGCAACCGCCAGCTGGCCTATGCCGTGGAAGAGGCCCTGGAAGGGTTGATCCGCGACGGTCGCCTGCAGGCGCTGTACGCCCGTTATGGCCTGCGTTACGAGGTCCCACAGATGTATCAATAGGAGCTGCGATGAACTGGCGAGCGACCTGTCTGCTGGCGTGCTGGCTGCCCTTGGCGACCCCGGCGCTGGCCGCCGATCCGCAGGCCCCGGACCCGGTGCCTTCGGTGATGTGGGCCTTCTACCACAAGCAATTGCTGGGGGACGCGGCGTTCGTCTTCGATGACCGGGTCAAGCTGCTGGCGCCGCCCTTTGCCGAGGATGCGCGGCAGGTGCCCCTGGAAATCGACGCCCGGGCCTTCAGCGGCGACGTGGTGCGTATCCTCGCCTGGGCCGAGCTCAACCCCTTGCCGCGCATTGTCGATTTCGAACCGGGGGAGCGAGTGCTGCCGTGGCTGTCGATCCGCATCCGCATCGAGCAGGCCACGCCGCTGCGCGCCGCAGTGCTGACCCGCGATGGCCTGTGGCACGTGGGCTCGACCCTGATCGATGCCGCAGGTGGCGGCTGCACCGCCCCCAGCGTGGTGCGCACCCAGCCCGGCTGGGAAGAGCACATCGGCGAAGTGCTGGGCGGGCGTTACCCCCGGGGGGATGTCAGCCGCCTGCGCCTGCAGGTGTCCCATCCGATGGACAACGGCCTGGTCAGCGGCATTCCCGAGTTCTTCCTCAACCACGCCGAATTGCGCGACCAGAACGATCAGCGCCTGGCCAGCCTCGAACTGTTCCCGGCGGTCAGCGAAAACCCCAACCTGGGGTTCGATATCCAGGGGCCGGGGCAGACCCGCTTGCTGTTGCGCGACAACAGCGGCAACCAGTTCGAGGCCAGGCTGCCCTGACCGCATCCTTTGACCCACCCGAGCCGAGGCGCGCCATGCGTTGGATCCTGCTGTTGCTGCTGTGCCTGGGCCTGCCGGCCCGGGCCGACCTGGACTATCAACTCAAGCCCCGGCAGATCGCCGCGGGCACCTGGCTGCTGGAAGGCAGCACCGACAATTTCGCCAAGGCCAATGGCGGCAACATCGTCAACACCGGCTTCATCGTCACCGACAGCGGGGTGGTGGTGATCGACAGCGGGCCGTCGAAACGCTACGGCGAAGCCTTGCGCCGGGCGATTGCCGCCACCACCGACAAGCCGGTGATCCAGTTGCTGCTGACCCACCATCACCCCGACCATGTGCTGGGCAACCAGGCCTTTGGCGATGTGCCCATCGGCGCCCTGGCCGGCACCAGCGACCTGCTGCGCCAGCAGGGCGAGGGCATGGCCGAGAACATGTACCGCATGGTCGGCGACTGGATGCGCGGCACCGAGGTGGTGCTGCCGACCCAGGTGCTTGAGCCCGGGGTGCTTGAGGTGGGCGGGCATCGCTTGCGCTTGCTGGGCCTGAGTGGGCACACCGGCGCTGATCTGGCGATTCTCGATGAGAACACCGGGGTGCTGTTTGCCGGTGACCTGGTGTTCTACCAGCGCGCGCTGACCACCCCCAACAGCCCGGGGCTCGGGGTCTGGCTCAAGGACCTGGACACCTTGCAGGCCCTGCCATGGAAGCTGATCGTGCCTGGCCATGGCCCGGTGGCCAGCGATACCGCGCCCTTTGCCCAGATGCGCGACTACCTGGGCTGGCTGGACGGGTTGATGCGCGACGGCGCGGCCCAGGGCGACGACATGGCGGAGATGATCCGCCGCCCGATCCCCGAGCGTTTTGCCGGCATCAGCCTGACCCGCTACGAGCTGATCCGCAGCGTCAGCCACCTGTACCCGCGCTACGAGCGCCAGCGCCTGCAACGCCTCGACGGCCACTGATCCCGTGGCGAGGGCGCTTGCTCCCGCTCGACCGCATAGCGGCCGCAAAACCTGAATTCGTGATCCTGGCAGGAACGGGGTGGCAGCCATGGGGGGCGGCTGGGCCACCCGGCGGGAGCACGCTCCCTTGCCACCTCCGCGGGAGGGCTGCTTGCCGCTTGTAGCTTGCTGCTGGCCGCTGCTCTTCTTCTACCAAGGAACTAGAAAACTCCGCACTGCGGGCAATTGTTGGCAGGCAGGCCGGGACCAAGAATTCCGGGCAGACCGGGAAAATTTCCCGGGAACAACAATAACCGCCGAGGTAGCCGTCATGACCCAACCCCCACGTCGTCCCTTTTTCGCCGTGAGCCTGGTGCTCAGCGCCATGCTGCTGTCCAGCGCGGCCCTGGCCGCCGTCACCGATGAAGAGATCCTCCAGGACCCGAAGAACCCGCAGCAGATCGTCACCAACGGCCTGGGCGTCCAGGGCCAGCGCTACAGCCCGCTGGACCTGCTCAACGTTGATAACGTCAAGGAGCTGCGGCCGGTCTGGGCCTTCTCCTTCGGCGGCGAGAAGCAGCGCGGCCAGCAGGCCCAGCCCCTGATCAAGGACGGGGTGATGTACATGACCGGCTCCTACTCGCGGGTGTTCGCGGTGGACGCGCGCACCGGCAAGAAGCTCTGGCAGTACGACGCGCGCCTGCCGGACGACATCCGCCCGTGCTGCGACGTGATCAACCGCGGCGTGGCGCTGTACGGCGACCTGGTGTTCTTCGGCACCCTGGACGCCAAGCTGGTGGCCCTGAACAAGGACACCGGCAAGGTGGTGTGGAGCAAGAAGGTCGCCGACCACAAAGAGGGTTACTCCATCAGCGCGGCGCCGATGATGGTCAACGGCAAGCTGATCACCGGGGTCGCCGGCGGCGAGTTCGGCGTGGTCGGCAAGATCCAGGCCTACGACCCGAAAAACGGCGAGCTGCTGTGGATGCGCCCCACCGTGGAAGGCCACATGGGCTACGTGTACAAGGACGGCAAGGCCATCGAGAACGGCATTTCCGGTGGCGAGGCGGGCAAGACCTGGCCGGGTGACCTGTGGAAGACCGGTGGCGCGGCGCCGTGGCTTGGCGGCTACTACGACCCGGAAACCAACCTGCTGCTGTTCGGCACCGGCAACCCGGCGCCGTGGAACTCCCACCTGCGCCCTGGCGACAACCTGTATTCCTCGTCGCGCCTGGCCCTGAACCCGGACGACGGCACCATCAAGTGGCACTTCCAGAGCACCCCCCACGACGGCTGGGACTTCGACGGCGTCAACGAGCTGATCTCCTTCAACTACAAGGAAGGCGGCAAGGAGATCAAGGCCGCCGCCACCGCCGACCGCAACGGCTTCTTCTACGTGCTCGATCGCACCAACGGCAAATTCATCCGCGGCTTCCCCTTTGTCGACAAGATCACCTGGGCCACCGGCCTGGATAAGAACGGCCGGCCGATCTACAACGAGGCCAGCCGCCCTGGCGCCCCGGGTAGCGAAGCCAAGGGCAGCTCGGTGTTCGTCGCCCCGGCCTTCCTCGGCGCCAAGAACTGGATGCCCATGGCCTACAACCGCGACACCGGGCTGTTCTATGTGCCGTCCAACGAATGGGGCATGGACATCTGGAACGAAGGCATCGCCTACAAGAAGGGCGCGGCGTTCCTCGGCGCGGGCTTCACCATCAAGCCGCTGAACGAGGATTACATCGGCGTGCTGCGGGCCATCGACCCCATCAGCGGCAAGGAAGTCTGGCGCCACAAGAACTTCGCGCCGCTGTGGGGCGGGGTGCTGACCACCAAGGGCAACCTGGTGTTCACCGGCACGCCTGAGGGCTTCCTCCAGGCGTTCAACGCCAAGACCGGCGAGAAGGTCTGGGAATTCCAGACCGGCTCCGGGGTCCTGGGCTCGCCCGTGACCTGGGAAATGGACGGCGAGCAGTACGTCTCGGTGCTCTCCGGCTGGGGCGGCGCGGTGCCGCTGTGGGGAGGCGAAGTGGCCAAGCGGGTCAAGGACTTCAACCAGGGCGGCATGCTCTGGACCTTCAAGCTGCCCAAGACCTAAAAGCTTGCCGCTGCTGTTCTACGACCAAATGACGAGAGCCCTTGCTGCCAACGATGCATTCGTCTGGCACCAGGGGCTCTCTACCATCGAGCCATCGCCTGTCGTGGGACAGGCATCGACCCGCAGAGGCCCAGCATGATCTACGCACAACCCGGAACCCCAGGCGCCATCGTGTCCTTCAAGCCGCGCTACGGCAATTTCATCGGTGGCCAGTTCGTGCCGCCGGTGGCCGGCCAGTACTTCACCAACACTTCGCCGGTCAATGGCCAGGTGATCGCCGAGTTCCCCCGTTCCACGGCCGAAGACATCGACAAGGCTTTGGACGCCGCCCATGCCGCGGCTGAGGCCTGGGGCAAGACCAGCGTCCAGGAACGCTCGTTGATCCTGCTGAAGATCGCCGATCGCATCGAGCAGAACCTGGAGCTGCTGGCGGTCAGCGAGACCTGGGACAACGGCAAGGCGGTGCGCGAGACCCTAAACGCCGACGTGCCCCTGGCCGCCGACCATTTCCGTTATTTCGCCGGTTGCATCCGCGCCCAGGAAGGCGGCGCTGCAGAGATCAACGAACTGACCACCGCCTACCACTTCCATGAACCGTTGGGCGTGGTGGGGCAGATCATCCCGTGGAACTTCCCGCTGCTGATGGCCGCCTGGAAGCTGGCCCCGGCCCTGGCCGCCGGCAACTGCGTGGTGCTCAAGCCTGCCGAGCAGACGCCGCTGTCGATCATGATCTTCGCCGAGCTGGTGGCCGACCTGCTGCCGGCCGGCGTGCTGAACATCGTCCAGGGTTTTGGTCGCGAGGCCGGCGAGGCCCTGGCCACCAGCCAGCGCATCGCCAAGATCGCCTTCACCGGCTCGACCCCGGTGGGCTCGCACATCATGAAATGCGCTGCCGAGAACATCATCCCGTCCACCGTGGAACTGGGCGGCAAGTCGCCGAACATCTTCTTCGCAGACATCATGCAGGCCGAGCCCAAGTTCATCGAGAAGGCCGCCGAGGGCCTGGTGCTGGCGTTCTTCAACCAGGGCGAGGTCTGCACCTGCCCATCCCGGGCCCTGGTGCAGGAGTCGATCTACGAGCCGTTCATGGCCGAGGTGTTGAAGAAGATCAAGCAGATCAAGCGCGGCAACCCGCTGGACACCGAAACCATGGTCGGCGCCCAGGCGTCCCGGCAGCAGTACGAGAAGATCCTCTCCTACCTGCAGATCGCCCAGGAGGAGGGCGCCCAGCTGTTGACCGGCGGCGCCGTCGAACCCCTGGCGGGCGACCTTGCCAGCGGCTACTACATCCAGCCGACCCTGCTCAGGGGGCATAACCAGATGCGCGTGTTCCAGGAAGAGATCTTCGGCCCGGTGGTAGGGGTGACCACCTTCAAGGACGAGGCCGAGGCCCTGGCGATCGCCAACGACAGCGAGTTCGGCCTCGGGGCCGGGGTCTGGACCCGCGACATCAACCGCGCCTACCGCATGGGCCGGGCGATCAAGGCTGGTCGCGTGTGGACCAACTGCTATCACCTGTACCCGGCCCATGCGGCATTCGGTGGCTACAAAAAGTCCGGCGTGGGCCGCGAGACCCACAAGATGATGCTCGACCACTACCAGCAGACCAAGAACCTTCTGGTGAGCTACGACATCAATCCGCTGGGCTTCTTCTAGGCAGCGGCAAGCGGCAAGCTTCAAGCGACCCATGCGTGCCTTTTTCGCTCCTATCTTGCCGCTTGTAGCTTGTAACTTGTAGCTGCCCCTACCCCTACCAAGGCATCCGCCAACCGGTGCCAAAGTAGCATTCGGACTTGCCGAACACCGTGCATTAATGCGGTTACCGGAATCCCCCGGCACGACAAGAGGATCGACCCCATGTGGCATAAACCCGCCTACACCGACCTGCGCATCGGCTTCGAAGTGACCATGTACTTCGCCAATCGCTGAGCCGTTCCGCTCCGGTCGCTACGGGTGGCGACCGGAGTCTTCTGTCTTCGGAGCACTCCATGCATATCCGCATCCTCGGTTCCGCAGCGGGCGGCGGTTTTCCGCAGTGGAACTGCAACTGCCGCAACTGCGCCGGTGTGCGCAATGCCAGCCTGCGGGCCCGGCCGCGCACGCAATCGTCCATCGCCCTGAGCGACAACGGCGTGGACTGGATCCTGTGCAACGCCTCGCCGGACATCCGCGTGCAACTGGCGTCTTTTCCTCCCTTGCAACCGGCACGGCAACTGCGGGACTCGGCGCTGGCCGGGGTGATCCTGCTGGACAGCCAGATCGACCATTGCACTGGCCTGCTCAGCCTGCGCGAGGGCTGCCCGCATCAGGTCTGGTGTACCGAGATGGTGCACCAGGACCTGTGCAGCGGTTTCCCGCTGTTCAACATGCTCAGCCACTGGAACGGCGGCCTGGCCTGGCAGCCGATCCACCTCGATGGCCGCACCTTCAGCGTACCGGCCTGCCCGGACCTGCTGCTGCGGGCCATTGTCCTGCGCAGCAGTGCGCCGCCGTATTCGCCCCATCGCGGCAACCCCCATCCGGGGGACAACATCGGCCTGTTCGTCGAGGACCGGCGCAGCGGCGCCAGCCTGTTCTACGCCCCGGGTCTGGGCCAGGTGGACCAGGCCCTGCTGGAGTGGATGGGCCGCGCCGACTGCCTGCTGGTGGACGGCACCCTGTGGCGCGATGACGAGATGCGCCAGTGCGGGGTCGGCGACAAGCTCGGCAGCGAGATGGGCCACCTGGCGCAAAGCGGCCCCGGCGGCATGCTCGAGGTACTGGAGGCGTTTCCAAGGGCGCGCAAGGTGCTGATCCACATCAACAACACCAACCCGATCCTCGACGAAGACTCCGCCGAGCATGCCCAATTGCTGCGCCGTGGCATCGAAGTGGCCCACGACGGCATGGACCTGCACCTGTAGCCGCTGCCGAGCCCGCGAGGCTGCGACCGGGTGCGCAGCGCCCGTAAACCGGGCGGCGCGGTGCACCCGGCCGATCGCACCACCTGATCGGGCGACCCGTGCCGGGCCGTGTACAGTCTGCGGCAGCGGCTACACGAGGGCGGTAGGGGCACCATGGTCGGATTGCATTCGCCCGGCGATGCTTTAGGCTGGCGTTCTTTCCAGAACAATAAGAAAACAGGCTTTTGCCATGGGCCAGAATCTCAGTCTGCTGCGCAAGTTCGTCTCCCCGGAAATCATCTTTGGCGCCGGTTGCCGGCATAACGTCGGCAACTATGCGAAGACCTTCGGTGCGCGCAAGGTCCTGGTGGTCAGCGACCCCGGGGTGATCGCCGCCGGCTGGGTCGCCGATGTCCTGGCCAGCCTCCAGGCCCAGGGCGTGGAGCACTGCCTGTACAGCGCGGTGTCGCCCAACCCGCGGGTGGAGGAGGTGATGCAGGGCGCCGAGGTCTACCGGGAGAATGCCTGCGACGTGATCGTCGCCGTCGGCGGCGGTAGCCCCATGGATTGCGGCAAGGGCATCGGTATCGTGGTGGCCCACGGGCGCAGCATCCTGGAGTTCGAGGGGGTGGACATGCTCCGCATGCCCAGCCCGCCATTGATCATGATTCCCACCACCGCCGGGACCTCGGCGGATGTCTCGCAGTTCGTCATCATCTCCAACCAGCAGGAACGGATGAAGTTCTCCATCGTCAGCAAGGCGGTGGTCCCCGATGTGTCGCTGATCGATCCGCAAACCACCCAGGGCATGGACCCGTTCCTCTCCGCCTGTACCGGCATCGACGCCCTGGTGCATGCCATCGAGGCGTTCGTCTCCACCGGTCACGGCCCGCTCACCGACCCCCATGCCCTGGAGGCCATGCGCCTGATCAACGGCAACCTGGTGCAGATGATCGCCAACCCGCAGGACATCGCCCTGCGCGAGAAGATCATGCTTGGCAGCATGCAGGCCGGGCTGGCGTTTTCCAACGCGATCCTCGGCGCGGTGCATGCCATGTCCCACAGCCTCGGCGGCTTCCTCGACCTGCCTCACGGGCTGTGCAACGCGGTGCTGGTGGAGCACGTGGTGGCGTTCAACTACAGCTCGGCACCGGAGCGCTTCAAGGTGATCGCCGAGACCTTCGGCATCGACTGTCGCGGCCTCAACCAGCAGCAGATCTGCCGGCGCCTGGTGGACCACCTGATCGCGCTCAAGCAGGCCATCGGCTTCCACGAAACGTTGGGCCTGCATGGGGTCAGCAGCAGCGATATCCCGTTCCTGTCGCGCCATGCGATGGACGACCCGTGCATCCTCACCAATCCCCGGGAGTCGAGCCAGCGCGATGTCGAGGTGGTCTATGGCGAGGCCCTCTGATGAACAGCAACGGGCCCTGGCCGGGCTGCTGGGCCTGGGCAATCACTCGGCGCGCAAGAGTCACTACCCGGAGCTGGCCGCACGCCTGGAAGACCTGGAAACCGAGCGCAACCGCTACAAATGGCTGTTCGAGCACGCCGTGCACGGGATCTTCCAGGCCAGCCTGCAGGCCGGCATGCGCGCCGCCAACCCGGCCCTGGCGCGCATGCTGGGTTACCAGGACCCCCAGGAAGTGCTGTTCTCGCTGGCCGACCTGGCCGGCAACTTGTTCGTCGGCGGCGCCCAGGAGCTGGAGGCCATCGGCGAGCAGTTGCAACGCGAGCGCAGCTTGCTAGGCTACGAGACCCAACTGCGGCGCAAGGACGGTAGCAGCATCGACGTGCTGATGAACCTGCTGCTCAAGCCCGATGAAGCCGGGCTGGTGGAGGGTTTCGTCGCCGATATCACCGAGCGCAAGCTGGCCCAGCAACGCCTGGAGCAACTCAATGACCAGCTCGAACAACGGGTGGCCGCGCGCACCGATGAACTGCTGGACGCCAACCGCGAGTTGCAACAGCAGATCCTGCGGCGCGAGCGCAGCGAACGGGAAGCGCGGGAGGCGCGGGATGCCGCCGAGGCTGCCAACCGCAGCAAGGACAAGTACCTGGCCGCCGCCAGCCACGACCTGCTGCAACCCTTGAATGCCGCGCGCTTGCTGATCTCCACCCTGCGCGAGCGCCAGTTGCCCAGTGCCGAGCAACTGTTGGTGGAGCGCACCCACCAGGCCCTGGAGGGCGCCGAGGACCTGCTCACCGACCTGCTGGATATCTCCCGCCTGGACCAGGCGGCGGTCAAGCCCGATCCGGCGACTTATCGCCTGGATGAAATCCTCGCGCCACTGGTGTCCGAGTTCCAATCGGTCGCTGAGGCCGCTGGCCTGGAGTTGCGGGTGCGCCTGGGGGACTACGCGCTGTTCACCGACCTGCGGTTGCTGACACGGATCCTGCGCAACCTGTTGAGCAATGCCTGTCGCTACACCGAGCGCGGCAGCATCCTGCTGGCGGCGCGGCGTCGGGGCGAGCACCTGCGGCTGGAGATCTGGGACACCGGGCGCGGGATTGCCGCCGACCGCCTGGAGTCGATCTTCCTCGAGTTCAACCAGCTGGACGTGGGCCGCGCCGCCGATCGCAAGGGGGTCGGCCTGGGGCTGGCGATCGTCGAGCGCATCGCCCGCATCCTCGGCTACCGGGTGCAGGTGCATTCGCGTCCGGGCCATGGTTCGCGGTTCATCATCGAGGTGCCCCTGGCCGCTCGTATACCGCTGCCCATCGGCCAGCAAGTGCCACAGCCAAGCACCGGCAACCCGCTGCCCGGGCGCCGGCTGCTGGTGCTGGACAATGAGCTGAGCATCCTGGACAGCATGGCCGCGTTGCTGGGGCAGTGGGGGTGCCAGGTCGTCACCGCCACTGACCAGGCGGCGGCGCTGGAGGCGTTGCAGGGCCGGGCGCCGGAGCTGATCCTGGCGGACTTCCACCTGGATCACGGCATCACCGGGTGCGAGGTGGTGCGCCAGTTGCGCGAGCACTTCGGCCTGCCACTGCCGGCGGTGATCATCACCGCCGACCGCAGCGACCAGTGCCGGCGGGCCTTGCAGCAATTGGGCGCGCCGCTGCTCAACAAACCGGTGAAGCCAGGCAAGCTGCGTGCTGCCTTGAGCCAATTGCTGGGGCAGGGCAGCACCTAAGGGCCGGACTCCCGGCTAGTGGGGCGGCGGACTTGCGGCTAAGATGCCGCTCTTTTTTTCAAGGACGAAGCCGGCCCTGGGCTGGCCCATACCCATCGATGAAGCCGTTGTCTTCGTACCACCCGTTGTTGTACTGGCTGCGCGTGCGCCAGAAGCGCCTGGCGCGCAGCCTGGCCTGGCGTTTTTCCGGCCGGCGTTATGCGCGGCCCGTAGCCGACAGCCCGCGCTTGCCTTATCGCTATATCAAGCACACCTCCAAGCTGATCCGCACCCTGGGCGATTGCGACCTGGCCCTGCAGCACAACAAGGTGATCAATCTCAGGCTGGCGGTGGCTTGCATCGATGGGGTGCGCATCGGCCCGGGGGAGTATTTTTCCTTCTGCCAGCTGGTGGGCCGGCCCAGTCGCGCGCGGGGGTTCGTCGAGGGCATGGAGCTGTCGTTCGGCGAGGCGCGCAGCGGTATCGGCGGGGGCATCTGCCAGCTGAGCAACCTGATCCACTGGATGGCGATCCACTCGCCGTTGCAAGTGGTGGAGCGGGCGAACCACAGCTTCGACCCGTTTCCCGACGAGGGCCGGGTGCTGCCTTTCGGCTCCGGCGCGGCGATCTTCTACAACTACATCGACCTGGTGCTGCACAACCCCGGGCCGCACGCCTTCCAGCTCAAGCTGCATGTCGGCGCGCACCAGCTCGAGGGCGAACTGTTGTGCGAGCAACCGCGCGGCTACCGCTACCACGTCTACCAGCAGGGCCATCGTTTCGTCCGCGAGGGTGGTCGGGTGTTTCGCGAGAACCAGATCTGGCGCGACATCCGCACCAAGGGCCAGGACTGCGAGCTGGTGCGCCAGGAATGCCTGTATCGCAACCGGGTGGTGGTCAAGTACCCGGTGGCCGACGACTTGCTGGAGCAAGCCTGACGCTGCCGGCGTGGCCTTGCGCCCGCTACGACCGCTACGCTTTATAGCCGCTGTCGAGCCGGCGAGGCTGCGAGCGGCTGCGCAGCGGCCGTAACCCGGCCCGTACCGATCTTCCAGGGATGTGTTACACACGACGCGGTGGCTGTTTTATCCTTGGCCCCTTCACTGGCCCAAGGACGAACCCCCGCGATGCTCGAAGTGCAAGGCGTGTTCAAGAGCTATGCCACACCCCAGGGGCCCCTGGCGGTGTTGCAGGGCGTCGACCTGCAGTTGGAGCAGGGCGCCAGCCTGGCGTTGATGGGCGAATCCGGCAGTGGCAAGAGCACCTTGCTGCACCTGATCGCCGGCCTGGACCGGCTCGACGCCGGGCGCATCCGCGTCGGCCAGCGCCAGTTGCAGGAGCTGAGTGAAGCGCAGCTGGCCAGCTGGCGGCGCACCGAGGTCGGCCTGGTGTTCCAGCAGTTCAACCTCATCAGCAGCCTGCGGGTCGAGGACAACCTGGGCTTCCAGGCGCGCCTGGCTGGGCGCTTCGACCCGGCCTGGCAGGCCCACCTGGCGGCGCGCCTGGGCCTGGGGGAGCTCTTGCGGCGCTATCCCGAGCAACTCTCCGGTGGCCAGCAGCAACGGGTGGCCCTGGGCCGCGCGCTGGCCGCCAGGCCACCCTTGCTACTGGCCGACGAACCCACCGGCAGCCTCGACGAAGCCACCAGCGATGAAGTCCTGCAGCTGTTGCTGGAGCTGCTGGCGGACAGCCCCACCAGCCTGCTGATGGTCACCCACAGCCAGCGGGTCGCCAGCCGCCTGCAACGTACCGTGGTCCTGCACCACGGGCGCCTGGCCGCCACGGACGAGGCCTGAGATGCGAGTCTTCGGCACGGCGCTGTGGGCGCTGCTGAGCCATTGGCGCCAGCACCCGGTGCAGTTCTTCAGCGTGCTGACCGGACTGTGGCTGGCCACCAGCCTGCTGACCGGCGTGCTGGCGCTCAATAGCCAGGCCCGCGACAGCTATGCCCGGGCCAGCCGCCTGATCGGCGGCGAGCCCCAGGCCAGCCTGGCCACCGCCGGCGGCGGCAGCTTCCCCCAGCAGTGGTTCGCCGACCTGCGCCGGGCCGGCTGGCCGGTCTCGCCGGTGCTCCAGGGCCGGGTGCAGCTCGAAGGACAGGACGCCGCCCTGCAGCTGATGGGCATCGAACCGGTGTCGCTGCCCAATGGCGCGGCCATTGCCGGACAGGTCCTGGACTTGCGCCAGATCGCCGAATTCTTCAGCCCGCCGGGGCGGACCTGGGTCGCGCCGCAGACCCTGGCCAGCCTTGGCTACCATGAGGGGCAGCAGCCCCGGACCGAGGATGGCCAACGCCTGCCACCGCTCCAGGCGCGGGCGGACATGGCCCCGGGCCTGCTATTGATGGACATCGGTTTCGCCCAGCCATTGCTGGGCCAGCCAGGCCAGCTCAGCCGCCTGCTGCTGGCCAGGGACTTCGCCGACCAGGCGCCGCCCCTGCCCACGGCGCTGGCCGGGCAACTGGTGCTGCGCCAGGGCGATGCCCAGGGCGACCTGGCGCGGTTGACCGAGAGTTTCCACCTGAACCTGGATGCCCTGGGGTTCTTGTCCTTCGTGGTGGGTTTGTTCATCGTCCACGCCGCCATCGGCCTGGCCCTGGAGCAACGCCGCGGCCTGTTGCGTACCCTGCGGGCCTGCGGGGTCAGCGCCCGACAACTGATTGCCTGCCTGGGCCTCGAACTCGCCGGCCTGGCGCTGCTGGGCGGGGTGGCGGGGGTGATCAGCGGCTACCTGCTGGCTGGCGCCTTGCTGCCCGATGTCGCTGCCAGCCTGCGCGGCCTGTATGGCGCCCAGGTGCCCGGGCAACTGAGCTTGAGCCCCTGGTGGTGGTTCAGCGGCATTGGCCTGGCTTTGCTCGGCGCCTTGCTCGCCGGTGCCGCCAGCCTGCTGCGGGCGGCGCGCCTGCCATTGCTGGCCCTGGCCGCCCCCCAGGCCTGGCACCAGGCCCATGCCCGTTGGCTGCGGCGCCAGGGCCGGGTGACGATCTGCGCGGCATTGACCGGCTTGGCGGCCTGGTACTGGGGCAACAGCCTGGCCAGTGGGTTCGTGTTGCTGGCGGCGCTGTTGCTGGCCGCGGCCCTGGGCTTGCCGGTGCTGCTCAATGCCTTGCTGGGGGCCTTGCTCGGGCGCCGGCACGGGGCGTTGGGGCAATGGTTCCTGGCCGATTGCCGGCAGCAGTTGCCGGCCCTGAGCCTGGCGCTGATGGCGTTGCTGCTGGCCCTGGCGGCGAACGTCGGCGCCGGCAGCATGACCGCGGGCTTTCGCCAGACCTTCGGCGACTGGTTGGAGCAGCGCCTGAGCGCCGATCTGTATATCAACCCGCGGGACGCGCAACAGGCCCGGCAACTGCAACGCTGGCTGGCCGAACAGCCCGGGGTGCAAGCGAGCCTGCCGGTGTGGCAGGTACCGTTGCAGGTCCAGGGCTGGCCGGCGGATTTGTATGGGGTGATCGACCATCCGGCTTATCGCCAGCATTGGCCGTTGCTGGAAGCCGAGGGCGAGCGGCCCTGGGACCGGCTGGCCAGCGAGGATGGCCTGATGCTCAGCGAGCAATTGGCCAGGCGCCTGGACCTGCGCCCGGGGGACCACCTGCCGTTGCCGGTGCCCGGCGGGCAATGGGCGCCGCGGGTGCTGGGGATCTACGCCGACTATGGCAACCCCAAGGGGCATCTGCTGGTGAACGCCGGGCACCTGTTGCAACACTGGCCAGGGCTGGCGCCGAACCGCTTCAACCTGCGCCTGGAGCCAGGCACGCGCGCAGCGCTGATCCAGACGCTGCAACAACGCTGGCAACTGGACGACAGCCGGATCGTCGACCAGGCCCGGCTCAAGGGCTGGTCGCTGAAGGTCTTCGAGCGCACCTTCGCCGCCACCGCCGCCCTCAACAGCCTGACCCTGGGGGTGTCCGCCGTGGCCTTGTTCATCAGCCTGCTGACCCAGAGCCAGAGTCGCCTGGGCCAGTTGGCGCCGCTCTGGGCCCTGGGCGTGGGCCGGCGCCAGTTGGCGCTGCTCAACCTGGGCCAGACCTGGCTGCTGGCCTTGCTGACCCTGGTCCTGGCGTTGCCCCTGGGGATCCTCCTGGCCTGGTGCCTGGATACCGTGATCAACGTCCAGGCCTTCGGCTGGCGCCTGCCGTTGCGGGTATTCCCCGGGCAACTGATGCAGCTGTTGGGGCTGGCCATGCTGGCCACCTTGCTGGCCTCGGCCTGGCCGTTGCTGCGCCTGTACCGGGCGCAACCGGCAGACTTGCTACGCAGCTTCGCCCATGAAGATTGAACGCCCGTGGCGCTGTCGGCTCCTGGCCTGGACCCTGGCGCTGCCCCTGGGACTGGCCGGCTGCGACCAGGGCGCCGAAGCGCCCCAGGGGTTTGCCGGGCTGGGTAACGAGGCGGCGCAATTCACCCCGGTGCGGCCGGGGCGGACCTTCAGCTTCCCGGACGATCATGGCGCCCACGATGGTTTTCGCATCGAGTGGTGGTACCTCACGGCCGACCTCAGCGATGCCCAGGGCCGGCGTTTCGGCGTGCAGTGGACGCTGTTTCGCAGCGCCTTGCGTGCCGAGCCGGAGCAGGCCGGCTGGGGCGCGCCGCTGGTCTGGCTGGGGCATGCAGCGGCCACTTCGGCCAACAGCCACCAGGCGGCCGAGCGATTCGCCCGGGGCGGCGTCGGCCAGGCCGGGGTCAGCGTGCAACCGTTTGCGGCCTGGATCGACGACTGGAGCCTGACCAGCCTCGCGCAGGCCGGCGACCCCCTGGCGCAGATGCAGGTACAGGCCCATGGGCCGGGGTTCGCCTATCGCCTGCAGTTGTCCGGCAAGGGCCCGCTGGTGCTCCAGGGGCAGGGCGGCTACAGCCGCAAGTCCGATCAGGGCCAGGCTTCCTACTACTACAGCCAGCCGTTCTTCCAGGCCTCGGGCGAATTGCAGATCGATGGCCAGCGCCACCAGGTCAGCGGCCCGGCCTGGCTCGACCGGGAGTGGAGCAGCCAGCCCCTGGCGGCCGGGCAGAGTGGTTGGGACTGGTTCTCCTTGCACCTGGACAGCGGCGAGCGGCTGATGCTGTTCCGGGTCCGCGAGGAGGCCGGCACGCCCTATGTCACCGGTACCTGGATCGACGTCGACGGCCATGGCCAGAGCCTGGACCGGCAGGCGATCCGCCTCACCGCGCAAGAGTATTCCGAGGTCGCCGGCAAGCGTGTGCCCACCACCTGGCGCCTGGAGATTCCCGGCAAGGGCCTGGACATACAGGCGCGAGCGCTCAACCCCCAGTCGTGGATGAACCTGAGCGTGCCCTATTGGGAAGGGCCGATCGATTTCAGTGGCAGCCATGGGGGGCGAGGTTATCTGGAGATGACCGGATACTGAGATGGCCATTAGCGAATTTCAGCGACAGGGGTGTGAAACGTCCTGATCGTGTATGGGACATTTCCTCTATGCAGTTTTATTCAGAATCAGTCCTCGGATTTTCCTGAGCAGTTGCACTAGAATGCGTACCGTTCGCCCGGTGCAAGGGCTCTTTACCGGTGCAAGGATTGCCAAGGCCAGAGCACTGGGCGAACACTCCCTCCCCATCGCGTCCTGCGAGCTGCTTGCTGCCCACCCACTTCTCGATCCTCGCCAATGGCGCTGGTGTCTTGTGCCTGGCGCTCAGAGCATGAGCGGGTGCAGCGCCACATCGCTGGAATCGATCTCGACCCACCGTGGGCACACTCCGGGATCGCCGCGTACCTCCAGCAGGACGATGGACTGGCCGATAGCCAGGGCGGCCGCACCATCTTCATCCACCCCCAGCAATTGCCCGCAGACCCGCAAGCCCTGGGCGCTCCAGCCCAGGCCGGGTTGCTGGCGCGAGGCGGCGTGCAGGTTGCGCCCGCACTCGAACACATCGTCCAGGCTGATTTCCACTTCGTGCACGCTGGCCAGCACCGGGGGCGTCCCTGGCCAGCGCCCGCGGCCTTCGCCCAGGGCGCAGTTGAAGCCGACCCACAGGCCGCCGGGCATATGCGGGTACAAGGCGGTGAGGGTGATACGCATGGGCAGGGTTTCCGTCGCTCGGCAGATGACTGGCGCCAAGGCTGCCGCAGCCGGGCCAGGCTGGCAAGGCGGCGATGGTTTTGCTTGCGCGGGCCAGGCCCGTTCAACAGAATGCGCCCCTTGCCCGAGCCCACAGGGGCATGGACGCTATTGGAGATCCGGGATTGATCTGGTTGCAACGTTTCTTGATGTCGGTCGGTGTGCTGGCGCTGGTACTGCTTGGCCTGATGCTGGCCAAGATGGAGTTCGCCCCGACGCCGCCCCTGGCCCTGGCCAACCACCCCGGGGCCCAGTGGCAGGGCGCCGCCGATGGCGGTTACTTCGTCGAGATCACCCGCGCCGAGCCGCCGATGTTCTTCGTCCAGGTGCGCCATGCCAGCGGCGACCTGTGGGATGAAGGCTGGGTGCGCTACGAAGATGGCGACGGCGGCCCGCTGACCGCCGACAAGGTGCTGGCTTTTGATGGCGATGCGGTGATCTACCTGCAACAGCGCAAGGTCCTGGCCTCGCAGAAGTCCATCGCCCGCTAGCGCCCCGAGGGTTATTGGCTCGGGCGCTGCGGGGCATAGGCATCCCACAGCTTGTTGCGGAACTTGTTGTGCGGATCGACCCGTGCCTTGAGGGCGAAGAACTCGTTGGCCCGGGGATAGGCCGCGTGGAACTGCTCAGGCGTGGCCAGGATCTGGTAGGGCAGGTAGTAGCTGCCGCCGTGGCGGATGGCGCTATCCACCAGGGACCGGGTCCACTGGCGCACCCCATCGCGGGCGGCCGGGCGGGTGTCTTGCTGGTAGTACAGCACCAGGGCGAATACTTCGGTCCGGGCCCAGGCCAGCAGCGTACCGGGATCGGCCTTGGCGTGGCGGATGGATAGGTTGATCACATTGACCTTGTGCTTGCGCAGGGTATCGCCCATGTCCTCGACGAAGCCTTGCAACTGCCCAGGGGGCACGAAGTACTCCTGCAACACGTAGGTGCGCCTGGCCCGGGATGCCGGCTCCAGCTCACGCACGTCGAGGCTGGCCTCGTAGTTGCGCCAGACCACCTGCTGGCGCTTGAACACCAGCGGGTCGATGACCTCCTCGCGGATCGACTTGCCCATGGGCCATTGGCTCACCACCTTCATGGCCCGGCGTTCCTTCCAGTAGTTGCGGTCCAGGGGCGTGAGGCGTTCCTCGACCGTCACCGGCAGCTCGGTCTGGCTGTAGGACACCGCGCGCAGGTGCTGGTACTGGTTGGGGTAGAGCACGGCGTTGTGCAGGATCACCTTGGGATCATTGGCGATGTGCTGGAAGAAATAGTCGTTGTAGCGCTCCAGGGGCATTTCTTCGAAGGTCCGCAGCAGGCGCACGTTGTCGCTCAGCTGCAAGGTGGCTTCGGCTATCACCCCCAGGCCGCCGTAGCCGCCGATGGCGCCGTAGAACAGCTCGGCATTGTTTTGCGGGCTGGCCTCGATCACCTGGCCGTCGGCCAGCACCAGCTTGATCGACTTCACCGAGCTCACCAGCGGCCCATAGCCGATGTAGCGGCCATGGGCGTTGACGCTCAGGGCGCCGCCGACGGTGAAGTTGGCGTAGCTCTGCATGATGCTCACGGAGAGGTCGTAAGGGTCGATGAAGGTTTGCAGGGCGCGCCAGGTGATACCGGCCTGGACCGTGATTTCCTTGCGCTCGCGGGAGAACGCCAGGACCTGGTCGAAGCGCCGCATGTCGATCTGCAGCGCGTGCTCTGTGGCGGTCTGCCCACCCATGCTGTATCGGCCGCCACCGATGGCGATGGGCCCGGGGTGATTGGCCACCAGCTGGACGATCTGCTCCAGGCGAGTAGGTTGCGCCACCTGGTCGACCACGATGGGATTGAGTTGGGTGATGTCGTTGACGATTTGTTCGCCGTGGCTGGCCGAGGCCAGGCCCAGTGCGACGCAGAACAGCAGGCCGGTGCTGAGTTTCATGGAACCATCCCTGGAAGACGCCACCCGCAGGTGGCGCAAATGGCGGCAGGATAGCCTTGCCGCCGTTTCCCGGCCATGGATTCTTGCGCTTACAGGGCGGACAGGCCCAGGGCTTCGGCACACTGCTCCAGGGAGCGCTGCTGGGTCTGGGCGTACAGCTGCAACTCGTCGAGGGCCGGCCGGCCCAGGGCCGTTTCGAATGCCTGGCGGTTGGAGCGCCCGGCGTAATGGCTCTGGCTGTCGTCGCCGAGGTTGGACTGGAAGATCCCGGCGGCGCTGACCGGCAAAAAGTCTTCGTACACCAGGGGCTCGCAGCCCAGGTGCCCGGCGGCCAGCAACGCTTGCACCGTGGTAGGGCGACCGGGCTCGGTGCGGGCGGCGAGCCCGGCTTCGCTGGCGAAATAACGGAAATAGGCCAGGCCCTGCTGGCGCATGGCGTCGTGGTCGTCGGGAAACTCGGCGAAGTGCTGCTGCATCAGCTGGTTGTAGCGCTGGGCATTGGCTTCGCTGGGGAAGTCACCGAGCTCGTCGCGGGCGGTATTCAACAGGCGGTCGTAGAGTGCCCGGCCTTTGGGCGTGAGGGCCGCGCCACGCTGTTCGATCTCGCCGAAGCGGGCGCTGTGGCTGCCCTGGTTGTGCGCCTGGTCGGTGAAGGCGACGCTTTCCTCCAGGGCCTTGAAGCTGGTCTGGCGCAACAGGATCGGGCAATCGCGGCGCGGCGGGCCCTCGACCACCGCCTTGGGGGTGATGCCATGCGCGGGCATCAACCGTTGCACTTCGTCGATGTCCAGGGTGCGTGGAGTCAGGTGGTTGATATGCGGGCCCTTGAACGCCACCACGTCGGCGATCAACCGGTGCTGGGCACTGAGGTTGGCGTACTGGGCGGCGCTGACCGTGGCGTGGTGGTGCCAGCGGAAGGTCTCCAGGGCTTGCTGGATGAAGTCCTCGGCGGCGTCGGCGGCCAAGCCGCCCTGGTCCTCGGCCAGGCGGATCAGCTCCAGTACCTTCGGGGTGAAGATCGAGCGCCGCGCCAGCACCTGCTCGGCGAATGCGCGCAGCTCGGGGTTGTCGATCAGCTCCAGGCGCAGCAGCGAGGTGAAGACCCGGAACGGGCTGACTTGCAGGGCTTGTTCGTGCACCGCGCGAAACGCCGTGGAATGCACCGGCACCCCGGCGGGGGTGAGGTCGTAGTAGCCCACCGGCTGCATGCCCATCACCGCGAACAGGCGCGCCAGGGTCGCCAGTTCGGCGGCGGTGCCGACGCGGATCGCGCCATGGCGCTCCAGGTCCAGGCGCTGCAACTCGCCGGTGTGTCGCAGGTGCCGGGCAATGGCCGGTTGTTGCTCCAGCACCTGGGCGTTGACCTTGGCCACCAGTTGCATCAGGTCGCCATACAGCGGCACTTCCTCACGGTACATATCCGACATGGCCCGGGAAAATCCCTGGCGGATCAGGTCAGGACTGACGAAGCGCTGGTTGCTCATGGACAAGGTTCCCGTGGCTGTGGATCGAGGCGTGGGTGGAGCGGGTCGGCCTCGATTCTGCGCAGCGCCGCCAGGGCTGACAAACGAAAGTTCCTCTGAACTTCATTCTGCAAACGAATGCATGGCATCCGCTCCGGGCGTTGGCAGTGAGTGAGTGCAAGGGCGCACCGTGACCAGGGAAATGGTTATCGAGCGCGGCGCGGTTATAGCCAAATATTCCCGAAACCTCGCGCCGAGGCTGGTAAAACAGGGCCTGTGCCATGCTGGCGTTTTGTGCCCATGTCGCTCGATGCCCCTGGCTCGATGCTCATCCGCTCGCTGTATCTTTCCCAACGCTGGACGGAGGCGACTTGGCCCCTGCGCAGTGCACCAGAGGAAAGGGATTGTCACTGGCCAGGAGGCTCTACCGCTCGCGCACCTTGGGCCTGGCCCTGGGGTTCTTCTGCGTGTTCGAGGGCATGGCGCCGCTGCATCCCGCGCCCTGGGTGTGGGGCTTCATGTTGTTCAACGCCTTCGCCTGGCCACATCTGGCCTACCAGTGGGCGCGCCTGGCCCGGCAGCCGTTTCGCGCCGAGTACCGCAATTTGCTGGTGGATTCGCTGCTGGGCGGTTTCTGGGTCGCGGCCATGCAGTTCAACCCGCTGCCGCTGGCCACCACCCTGGGCATGATGGCCATGAACAATATCGCCATGGGCGGAGTGTGGTTCTTCCTCGCCGGTTGCGTGGCACAGTTGCTGGGGATTGGCCTGGGCCTGGGGATCTTCAGTGTCGCCTTCAGTGCCCGGACCACGCCCGAGCAGCTGTATGCCTGCCTGCCGATGCTGACCTTGTACCCGCTGGTCCTGGGGTACATCTGCTACCAGCAGGCGGTGACCCTGGCCCGGCACAAGCGTGAGCTATTGGCCTTGAGCCGTACCGACAGCCTGACCGGGTTGCTCAACCACGGCGCCTGGAAGGACCAGCTGGAGATCGAGTTCCAGCGCTGCAAGCGCCAGGACCATGGCGGCGCCATCGCCCTGATCGATATCGATCACTTCAAGGCCATCAACGATACCTACGGCCATGTGGCCGGCGACGTGGTGCTGCGCCAGTTGAGCAAGCTGCTGCGCCAGAACCTGCGCAGCAGCGACCAGGCCGGTCGCTATGGTGGCGACGAGTTTTGCGTGATCCTGCCGGACGTTCCCCTGGAGCATGCCGCCGAGCTCATGGAAGCCCTGCGCGGGCGTTTCGGCGCCTTGGGCTACGAGCAGACCCCGGCCTTGCAGGTCAGCCTGAGCATCGGCCTGGCCGCCTTCGACTCCCGGCATGAAGAAGCCATGGGCTGGCTCCACGACGCCGACCAGGCGCTGTATGCGGCCAAGACCTGCGGGCGCGACAACGTCAGCTGCCACCCGCCACAACGGCACCTGCTCAACTCCCTGTAGCCGCTATCGAGCCTGCGCAGCTGCGCCCAGGCCCGCAGGGCCTTGCGGCGATGGTGTCGCGCCTACGTTCCGGCGTTCGCTGCACGGTCGTGCGCAGCCTGCGGCAGCGGCCACCGAGGCAGGGCCGCTGTCGTTGTGCGCTCAATCCTGTGGCAGGTGCAGGCGCCGGGCCAGTTCCAGGGCGGTGCGGGCGCTGGCGATACCGGGGACCAGCTGGGTGAAGGGGATGTCGATCAGGCGTTGCTCGCGCACTGCCCGCAGCCGTGACAGCACTGGATCGCTGCGCAGCAGGCGGCGCTTGCGTGCGGCCGGCGACCACAGGGCATCGGCCAGCAGCATCACCTCCGGGTTGTTGGCCAGCAGGGTCTCGCTGTCCACCACCAGGCGCGGGCGGTCGATGGCGGCGAAGCTGTTGCGCGCCCCGGCGGCTTGCAGCAATACCCCGACAAAACCCCGCCGGCCCTGGCTGGCCAGGCCGTTGACCTCGCTGTCCAGGTAGAACACCGAGGGCTGGGGTTGGTCCTGGTACAGGGCCCGGGCCGAGGCGAGATCGGTATCCATCTGGGCGATCAACTGCCGTGCCCGTTCCTGCGTGCCCAACAACTGGCCCAGGGTCAGCAGGTCGCGGCGGATGTGCCCGAAGTAGTCCTCGTCATGCCCGACGCAGGCCGACTCCAGCAGGTAGCTGCCGACGCCGATGGCGCCCAGGCGCTCGCGGGAGCTGAAGTTGTCGGGGAACGCCGAGGCGAAACCGCCCACCACCAGGTCGGGCTTGAGGCTGTACAGCACCTCGGCCGACGGGTATTGGCGGGCGATCACCGGCACCCCGTGGTAGTGCCCCTGGGCCATGGCCTGGCCATCGTCGTCCAGGTAGGCGACGCCGATCAGCGCCGGCCCGGCGCCCAGGGCCAGCAGCAGGTCGGCGCTGTGCTGGTTGAGGGCGACGATGCGCTGGGGCGTGCCGGGGCTGGGCCAGATCTTGCCGCAGTTTTCGTAGCTGCCGGCCAGGGCCGGCCCACTGGCCAGCCACAGCAGGATGGCCAGGCACCTGGCCCGGGCCTTCCTAGGCATCGGTGGGTACTCCATAAGGGGCGGCGATCTGCAACTGGGCGACGGGCTCGCCTGCCAACAGGTGCCCCTCCACCAGTTGCAGCACCTGGCTGTCGTTCTCGACCCGGTACCAGCAGCCATCCGGGTGCACGGTGAGTACCGGTCCCAGGTTGCAGGGGAACTGGCAGGCGGTGCGGGTCAGCAGCACGCCTCCGGGCTTCTCCATGAGGTCAAGGCGCAGCAGCTCGCGACGCAGGGTCTTCCACAAGGGCAGGGCGCCACGCCGGACGCAGCGCGGGCCGGTGCAGAGCAATACCTGGCGGGCGTGGGGCGGCACCTGCGACCAGTCCGGATCGCTGGCCACCGGGTTGACCTGGTCGCATGGCAGGTGGCGTTCGCGCTGGGCGATGCTGGCCCAGGCCTGGGCCGCATCCAGCCCCCGGCGACCCAGGGCCTGGGCGGTGATCCACAGCCGTGGCGCCTGGGAGTGGGCACGGGCGCGGCGTCCCAGTTCATCGCGCAGCCAGTCCAGGTAGGCGCTGTCGGAGCTGGGCTCCAGGTCCACCACCAGCAACGCCGCGCCAGCCTTGGCCAGCGTTTCGTCCAGGGCAGCCCAGAGACTGTCGAAACCGTCCAGGGTATCGATCACCCGGGTCTCGACGCTGTCGTCGCGCAGGCCTTCGAGCTCGCGGCAGAAGGCCTGGCCGAGGGCGCCACCCAGCAGACCGGGACCGACGAACAACACCCGTTGATAGTGTTCATGCATGTCGGTCGGCCTCAGAAGCGGTAGGTGTAGCGCACTTCGGTGGTGAAGGGGCGCCCCAGGTTGTCCAGCGCTGGCGTGTCGTTGGTCATGCTGGTGGCGTAGTCGCGGTCGAACAGGTTCTCCACCAGCAGGCTCAGGCGATGCTGCTGGGCCGTGTCGAGGTAGCGATAGGCGTCGGCATCCACCACCGAGTAATGGCCGTAGTCGAGCTTGCGTGGACTGTCGATCTGGCCGATATAGCGAATCGCGCCGCCCACGCCCCACATGCGGTCCTGCGATTCGAAGCCCAGGCGCGAGCGGGCGAAGAACCCGGGGATGTTGCTCAGGGTCACGTTGCGTGACTCGACCAGGTTGCGGGTCATGTCGGCGGACAGGTTCCATTGCGGGCTGAACTGCCAGCGTCCGTCCACCTCGATGCCCCGGACCCTGACCTGTTTGTCACCGTTGACGAATTGTTTGTTGTCCAGGGCAATCAGGTCGTCGATCTTGCGCCGGTAGGCGGTGATGCTGGCATTGAATTCACCGGCCAGCAGGCTGCCCTTGTAGTCC
Organism: Pseudomonas sp. FW507-12TSA; assembly: GCF_058781435.1. NCBI lineage: Bacteria > Pseudomonadati > Pseudomonadota > Gammaproteobacteria > Pseudomonadales > Pseudomonadaceae > Pseudomonas > Pseudomonas sp. FW507-12TSA. Next base: position 27,296 of record NZ_JBYSWT010000034.1, read on the forward strand.
AGGCCCAGTTCGGCGTTGACGCTCTTTTCCGGCTTGAGGTTGCGGTTGCCTTTTTCATTGGGTTCATTGGCGAACAACTGCTCGGCGTTGGGCAGCTTGAAGGCATTGCCGTACTGGCCGCGCAGTTGCCAGTTGGGCGTGAGGTCGTACAGCGAGGTGAGCATGCCCACCGTGGCACTCTCGCCGCCGCTGATTTTCTCGTGGCGCACGCCGATGCTCGGGTGCCAGTCCGGCAGGGCTTCGAACACCGGGCGCAACTGGGTATACAGGGCGTTGGCCTGGGCCTTGTTGTCGTCGATCTTGAGTACGTCGTCCTGGCCCTTGAACCACTGGTTGTCGGTGCCGAACACCAGCACATGGCCGCCGTCCAGCTCGGCCTTGCCCTCGGCCTGCACGCCCCAGTCGGTGAAGCCCCAGTAGTCGTTGTGGTTGATGACCTTGATGCCGCCATCATCGTTGCTGTTGATACGGGTGTAGCGCGTGTCCCAATCGTTGACATGGCCCTTGACGAAGTAGCTGAAGCGTTCGCCCAGGCGTTGCTCGAAGGTGGCGGTGGCGATCTGCTGGACCCGGTCGTTGGTGGTCTTCTTGTTGTTCGCGGCGCGGGCGAAATCCAGGTTGGCGTCGGTGTACTGGTAGAACAGCTCCAGGCGCGAGTCGTCGCCGAACCCCTGGATCGCCTTGGCGCCGAAGGTGGTCACCTCATAGGAACGCTTCTTGTCGTGGGTATTTTTGTAGGCGCTGTTGCGAAACGGCTGGTAGCCGTCGGAGACGTTGTGGCTGACATAGGCCAGCAAGCCGAGATCGCCCAGGCCGTTGCTGACGATGCGTTCCGCCCGGGCATCGCCGCTCCTGCCCATGAAGCTGTCCAGGCCCAGGTTGACTTCGCCGGAGGCGTCGCGGGTCTGTGGGCTACGGGTGACGATGTTGATCACCCCGGACACCGCCTGGGTGCCGAACAGCAGGCTCTGCCCGCCCTTGAGCACTTCGATGCGCTCGATGGCGTTGGCTGGCAGGGTATCCAGGTACAGGCCGCCGTACAGGCGGTTGTTCAGGCGCACGCCATCGAGCAGGATCAGCGTGTCATCGTTGCGCCCACCCAGCAGCGAATAGGTGCCGTAGTCGAAGGGGCCGTTCTTGGGCGCCACGTAGAGGCCCGGCACGTACATCTGCAGGACCCGGGTGATGTCGCTGCTGGGGCCGGCGCGTTCGATCTGCTGGCGATCGATGATTTCCACTTTGCTGCCGTACTTGGCCATCTCGGCCACGGTGGTGGACTCCACCGACGGGGCGGAGACGAACTGCTGGTCGAGCTTCAGGGAGGTGTCGTCCGCCAGCAGCCAGGGGCTGAACAGGCAGCCGAGCAGGGCGCCGCCCATGGAACGGCGCGCAGCGCGCCAGTCGCGCGCAAGGGAAGTGTCTGTTGTTGTCATTGTTGGTCTTCTCGAAAGTATCTTCGGGAAGCACGCAGGGAGAAGGTGGCAGGCACGCGCACGCGCCCACACCGGCCCATGCCCGCCCACCGCAGGATTGCCAAACAGATGCTTCAGGCCGGTCTCCGGGCTTGCGAGGCTGGCTGCATTCGCCTTCCCATACCTTGGGTACAGTGGCGTGTTGAATGCAGCACTCGCTTACCGTTGCGGGGGCAGCACCGGACTTGCCCCTGGGGGCGCACCGGTTTCCCGTTTCACCTCACGCACGGCGGCGTGAGGCACCTGAAACAGGGCGGCATCTGAACATCCGTCCGGCCGTTCGTCAATCCTGTGGCCGACACGATCGCGCCCACTGCGTAGTCATGCCGTTATCGCCCAGCCCAGTTCCGGTAGCCGCTGCTGAGCCTGCGAAGCTGTGCCAAGGCCCGCGGGGCCTTGATTGTGGAGTGCGCAAGGTTTGCGCTCGCTGCGTGGTCGTGCGCAGCCTGCGGCAGCGGCTATACCAAGCGGGTTTGCCCGGCGTTACCAGGCAATGGCGGGGGAGGTGCGTACCTGGGCCTGGCCACCGGCATCGGCGGGGCAGGCCAGCAGTGGCACCGCACGCACCGAGTCACCGGGCTGCAGTTGCAGGCGCTTGGTGGCCTGGCGGTCCACCAGCAGGCAGCCGGCCACCAGGCGCCCGGGCGCGGCGGTGATGCGGCAGCTCTCCAGGCGCCGGTTGTGGATCAGCCACATCGGCGCCTGCTCGTCCGGGTTGCCCACCAGCAACGGCAGGACCTGGCTTTCACGCACGCTGCGGATCTTCGCCACTTCGGCCTCGATCAGCGGGCCACCGTCGAACACATCGATGCAGCCCTGGTGGCTGAAACCTTCGTCGTGCAGGATGCCCACCGCCTGTTCGGTGCTGGCGTGGGCCTGGCCGATGGCCGCCTGGGCCTGTGGGCTGAGCAGGCAGGTATAGAGCGGTTGGCGCGGCATCAGCTCGGCGATGGAGGACTTGCCGCCATGGCTGGACAGGCGGTTGGCCTGCTGGAAATCCATCTTGAAGAAATGCCGCCCCAGGCTGTCCCAGAACGGCGAGCAACCTTGGCTGTCGACCTGGCCGCGCAACTCCACCACCAGCTTGTCGCCGAACAGCGCCGGGTACTCGGCGACGAACAGCAAGCGCGCCGTGGACAGCAGGCGCCCGGTATAGCCCTGGCGCAGGTCGTGGCGCAGGAACAGCGAGCACAGCTGGGATTGCCCGGCCATGTCGTTGCTCAAGAACAGGGTCGGGATCTGTTTCTCGATACCCAGTCCCGGGGCGCTGCCGCGAGTGATGCCGAGCCGGTAGTTGTAGCAGGGCTCGCGCAGGCCGATGGCACCGCTCAAGCCACAGATGCCGATCACCTGCTGCTCGTCATCTTCCAGCACGAACAGGTAGTCGGCGTCGGCGCGTTCCACCTGGCCGGCGAACGTGCGTTGGGCCCAGCGCACCCGATGGTCCAGGCGCTCGGGGTCGGTGCTGAGGTTGTCCAGTTCTCGCTGGCTGCCACCCAGCAGGCGCAGCAGCGCGGGCAGGTCGGAGACGCGAATCGGGCGCACGATCATGCACGGGCTCCTGGCAATGCCACGGTTGCGAGTCGATAAGGGGTCATAGCGCAATGCTCCGCACGGCAGCGCCGGGCTCCAGTTGCAAGGCCTGGAACATCTCCTGGCCAAGACCGATACGTTCCTCTGGAGCTTCGTCGAGCAGCGCGACGATGGCGCGGAAACCTTGCAGGCGGTCGTTGCTCAACAGCCATGGGCGGCCCCGGCCGCTCTGCGCGGCGAAGTAGCTGGTGGCGATCCGGCTCTGGATGATCGAGCGCAGTTCGTTGGTGCGCGCCTGCAGGGTCGGCCCGGCATCGAACAGGTCGACGTACTGGGTCGGGGCGAAACCTTCGTCCACCAGGATGTCGCAGGCTTCCCGGGCGTCGGGATGGATGCGGCCGATGCAGTCCTGGGCCGCCTGCGCCAGCATCGGGATGTAGATCGGGTACTGGGGCATCAGCTCGACCAGGAACCCGCGTCCCTGCAGGGCGCACAGGCGCTCGGCCTCGACATAGGGCAGGTCGAAGAAATGCTGGCCCACCGCCTCCCAGAACGGTGATTGGCCGTCGGTGTCGCTGTAGCCGACGATTTCGCTGATGCAGCTGTCGGCGAAACGCTGGGGGTGGGCGGCGATGAACAGCAAGCGGGCCCGGGAGGTCAGTTGCGCCAGGGGGCTGCCGGCCAGCTCGACGTCCATGTGGAAGCTGCGCAGCAGGGTCTGCTCGCTCAGGTCGTGGCACAGCGACAGGGTCGGCACTCCATGCTGGATGTCCAGCTCCCGCGAGCTGCTGATGAACGGGCGGTTGCGCAGGCTGTAGAACGGTTCGCTGAAGCCGGCCGTGGCCAGGATGTCGGAGCAGCCATGCAGCCGGCCGGTGGCGGGATCTTCGAGGACGAAGAAATAGTTCTCCGGCCCCTGGCCGGCCTCGGCCTCGGCCTTGGCGAAGGACGCCAGGGAGTCGAGGATCTTTTCCCGCAGGCAGGTTTCGTCGTCCACCAGCGAGGTCACGCCCAGCAGGCGCTCGCGGGCCAGGCGCCGCAGTTGGGGCAGATCGGATAACGCCACGGGACGCAAGGCCAGCATGGGTGCACTCCTGTATCAAGGGCCGCCGGCTTTGGGCCGGGCAGCCAGACATCACTGTCGATTACCACGCATTGTCTCCGGCCGTGGCATCCGGCGGCCGATTCCCGGGCTGCTCTTGATGGCCGTGCCGGGATGGCGCGTCACCCCGCAGGGCAACGCGCCGCGTTCACTATTGCTTGAGCGGATCCGGCAGGGCGGCACCGTTGCCCAGCCGGTTGAGCACGAACAGGTATACCAATCCTGCGACCACCCAAATAGCGCCAAGTTTCTGCGCGTCCACGCCCATGTTGTACATGATGGCGCAGACGATCACGAAACCGATCGACGGGCAGACCAGGTGGCGCAGCACCTGGCCGGACTTCTGCCGGCGCCAGTAGAAGTTGATCACGGTGATGTGCAGCAGCATGAAGCCGCTCAGGGCGCCGAAGTTGACCAGCGAGGTGAGGGTGTCCACCGAGTCGATGAACAGGTAGCAGATCACCAGCGACAACAGCGCTACCAGGTAGATGCTGATGTGCGGGGTGTTGTGCTTGGGGTGGACCTTGGCCAGCACCTTGGGCAGCTTGCCGTCGCGGGCCATGCCGAACAGCAGGCGCGATACCGCCGCTTGCGAGGTGATGGCCACCGCCACGCCCCAGGCCAGTGCCGTGGCCACCCCGGTGAGGGTCGCCAACCAGCTGCCGGCTGCCAGCTCGGCGATCTCGTAGAAGGCCGTGTCGGCGGACTTGAAGCCCATGCCTGCTGCCAGGTCGGTGGCGATCCAGGTCTGCACCACGAAGATCGCGCCCATCACCACCAGGGTGATCAACGCTGCCCGGCCAACGCTACGGCCGGGATCGCCCTTGACCTCTTCGGCCAGGGTCGAGATGGCGTCGAACCCCAGGAACGACAGCACCGCGATCGACACGCCCTGCATCAGCATGCCGAAGTGGAAGTTTTCCGGGCTGTAGAGCGGCGCCAGGGTCAGCTCGCCGTGGCCGGTGCCGCCGTGCAGGGCGTTCCAGGCGTAGAACAGGAAGATCCCCAGGACCACCAGTTGCGCCAGCAGGAACAGGATGTTCATCCGTGCGGTGAAGGTGATGCCCCGCAGGTTGACGAAGGTGGCGCTGACCAGGAACGCCAGGATGAAGCCGACCTTGGGCACTTCCGGGTACAGGTGGTTGAGCGCCATGGCCGCGTAGACATAGAGCAATGGCGGGATCAGCAGATAGTCCAGGAGCATCAGCCAGCCGGCGAGGAACCCCACGTGGGGGTTGAGGCCACGCTGGGCATAGGAGTACACCGAACCGGCGATGGGAAAGGCGCGGGCCATGGCGCCGTAGCTCAGGGCGGTGAAGACCATCGCCACCATGCCGATGATGTAGGCCAGGGGCACCATGCCCGGAGCCTCCTGGTTGACATAGCCGTAGACCCCGAACGGGGCGATGGGGATCATGAAGATCATCCCGTAGACCACCAGGTCGCGCAGGTTCAGCCCGCGCTTGAGCTCCTGCTTGTAGCCGAATTCTTCAATCTCCATGAAGCACTTCTCCTTGTAGCCAATAGGGGGCAAAGCCCGCGGCGTGCGTCGTCATTGACGCTTGGGCCGCGGGCCGGTGTTTGAACCTGGCAGGATCAAAGACACACCACAGCGGTTTTTCTGATTGTTATTGCAGTCCTGCTAACAGCGTTATTGGATGATCCTCGGTGCTCTTGAGGCACTACAGCAACGGCGCCAGGCAATCGCTCCAGTGCTGTACCGCCTGTGGGGTGCGCAGCAGGTCGTTGCGCACCTCGATCAACACCGATTCCAGGCCCCGGGCATCGCCGTGCACCGGTACCGTCATATCGCTCAATGGATCGATTTCATAAGGCTGGTTGCCGGCCACTTTCAGCGGCAAGGTCCACAAGCCTTCCAGGACCCGGGCGGCATAGGCGGTGGCGTTGCCATAGAGCACGCCGATTTCCAGGTCCCGTGGCTGGCCGTAGTACACCGGGGTGAAACTGTGGATGCCCACCACCCGCACTTCGCGGCCCTGGGCCAGGCGCCGGTCGATGATCCGCTGCAAGCGCTGGTGGAATGGCGTGAACAACTGCTGGCGCCGGTACTCGCGGGTCGCTTCGTCCAGGTGCTGGTTGCCCGGCACCTGGTAGATCTCGCTCTGCAACGGGATGCTGTCGGGGGCATGCCGTGGCCGGTTGAGGTCCACCAGCAAGCGCGAGTAGTTGGCCGCGATCAGGGTCGCGCCCAGGGCCTGGGACAGGCTCTGGGCCAGTTCCAGGGCGCCCGGGTCCCAGGCGATATGCTCGCGGGCCGCCACCGGGTCCAGTCCCAGGTCGTTCAGGGCTGGCGGAATGTAGTGGCTGGCGTGCTCGCACACCAGGATCAGCGGATGCTCGGAGTCTTCCCGGAACAGGCGATAGGCCGGCTCGGTATAGAGTCCCAGCTCGGCGGATTTAGTACAGGTGTCCATAGTGCTCACAGAGTTGGGCGGCGTTCAGGTGCTCGGTCAGGGACACTTCCTTTTGCTTGACGGCGAAATAGGTATCCAGCAGCGCCTGCGGCAGCAGTTGTCGCAACTCGCGGTTCTCGCGCAGGCAGTCCAGGGCCTGGGGCAGGTTGCCGGGCAGCGGCACGATGCCGCTGGCCCGACGCTGTTCGGCGCTCAGTTCATCGGGGACCTTGTCGGTCACCGCATTGAGCGCCAGTTGTTGCTCGATGCCCAGGCGGCCGGCCATCAGCACCACGGCCATGGCCAGGTGCGGCGAGGCGGTGGCATCCAGGGCGCGGAACTCCAGGTTGTATTGCGGCGCTTCAGACTTGCCGCCGATGGTCACGGTGGGGCAGATACGCAGCGAGGCTTCGCGGTTGCGCAGGCCCAGGCAGGCATAGGAGGCGCTCCAGTGATGGGGCTGCAGGCGCGCATAGGAAATCGGTGTTGGCGCGGTGAAGGCGCACAGCGCCGGCAGGTGCTTGAGCACTCCGGCGGCCCAGTGCTGGCCCAGGCGCGAAAGGTCGTCGCCGCTCACCGCTTGCGGATCGTAGAGCAGCGGGGTGCCTTCCAGGTCCTGCAAACTCAGGTGCAGGTGCACGCCGTTGCACACCGCGTTCTCGGCGGTCTTGGGCGCGAAGCTGACCCGCTGCCCCAACTGCCGGGCGATCTCGCGGGTGATCTCGCGCACGTTAACCGCCCGGTCGGCGGCGGCCAGGCCCTGGGTCGGGCGGCAGGTGACCTCGTACTGGTGCTTGCCGTATTCGGGCAGGAACATTTCCGGCTCGACCCCGGCGGCGCGCAATGCCGCCAGCAACCAGCCGCCGAAGCTCGCGCCCTGGCGCTGGGCCTGCAGCGAGAACGCCAGGTGTTCGGCCTGCTCGCCACCAGTGTCGAGGTTGAACTCATGCTCGAACGCCGCGGTGACCTGGATGCCCAGGGCCTGGTAGGCCTCCAGCTCGTTACGCAACAGGGTGCGCGGGCAGGCTGCCCAGGGCTGGCCATCGGTCTCGCGGATATCGGCGTGGATGAACTCCAGCGGCGGGGCGAAGGGATCGGGGCCGGCGCCGACACTGACCCGGCTGTCCAGGTCGGGAATCAACCGCAGGTCGCCATAGGCGCCCCAGGGATTGTCCTCGGCGATCAGGTCCTGGGGTGTCAGCGCGCTGTTGGCCGGCACCCAGCCGCAGCCGCCGAGCCGGTAGTGCTCCAGTTCGTCGCTGGGAAACGAGCGTCCGCGCGTGACGCCGATCAGGTCGGTGGTGACGATGCTGGTCATCGCCACCGGGCTCAGGGCCTCGATGTCCTGGCCCCGGCTCATCCGCGGATCTCCCGCAGGCGGCCGAGCACGGTGGCGGTGTCGGTGATCCAGCAGTAGCCCTTGATCGCATCGAGGCAGGCCTGGTGCCGGGCATCGCTGTAGGTGGCGCAGGCGTCTTCCACCAGGGTCACCAGGTAGCCGCGGTCGGCGGCATCGCGCACGGCCATGTCCACGCACTGGTCGGTGACGATCCCGGCGACGATCAGGTGGCGAGTCTCCAGGTTGCGCAGCACGTAGTCGATGTTGGTGGAGTTGAAGACCCCGGACGACGTCTTGGGCAACACGATCTCGTTTTCCACCGGCTCGAGCTCGGCGATGATCGCCGCTTGCGGGCTGCCCTTGGGCAAGTGCATGTCCGACAGCTTGTGGTCCAGGGAGCGGTCACGGCCGTCGGCGGTGAGGCTCTCGATGATGGTGTGCAGCACGTTCTGCCGAGCCTCGCGCACCGCGGCCAGGAGCTTCTGCTGGTTGGGAATCACTTGCTCCCGGGCGCGCTTGAGGAACGCCTCGCCTTCGGGGCCTTGCAGGTGCGGGTCGAACTGCGGCTCGAGCCAGGCCCGTTGCATGTCCACCAGCAGCAGGGCGGTGTGGTCGACGACGAAGGGCAGGTCCCGTGGCGAACGATGGGGCAGGCTGAACATCCTTATTTCTCCTCCAGCACATGAGTGGCGAATTCGGCCCGCAGGGCATCGATGCCCTCCAGGCGTTGATCCAGATGGGTACTGCGCGGGGTCATGCAGGCGATCAGCGCCTCGACCTGGGCCAGGGCCGGCACCAGGCTGTCGAAGGGCGACAGCGACTCCACCGGGGCGCTGATGATCAGGTCCGCCAGTTCGCGCAGCGGCGACGCGTAGATATCGGTGAACAGCACCACCCGGGCGTTGCGCGCCTTGACCGCGCTGGCCACGCGCAGGGCCTGGGTCTGGTAGCGGCGATAGTCGAACAGCAGCACCACGTCCTGGCGTTGTACGTCGAACAAACGGTCCGGCAATTGCGCGTTGTCTTCGAGAAAGAAGCAGCCCGGGCGCATCAGGCGCAGGTGGTTGAGCAGGTACTGGGCGAGGAAGCTGCTAAAGCGTCCGCCGAAGCAATGCACCGAGTGCCGGCTGTCCAGCAGCCAGTCGGTCAGCACGCGGATGTCCTCGGGCTGGGTCAGCGCCTGGGTGTCTTGCAGGGCCCGCTGGCTGTCGGCCAGGTAGCGCCCCCAAGTGTCGCCCCGGGCCACCTGGGCCTTGGGGTGGAGCAGGGTGCTGGGCGAGCGCAGGCGGTCGTCCATGTCACTGAGCAGTGCTTCCTGGAACTCGCCGTAGCCGCTGAAACCGAGCTTCTTGACCAGGCGCACGATGGTCGGGTCGCTGACCCCGGCATGCTCCGCCAGCCGCGACATGGGCCCCAGGCCGTTGCGCGGATAGTGGTCGAGCAGGGCTCGCACCACCTTGCGCTCGGAGGGCGTCAGGTCGAGGGCGGGGTTGGTGATCAGGTCTCTGAGAGAAGGCATCGGGGCGCCTTGTAGGCTGGGTGTAGTTTTTGTTTCATAAAATGGCGAAAACGATATTTATGTAATGGACGCTACATGTCCAGTGAATTTTTGGAAGCTGGGCAAATGCTCTGGAACGGGGTTTTGCCCGGCGTCCTGCTGTCATGTATGAGAACTCGCCCTGGGTGACAGCAGGGTTCACCCGGCGAGCGTCTCGCTGGCAACCCTGGCCGCTGCCCGGCCGGCGCGGCACCCACGGCGCTTCGGCTAAACCCGCGCGGCGCCATGGGTGTAGGATGCCCGGTCGCCAATCCATCGGAGCGCTGCCCGTGCAGGCCACCCGTCTGACCCTGATCTGCCATGCCCGTACCCTCGCCCAGAAATTGGCACGCTTGCCCCAGGACGAGCCGCTGGAGATGGACTGGCAGGCCCAGGCGGCCTCCCGCGCCGCCGAGCTCAAGCGCAGCACCCGGGTGCTGTGCGCTCCAGAGCTGCGGACCCGGCAGACCGCCGCGTTGTTCAGCCCCAGCTACCAGGTGGAACCGGCCCTGGGTGACTGCGCCCTGGGTGACTGGCAGGGGCTGTCCCTCGATTTCCTGCAAGAGCGACAACCCCAGGCGCTGCAGGCCTGGCTGGCGGATCCGCACCAGGCCCCGCCGGGCGGCGAGTCGGTGGCCGAGCTGTGCCAGCGCGTGACCCGCTGGCTGGAGCGACTGGCGCAGCAGCCCGGGCACTGGCTGGCGGTGACCCACCCCTGGGTCATGCGCGCCGCCATGCTCGAGGCGCTCCAGGCGCCACTGCACAGCTTCAACCAGATCGATATCGAGCCCCTGTCACGCCTGGACCTGAGCCACGCCGGGCGCTGGCGCCTGCGCCTGGATGGCCGCCCCTGAGGTTCGGCGCCGGCATTTCTCCCGGGGCCAAAGCGGCCCATACTTGCCCGCTGGCATAGCAGCGGGAGCATCCCTTCATGAAAACCGTCCTGGTCATCGGCATCGGCGCCGGCCACCCCGACTACATCACCATCCAGGCGATCAAGGCGCTGAACCGCTGCGACGTGGTGTTCCTGATGGACAAGGGGCCGAGCAAGGATTCGCTGATCGACCTGCGCCGCCAGTTGTGCGAGCGCTACCTGACCGAGCGCCCCTATCGTTTCGTCGAGGCACAGACCCCGGAGCGCGAGCGTGGCGAGGTGGATTACCAGGCCAGCGTCAAGGCCCTGAACCGCGAGAAGCAGCAAGTCTTCGAGCGCCTGATCGACCAGGAGCTGGAGGAGGGCCAGACCGGGGCGTTCCTGGCCTGGGGCGACCCGGCGCTGTACGACAGCACCTTGCGCATCCTGCAGCGGATCCTGGCCGCCGGCACGGTGCAGTTCGACTACCAGGTGATTCCCGGGATCACCAGCGTCCAGGCCCTGGCCGCGCAGCACAAGGTGCCGTTGAACCGCATCGGCCGTTCCCTGGAGATCACCACCGGCCGGCGCCTGGCGGCGGGGCAGGGAGGCGATGCCGACACCCGGGTAGTGATGCTCGATGCCGAGGACTCCTATCGGCAACTGCGCAACCAGGACCTGGACATCTACTGGGGCGCCTACCTGGGCACGGCGGATGAAATCCTCATTGCCGGGCGTCTCGACGAGGTCGCCGACGAGATCCGCCGGGTGCGCCTCGAAGCCCGCCAGGCCCATGGCTGGATCATGGACACCTACCTGCTGCGCAAGCCCGAGGACTGAGCCCCGCCGGACTCGCGTCGACCCCTTCGCCGGCAAGCCGGCTCCTACGGGCGCGGTGGCGGGGCGCTTTCCCGGCCGCGGCCGAAGCGTTCGCGGTATACCGACGGCGGTACGCCCACTAGGCCGCGAAAGGCCACGCGAAAGCTCTCCACCGAGCGATAACCGCAGCGCAGGGCAATGGTTTCGCTATTCTCGCTGCCGCTTTCCAGCAGTTCCCTGGCCCGGGCCAGCCGTTCATGCTACAGCCAGGCCTTGGGCGAGGCGCCAGTGGCGTCGTGGAAACGCCGCAGGAAGGTACGTTCGCTCATCAGCGCTTGGGCCGCCAGTTCGCTCACGCTCAACGGTTGATGCAGGCGCTCCCGGGCCCATTGCATGAGCCGCGAGAGGTCGCTGCGCGGGGTGCGGCTGACCGGCGCGGGAATGAACTGCGCCTGGCCGCCGGTGCGTTGCGGCGACATCACCAGGCGCCGGGCAACGCTGTTGGCCACCTGAGTGCCGAAGTCCCGGGCCACCAGGTGCAGGCAGGCATCGATACCGGCGGCGCTGCCGGCGGAAGTTATCAGTTGCCCGGCATCGACATAGAGTACATCCGGGTCCACACGGATATTCGGAAACCCCTCGGCCAGCTCGCGGGCATAGCGCCAGTGAGTGGTGGCGCTACAACCATCCAGCAGCCCGGTCGCCGCCAGAACGAACACCCCGGAACAGATCGACAGCAGCCGCGCGCCGCGTTGGTGGGCCTGGCGCAGCGCTTCCAGCAACCGCGGCGGCGGCGCCTGCTCGCGGCTGCGCCAGCCGGGAACGATGATGGTCCGCGCCTGCTCCAGCAGCTCCAGGCCACCGTCGGCCAGCACCTGGATCCCGCCCAGGGCACGCATCGGGCCGGGGTCCACGGCGGCGATGGTTTGCCGGTACCAGGGGAAATCGAACTCCGGCCGGGCCAGGCCGAAAATCTCCACGGCGATGCCGAACTCGAAGGTGCAAAGGCCGTCGTAGGCGAGAATCGCCACCAATCCAGGGTGCTTGTGCATTTGGCGGAAAGTTACCAGTCGTTGTCTGGGGCGCCACTGTAGTCGTAGGGGCAGGGCGGATAAAGTCCTGCTCACCGCCACCCTGATACCTGGAGAGCCCCATGACCAGCCTGGTCCGCAGCACCGCCGCCGCCCCGTGCGCCCGTGCCCTGATGCATTTTTCCAACCGCCTGAGCTTTGAAACCGACTGCTCCGATGTCTATTCCAGCCAGCAGGCCGGTGCCGTGGATTTTATCCTGGTGGACGTGCGCGGCCCTGAGGCCTTTGCCCGGGGCCATGTGCCGGGAGCGATCAATATTCCCGTGCGCCTGCTCACCGCCGAGCACCTTGCCCACTATCCGCGGGACAGCCTGTTCGTGGTGTATTGCGCAGGCCCGCACTGCAATGGCGCGAACAAAGCCGCGGTAAAGCTCGCGGCCCTGCAGTACCCGGTCAAGGAAATGATCGGCGGTATCACCGGCTGGCTGGATGAAGGCTTTGCCCTGAGCAGCCAGGCGCCACGCGCGCCAACCCCGACCTTGCCCTGTGCCTGTTGAAGGCCGTCGTCGCGGCGGCACCCCTTGGCCGCCCAGGGCCTTCGAGCGCCAAAAATGAGCCGTCATGGGGCAAGTCTCGGCTTTGGCCGGGGCGCGTGCACCACGGCGCAGCGCAGGCAAAAGCGCCCGGCAGCGGGCGCATGTTTTTTATAAGTATTTGTCGCATGAACACAATTTGCATCCAGGGCGCCGCTCTAGACTGCTGGCCACTTCGATTGGCCCACGATCGAATTCTGCCAACAAGAAACCTCCGTCTCCTGGAGCTATAAATGAACAAAGTTGTGCTATTCGGTGCCCTGGCACTGTCGCTGTTTTCCTTCACCGCTTCGGCCGACGAGGCCAAGCCGATCCGTATCGGTATCGAAGCCGGCTACCCGCCATTCTCGATGAAGACTCCCGACGGCAAGCTCGCCGGTTTCGACGTGGACTTGGGCAACGCCCTGTGCGAGCAGATGAAAGCCAAGTGCACCTGGGTCGAGCAGGAGTTCGACGGCCTGATTCCGGCGCTGAAGGTGAAGAAGATCGACGCCATCCTGTCGTCCATGACCATCACCGACGATCGCAAGAAGAACGTCGATTTCACCATCAAGTACTACCACACCCCGGCTCGTTTCGTGATGAAGGCCGGCACCACCATCAAGGACCCGCTGACCGAGCTCAAGGGCAAGAAGGTCGGCGTACTGCGTGCCAGTACCCACGACCGCTTCGCCACCGAAGTGCTGGTGCCCGCCGGCATCGACCTGGTGCGCTACGGCTCGCAGCAGGAAGCCAACCTGGACATGGTTTCCGGTCGCGTCGACGCGCTGCTGGCCGACTCGGTCAACCTCGACGACGGTTTCCTGAAAACCGAGGCCGGCAAGGGTTTCGCCTTCGTTGGTCCTGAGTACAACGATCCGAAGTATTTCGGTGGCGGTGCCGGTATCGCCGTGCGCAAGGGTGACAAGGAGCTGGCGGAGAAATTCAATGCCGCCATCACCGAGATCCGCGCCAATGGCAAGTACAAAGAAGTGCAGGACAAGTACTTCACCTTCGACGTCTACGGCGAATAAGCCGCTGGCATGAAAAAAGGTGGCGACCGGCTCCCGGTCGCCACCTTTTTTATGCGCGCTGTTCTATCCTGCGCCACGCCTTTTTTCCGGAGCCAGCATGCAACGCATCGACCACGCCCTGCCCTGGGGCCACCTGGGCACCTCGCGCCAGCTCAGCGTATTTCGCTTCGGCAACGGCCCGCGCAAGGTCTACATCCAGGCCAGCCTGCACGCCGACGAGCTGCCGGGCATGCGTACTGCCTGGGAGCTCAAGCAACGCCTGGCGCTACTGGAAGACCAGGGGCGCCTGCAATGCACGGTGGAACTGGTGCCGGTGGCCAATCCCGTCGGTCTCGACCAGCAGGTGCAGGGCAACCACCTGGGGCGCTTCGAGCTGGGCAGCGGCAAGAACTTCAACCGTGCCTTCGTCGAGCTCAGCGGTCCGGTCGGCGATCGGATCGGCAAGCTGTTGGTGGATGACGCAGCCGCCAACGTGACCCTGATCCGCCGCACCATGCTCCAGGTGCTGGACGAGCTGCCAGCCCCGCTGTCGCAGCTCGAAGCCTTGCAGCGCTTGTTGTTGCGCCATGCCTGCGACGCCGATATCACCCTCGACCTGCATTGCGATTTCGAGGCGGCGATCCACCTATATGCCTTGCCCCAGCACTGGCCCCAGTGGCAGTCCCTGGCGGCGCGGCTCAAGGCTGGCGTGGCGCTGTTGTGCGAGGACTCCGGGGGCAGTTCCTTCGATGAGTCCTGCTCCGCCCCCTGGCTGCGCCTGGCGCGGGATTTCCCGCGGGCGGCGATCCCCCTGGCCAACCTGGCCACCACCCTGGAGCTGGGCAGCATGGGCGACACCCGGGTCGAGCAGGCGCGCGCCAACTGTGAAGCCATCCTGGGCTTTCTCGCCGAACAGGGGCTGATCGACGGCGACTGGCCGGCGCCGCCGCAGGAATGCTGCGAGGGCATGTCGTTCGACGGCACCGAGTATCTGTTCGCCCCGCACCATGGCGTGGTCAGTTTCCTGCGTGAAGCCGGGGAGTGGGTCGAGCGCGGCGACGCCTTGTTCGAGGTGGTGGATCCGTTGAGCGACCAGGCCAGCATCGTCCGGGCCGGCACCAGCGGCGTGCTGTTCGCCCTGGATCGAGGACGCTACACCCAACCGGGGATCTGGCTGGCCAAGGTCGCCGGCCGCGAACCCATGCGCCATGGCAAGCTGGTCAACGACTGACCCGTTACACACCGCGAACCGCCCGTTGCCGATCTTGCAGTGGGCCTTTCACCACCCGGCCGCTTTGCGGCCCATGGGGCTCAAGCCTTGTTCCTATTGTCCCTGTGCATCCGCTGGTTGTTCGCCCTGTGCCTGCTGGCGGCGACGTTCAACCACCTGCATGCCGCCTTTACCCATGGCCTGCTCTGGGATTACGCCTATGGCGTCGCTACGCCCCTGGCCAGCCGGGCGTTCTGGGGGTCGCTGACGCTATTGGACCCGCTGGCCGTGCTGCTGTTGTGGCGGCGCCCACGCTGGGGGCTGGGGTTGACCCTGGTGATCATGCTGGCGGACGTCCTGCACAACAGCGTCTATGTCGCTGCCCACCACCAGTGGCTGGCGTCTTTCTACTTGTCCCAGGTGGCGTTCCTGCTGCTGGTGCTGTTGCTTGCGCCGCTGGCCTGGCGGGGGCTGGCTGGCACCGGGCAAGCGAGATGCCAGCGCTTGCCCGGTTGAACTGGCGCGGGCTGCCCAGGGTGGTCATCTTGGCGGGCTCTGGCGGCGGCTGCTCCAGCCAGGCCCACAGTGCTAGGCTCTGGCCGTCGATTTTCCCCACCCAAGGAGCCTTCCATGATCCGTTGCCTGGCGCTACTGGCCCTATTGACCGCGCCCTTTGTCCACGCCGATACCCTGCTGCACGACGACTTGCCGCTGCGCTACCTGGAGCAGGCGCCGGCAGAGACCCGCGACCAGCCGCTGGTGATCTTCCTGCACGGCTACGGCAGCAACGAGGCCGACCTGTTCGGGCTGCATGAGCGCTTGCCGGCGACCTACACCTACCTGTCGGTGCGCGCGCCGCAGGCCCTGGACGCAGATAGCTTCCAGTGGTTCCGGCGCCAGGGGCAGGGCGCCTATGACGGCGTTAGCGAAGACCTGGCCAGCAGCGCCGAGTTGATCGGCCGCTTCGTCCGTGCGGCGGCGGCCAAGTATCACACCGAGCCTGGCAAGGTGGTGCTGGTGGGCTTCAGCCAGGGGGCGGCAATGGCTTATGAAGTGGGCTTGCGGCATCCGCAAGCGGTGCGCGGGATTGCCGCCTTGAGCGGGAAGATCCTGCCGCTGCTGGCCTCGCAGCTCAGGAGCGAGCCAGGGTTGCAGCGCCTGGGGATCTTCATCGGCCATGGCACCAGCGACCAGCGCTTGCCCTACAGCGACGGCGTGGAGGCCAACCGGCTATTGCGCGGGCTGGCCCTGGAACCGCAGTTCCATGCCTATCCGGGGATGGGCCACAGCATCAGCGAAGTGGAGATCCAGGATCTGGATCGCTGGCTGCGCGCACTCGCCCCCTGAACCAGGGTCATTGGCCGAGGATCTGCTTCATCAATGCCGCATGCCCGGCTTTGTCGGCGGCCCGGGAGATCACCTGGATCACCGCCATGTGCGTACCGGAGCCGGCGATCAGGGTCGAGTTCAGGGTCAGGCCGCCGCCCTGGGTGGCGGTGCTGTCGATCTGGCGCACGCCGAGACCCTTGAGGGTGAGGCTTCTTTGCGCCTGTTTCTTGAAGTCCGGCAGTGCCTGGGACTGCTGGACCAGGAAGCCGGCGGTTGCGTCATCGAGAAAGGCACTGTCGTTGTCCTTGACCTGGGCCCCGTTGGGAATGCGGTTCTGCGCCGCGATCACCACGGTGCGGGTCGTGTCATTGGCGTACAGGGTGCCGCTGGCGCCGCCGGTGCCCTTGGCGTCGTCACCCACCGGCAGCGTCGCGGCGCTGAAGCCCTTGGGCAGGCTGAAGGCCAGCTTGCCGTCGAGCAGCGTGACTTTTTCGCCCGTGGCCTGGCGAGCGGTGGATTTGCCGGCGGCCACGGCGTTCAACGCACCAAGGCCCGCCACGGCGGCGAACACCAGGACCAGGGCTTTTCTAGCTAGGGATGACATGCACGATCTCCGGGCATCTGGATGGAAGGCGCGCATCATCCCACGCCCGTGGCAGCCGGCTCCAGAGGGATTTCTTTCATTGGATCCCTGGCCAGGCGTATCGGGTCTAGGCATCTACCGGCCAGGTACCGCGGCGGACCATCTCTTTCACTCGTTCCGTACCGTTGGCCCGAACCAACAGCTCCAGCCTGGCTTTCTCAATGTCCTGGGCACTCCATAGTTCGGTGGCCATAGTGGCTTTTTCATGGGACCAGCCATTGTCATAGTGGCGCACTACATACTGCTGCTGGTATTCCCACATCTCTGTACCCGGAATGGGGGTGACGATGAACGGGTTGGCATATGCCATGCCGGCTCCCATCAGCCTGACTGCATAATCGGTAGTCCTTTCGATCAGCTCCAGGCTCTCGATGAACGGCTTGGCTCCAGGCGCAGCTGGAGGGTTGACGAAGCCGAGCATGAAGCCTCCGGTCACTTGAATGCCGTGTTCGGTGAATATTTCGATGATTTCGAAGGTGGCCTGCTGGATGGCGTTGAAGCGTGATTTATTGGAATTGACAAGGCTGTCTTCGTTGGCGCTTTCCACCGCCAGGTAGATGTTGTAGCAGCCGTTTTCCGCAATCGAACGAATGAACTCACGTGCAGTCAGGCCTCCTTTGATTGCCGCTATCACATTGCGGTATTGCGGGCTCTTCAGCTCCTTGTCGTCCAACTCTGCGAGGAAGCGCTCTCCCTGATGTAGAAGTACGAGGTTGAACAGGCTCAAGCCGCCTTCCTCGACCCAGGGCAGGTTGTGCTTTTTCAGCAGACGCCCTACTTCCATGGCGTATAGGGGGTCGTGCATCAGGTGATCGTCCTCGATCAGAACTTCAGTGACGCCTTGGTTGACCAGATCGGCCAGGTGCAGGTCGAACCAGTCCAGCCCCAACGCTCGCCATGGGCCATTGATCTTGGGGATGTAGCAGAAGTTACAGTTCACGTTGCAACCGATGGTGGAGAAGATCTGCGCCCAGGCACCGTGCTTGTGCACCCGGGCCCCCGAGGAGTGATAAGGCTGCAGGTAATGATTCATGTCCAGGAAGCTGAAGTCCGGCAACGGCATCACCCCCAATCGCTCATCCAGCTCCTGGCGGGCTGGCACGATGCTCAGGTAGCTGGATTTACGTGACGGGCGGATCAGTTGGCCCTGCTGGCCTCGATACGCCACCCCTGGAACACCATGGATGTCTGCTTCAGGATGGCTCAGTGCGTCGAGCAATAAGGTGAAGGCGCGATCGGCTTCATTGATCAGGACAAAGTCGAATGCTGAATCTAGCAAAGCGTTTTGCCAGTCGCCGCTGGAGTGGGCGCCTCCGGTCACTAATACCAGGTTTGGGTCGATGGACTTGACCAGGTCGGCCAAGGCTCGGGCATTGCCCCACTGCACTGTGTAGTTGCACTGGATTCCGATAATGTCCGGCTGGGCCGTTTCGATGATAGTGCGCAACTGTTCGTCGGTCAGTCCATAGCGCAGCAGGTGGCCTTGATCCACCCTTATCAGCTGTGATTCCTGCTCCCAACCCGCAAACGGAGCATCGACTATCTGTACGTCATACCCGGCTCGTCGGGCGACAGTGGCAATACGTAGCAGGCCGATGGGAGTGCCGGCGCGCTTCATCACCTCGAAGGTTTCGATGCCAATATCGGTAAAAGCGCTACCAGCCGGTGCCGGCTCGACCAACCGTGTATAAGGCGGGACGAACAACAGTACTCGGGGCGCTTCCCCGTGGGCACGCCGGCGAGTTGCACTATGGCTGGTGGTTTGAGAGGGCGCTCCCAGCGACTTGAGAGCCGCCCGGGTAGGCGCCACCGAGAAACTTGGAGCTGCGCGATCAAGCATTGCGGCTCCTTCGGAGGCAATCAGATGCATTTTTCTTGGGTTCCTTGCAGATAAATAATCAGGAGCGGGGCGCGCGCTCAACGGAGGTCGCAATCACGGCTCCGGCAATGATGAGTAGCGCGGGGATGAGCAGAATCGGCTTGGCGTGGGTTTGTCCGACGATGATGAGTAACAGGGTCGAAAACAGTGGCGCCAAGTAGGACAAGGCTCCAAGGCTCGCTAGGTTGCCGTGCTTGGTGGCGTGATCCCAGGCAAAGAACGCCAGGCCGACCGGCCCCAGGCCCAGTCCAATGATGGCTGCCCACTGATGTGCATCTGGTTGGATGGTGGTTTCGAAGGACAGGTGGCAGAGCAGCCCGGCAATGGCGACCAAGCCGCAGATGCCGCCAATGATGCTGCTGGGAACATTGCTGAAACGACGGTTGATCACTGAATAGCTCGACCAGACGAGGGCACAGAGCAGCGCTGCTGCGTAGCCAGCGAACGGCATTGCGGCGATGCTGACTTGAGATCGCTGTTGCATGATAAACGCTGTGCCGGCGAGCCCCAGGAGCGCGCCCAGTACCTGCCTACGGTGCAATGGTTGGCCGCCAGCGAAACTTGCGAGCAAGACGATCAGCAGCGGCCAGAGATAGGCGATCAGACTGGCCTCGGCCGGAGGTGCGGCCTTGAGGGCAAAGAAATACAAGGCATGGTAGGCGAATATGCCTAGAAACCCCGTGGCCCAGACCTGCCAAGGCTGGCGCCAACCTGCAAACCCTGATGGGCCTCGCAGTCCAAGGATCACCAGGCTTGCCAGAAATGCCACGGCAAAGCTTAACGCCAGTAGTTCAAAAGGCGGGATGCCCGCAGTGAGGGTTGTAAGCAATGCCAGACATGACCAAAGAAATACAGCAACGACCCCGATGGCCGTTGCTGATGTTGCTGTTCTGGCATTGCTGGTCGTTCTGGAGGACGTCGTGCTGTTTGTCATGGGCCCCGCCCGATGAGCGTTTCGGAACGGGGATGATAGAAATGTTGGCCTGGGGGGGTATTGGTTAGTGCTGCTGGATATTTGTTCCAGGCTGCATGTTTTCAGTAGGCTCTGGAATGCCTTCTGGCAAGCGCAGGTGTCAGGTCATGGCTTTTCTTCAAGGCATGGTTCAGCGCACTCTGGTCGGCGTATCCCACTCGGTGGGCAATTTCGGTGATTGATAGTTGAGTATCGCGTAACAGATCCATGGCCAGGTTCAGGCGCAAGCGAGTGACATGGGCGAACGGGGTTGTACGTAGGTGCTGCTCGAACAATATGTACAAGCGCCTTTCGCTTGTTCCTGATACCCGGGCAATTTCCGAGGCAGTCAAATGGCTATCAAGATTATTTTCGATGTGAGTCAGCGCCCTGGCCAGGGTGAACTGTCCATGGTCGGGAGTGTTGCTGTGAGGTTGTACCAGGGATGACATCAACAAGGTGCTCCAGGATTGCGCCACCTCCGTTGAGCTGGTCAACAAGGGCACGCTACGAGTGGCGTAATCAAGTAGATGTCGAATCTCTGGGCGGACTGGGAAAAAGCTTTTTTCATTCAATCTCTTGATGGTTTCTGCTTCGCTTTTCTGCATGTAGGCGCAAGGCAGCGGCACATCAAGAACCAGGAAGGTATTGCAAGTATTGGAAGAAAATGCATGAGGAGTCCCAGCAGGGATGATGACGCCCTGACTCCAATCGACCTTACCGCCACGGCCATCAATTTCGATTTCCATCGACCCTGATTGGGGCAGGACTATCTGGTGATAATCGTGATCATGCAGTTCGACTTGACCTGAATAAGATCGCAAAGCCAGTGAAGCCTTCTGTATTTCCATGTTGCTCATTAGGCTCTTCCATAAGACGAATCGTATGCATGATGCATGAGTGATTGAGTACTGCGCCAGTATCTGGCTATCAAGATTCAGCAGCGTTTTCTGTATGCATTGTCCGTAGACGCTGCCGAGTCTGCGAGGCTGCGACCGGGTGCGCAGCGCCCATGAACAGTTCGGCGCGGTGCATCCGGATTATCGTATGGCCAGGCCCTGCCCCCGGTACCGGGTCGAGCGCAGCCTGCGGCAGCGGCTAGACCAAGCAAAGCGCTGGCGTGGCAGGTCAGGGCGTGTCGTCGAGAAAGCGCCCACGGTGATCGGGGCTGGGCAGCAGGCAGACGTCGTAGCGGCCGAACCAGCGATAGCGGTGGCGGGCGATGTAGCTGTAGCCCCAGTCGCGCAGGGGCCGGGGAATCCACTGCAGCAGGCGCAGCCAGCGCCAGGGCGCGGGCAGTTGCGCCATCAGGCGGATGAAGGCTGTGGAGCGCAGGGACAGGCGCTGGCCTTCGATCAGCACCACGCTGTCGAACTGTTCGGTGGACAACCCGGCCCACGCCAGCAGGGCCTGGCCCTGGGGCGATTGCACCGAGGCCAGGCGGATCCGCCGTTGGGTGTCATGGGCGATGACGAAGCGCACCGAGGCGTTGCACAGCTTGCTGACAACCGCGAGTAGCACAGGCATGGACATGCCTGTTCACCCTCTGAATACGAGATATGTACCAGGCTGGCAATGTCCATGGAAAAATATCGAAACAACGCGAGTTGTCTATAGTGATGTCCAAACTTAGTTCCGGCTGATTCGGGTTGGTTTAGTTAGGACTTCATCTAGTTGGTGCTGCAAAGACTGCACCTGCTCGCTCAGCTCAATAATCCGGCGGTGCGCACTGGTCAGTAGTGACTGAGCCGCGTCACGCTGCAAACATGCATCTTTCAACCGATCCGCCACCGAGCGTTTTGCTCTACGTTGCTTGAAAGCTGTTTGACGTTTTGATGGTATTGGTTCTTGGTGTAGCTCCAGATAGGCTTGAATTTCACGAATCAAAGCGGGGAAGCGCGCCTTACGTAAGGCTGATGGATCGCAGCCAGCCTCCCTGGCAACATTGTTTTGGGTTACTGGTTTCCCATGCTCTAACACTCTGGGATGGCCTGCCTTGAGGCGTTCAAAGGCTTGCCGAAATCGCTGTTCGGCACTCAAAGATTCAACTGGTGTGGATGACATTCAAGTAGTTCTCCATCCCTAGGCGATCACTGAGAAGCGCTTGGTATCGGGGGCTGTCTTCTGGGAGCATCGACATCTCCTCAGTGATACGTTTTATGTCAGCTTGAACCTGCGATTCTTTGGTTCGGTCAAATAGGACATCCGGACACGGCTTTCCGCTGTCCCCTCCAGCACATCGAGCTATCGATTCGACGCCACCGTACTCGCACATCCCTGCCTTCATACACCCTCCGAGGCGATGCTCTCGAAAGCTGACCTTGCCACTCTTCGCCCAGGCCGCCAAGGTTTTTACGTCCTTCGTATTCAGGACGCTCACCACAATGGTCCGCTTATGGTCGGCGGAGTATGGTGATACGAATCGGTTGCTCGCGGCGTTTCGGAGTTGTGCCGCCATTGCTTCGTACATGGCGGTGACTACAGCAGCCTCTACAGTTTCGTTGAGATGTAGACGGGTGTAGCCCCTACCATAGTAAAGAGGCATCAGTCTCGAGCAATGTTTCATCTGCTGCTGCATCGAACTATCGGAGATGAGCCCTGATGCAAACATGTTCACCGCACTCGTTCTCCGGTACTGGTGCCAGGCCAGTGGCCAGGATCGACCAACAGCAAATCTGTCTATTGGAAGATTTGGGGTCAGTTGTTTGGCAATTTTTAAGTCATCGTGAGTGACGCGGAGCTGAGAGGGCTCAAAAAGACAAGGATAATGCCTGATAACCTCGACCAAACTATCAGCTTCATGTCGGATGTAATAAGCTGTCACCTTGCCAGCCCCCCATGGCTCACTAGGTACGCTGAATAGATACGGGTCGTCTATGTCATTTGCCGTGGGGGCTACCAATGGGTTGACCCGATCACAAATCATTCTCATACGAGAAATTGCTGTTATTGCAATGATGGCTTTTTCTACACTAGGGCTAGCTACCCAACGAGCGTCCGAGTCACTATATGTTTTTGTCGTTTCTCCACATATAATAGGAACACGCCCCAGCTTTTCATCATTCTCCCACTCTAGGCAACTCGCTCGTAAAGAGGCAACCTCCTCTCTACGTTGTAGTGTGAAGTTGGCAATATAGGCTAGGCCAGCGATGGTGACCATGGATAGGTATGATGAAAACAACTTGATTGGCACTTTATCTCGCTTAGCACCAAGCCACTTCACTAGTAGAGACATCAAGCCAAATCGTTCTAAGGTTTCCGCGAATGAGCCTCGATAGACGCGGCTAGAATTTTTCTCTGAGCTTTTAGTGAATGGAGCCTTGTAAGTAGCCTTATGCCGCTCTAAGGCCGCCGGTAATGACCCATAATTACAAATATAAGCGTCAAGACAAAATCGGAAGCAATCTTCAATCTGTACCAGATTAGCAAGAAAGTCGTCGATACACTGGCTCAAGCGGTTAACTTGGTAGACCCAAATACGCGGCGGAATGTACGGAGTCTGGATCGTGTTATGGTCGGGTCTAATGCTGGCCAATCGCTTCAGACCATCTTGGTCGATGATGGTAAAACCTAACGTAACTCGGGCGTCATACAGTCTGTTGAGTTCCGCGATCGTCCTGTGATATCGACTTGGAGCTATAACTTCAGGCAATTGATCGATTAATTTTGGAAAACGCATCATGTCGCAAGCTAAAATACTGTTGCGGCTACATAGTGCGATCACGGAACGTATCATCGTAAAAGCAGTCTGAAGAGACCCGGCTGCTTTGATAGCTCTATACCCCCACATGCGCCAGGTGATAACCAATCTCAGAAGGTTGGCGTTCTCAGGATCAAGTGAGTCGCTTTTACTTTCTGATCCATCACCGAAGTTTAATTTAAAGGCCGTTCCTGCTATTGGTGTAAGATCCCACACAGGGTCACCCCAGCGAGAGAGTACCGAACCATCTCGATCAATGCTCACCGGCCAATCCTTGGCGGGTGGCCATGATGATGGCCTAAAAGCCGAAGAAGATGAAATTATCCAGTCTGCCCGAAGCCCCAAGCCCATCTCATGCAGTTCCATTTTCATTCTGAAGCCCCCTCAACACTCTCAATCAGGCGGCACCATTCTGGATGGTAGTTACCCTCCTCAACTCGTGCTAACGCCTCCTCTACCCAGGCTCGCCGGGTAGTGTTTGAGTCTCGAAACCATGCGAGCTTGTCACTAATGCGAGAGATAGCGTAGTAGCCTGGGTGATCCGCACTCCTCACGCCTACCGGGGCATGATATCGACTCACTTCCAATACCTTGAGGTGCCGGAAGCATGACAGAGCCCACACATAGTCGAGCGAGTCGATGTCGCGGTGATGTTCACACCAAAGGCAGCCGGAAGGGTAAATACAGTCGGGAGGGGGGGCCAACTTGGGTTTAAAAGGGAGTGCCGAAGGCACTCCGTCGCATGCGCCAGGTGCCACCGCGATTTTTGGAGCAATCTGTAAATGCATGGGGTCCGCAATTGACCAAAAACGTGTTATTTCCCCGACTGCGCGCTGGAGCGATGGGATTTCATACACAGTCAGTAGAGTTTGCTTATGGTGCTGCGCCATCTCTGCCGTAAGGTCCGGATCCCCGCTACGTCGAAGCAACCAATTCACCCTAGTACTCCGTAGCATGCTAGGTGGCTGCCAAGCAACATCAGCATCTTTACACGCCTGTATGATCAAGCCGAAGTAGGGGCGTGATTCTTCATGAGCGCCCTTGTAACGTAGAAGTGGAAATAGGCGTGAGTCATCTGAGAACAACGTCCTCCGCCATTCAAGGTAGCGTTCAAAGTGGCTACGGTACTCCTTGAAAATTTCAAATAGCACCTCTCCGCCGCGCCTCGACTTGTAGTCCCTGACCTTATAACTATCGATATCGCTGGAGTAGCTGAAATGACGAAACTCAAGGCCACTTGCCTGCGACACATTCATTCCTGTCTGTCCAATGAACATTAGGAGTTCGGCTAAGATCCGCAAGTTGATCAACGTTGCTCTTGAACGCAACGACCGTTTGTTTTCATAAGCAGCTTGTCGTGCGGCCATACGTGTCAAACGCACTTGCTCTCGGTATGGTGTTCGCGGAATCGCACCTCTCTCCATGGAGTGCATTCCTGCCCATTGGACGAGTTCTCCTCCACTCTGAAGGGGAATTCGTACAGGTCTTGGCCCCCAAATGGCACTGAGCGTCATACCATCACAGATATCTTGCAAAAGCCGTCCAAATGCAAAAGCAGACTCTAGGCACTGCTTATCTGATTGAATAGTCTGTACAGCTTTCCGGCGTTTCGGTTCCTTAAGTCTGGTTAACTCAATCATTGGTGTAGTTCGACCTAGTGCATGATCCAATAACTGGCCAACCACTCGTCCCTTTGTGTATGCCGTGCGCTGGGCCAAGGTTTTAGTTACTTGCCAGCAATGAAAAAGGGCGTCTGTCCAATGGATGTAAGCAACCTGAGCCGTAGGCAGGGATAAGGTATAATTCTTCCTATCGGCCCACCTGAAGAATTCACGAATGCTCTGAAGCTGTGTTTTAGTCGTTTCTTGGCTACCGCCAGCAGTCAGTTTTCCTGCTATTACAGCATGCAATTTTCTAACTAAATCCAATCGCTCCGGCGATACGGTGCCAAGTGTGCCTCGATCGATAGCGTCTGCTACTAAGTCGTGTCTTATTTCTGCACCGCCGATATAAAGTAGTCTTCGCATATCCCATGAATATGAGTTTATTCCAATTTTAACCCTGGGAAGAGTGAGCTCTGGAATCTGGAATTTTTTATGCATGAAACAAATTCCAGTCACGATTAATGATGCCAGTAAACGCCGCCGTAAACTCTTTGGAAATCAGGGCCTTTATGGGTGCTCTCTGGATGAATCGCACGTAGCGTAAGGTTGTTGTTTCATCTTTGTGGAGCATTGCCTCCCGAACAAAGGCTACTGCACATGCTTCGTTGGTCACCTGTAAAGCAACCTCCATTAACCAAGTGCCGTAAGTGCATCGTGTCTGATGAAATTTGAATGTCTTCATGAAGTTTAGCCCTGCCGCCACAGTTCTTCGACGAAGATCTGTCATCAATCGATTGAAAGACTGCTCTCGATATGGGTTTCCTCGCGAGGTCAGGAACAAAGAGCTCCGATGTTCGGGCAAAGCTAAAGCCTGTCGACTCAGGCGGCGCATGGAATAAGTATATGTATTTAATGCATCAATCAAGAAGCTGGGCACCAACAGATCACCAATGGTGTCGAACTTTGTGGAAACCTTAGTTCCGGGCCCAATAGGTAAACGATAAAAACCTGACATATTTGGGTCAGGTATTGCTCCTTCAATATTTTGTACGGCGAGTGTCAAAATAGACCCAATTCGAGCGCCAGTTAGGAAGCCGATGGTCAGCATTAAGTGAATTTCTTCAAGAGATTCTGATGCTGTAAAGTCTAGTAGAGCCTGTACATGATCACTTTGCAAAGGCACGAGGCCGTCTTCCAATGTAAGGCCTGGTCTCGCTCTGTTTGGTATGGCAAGTTCAGATTTTTGCCGGCTTATCGTTCGCTCAAATCCAGCCGAGTCAAAGTAGCGTAATAAAACTACTTCATCGTGCCACATAGACGAGTGTTGGCTGACGAACCCATAGATCTGTGCATGTCGATAAAACTGGATCAACGCTCGCATACGGGCTGTCGTGGTACTGGGCCGGAGGACACCGCGGTTGCGCTGAGCTATCAGCTCACCTCGGTAGCGTACGATGACCCGGTCAGCCATGCGATCTGGAAAGTGGCGCCAGTCCAGCTCCTCCGCTTCAAGCCAGTCTGCATAGGCGTATAAATGCTTCATGAGGGAGGTCACGGTTTTAATGTGACCGCCGACCGTACGGGTTGCTATGGTAAGCGCCCAATGGTTGGCCTCCGTCCAAGGCTCCCCGCTACCCCAGAATATTTGGGGAAGATCTTCGATCTGCCGAGAGCCTTTGTCATGCTCCCATCGGATTAAGCCGGCCTCAACGACCTCTCGCATCGGTGTAAATTGAATAAACTCAAGGTTAGCCATGGTCACTAAGCACCTTTACTTTCACTAAGCCTCGTTAGTCCTGATGACCACTTTTACCCCTTTTCAACTATTTTTAGCAATGCACTCATATATATAATGTAGGGGCGGAATTAGTAAAAAATAATCCTCTTGATTTCGCGAGTGAACTCAAGCTCTTCGCCTACGGATATTTTGGAGCAAGGTGTTGATATCCTGTAGGCGCTCGGCCGGTTGCGTTATAGGTCGTTGCTGGTCAGCCGCATTTGAGTCGGCTCGTACATTGCGGTAGAACTTGCGCATAGCCGGACTTTCCTGTGCCATTGCCCCCGTACACGATGGTGAGGCCTTGCGTTTCAAGCTTCAGAGCCTGGTTGTTCGGGATTTTTCCACATTGGTCAACGAATGAAGGGACTTAAGAGCGACAGACTGGTTCTGATTCGCCTCGGCCGGAAATGCTCCGCGGTGAACCTGATCGGCACTGGAACAGATTCTAGTACACTGGTGATTCCATTATGCTGCTTAGCGAGATCAAGAATTTCATCAAGATCCGTATCGCTCCAGGCCCTCTGAACACATAGGCGTCGTAGAGCGTCGTGGCGCCACGGTGGTAATCTATCCGCCCACGCCAATACTTTCTCGTAAATAGCCATGTCCATGCTCCTTATCTATAAAGGGTATTAGCATAGGAATTCTTACCGCGCTATTAATGGACTGCCACCAGTGATGGCTTGGTTGTGTTGGCGCTTATCATCAACAAGTGGGTATAAACGGAAGCGGCTGAACTCCAGTTGATGGATGTTTTTTCAATGAGATCTCATAAAGCTCCTTGTATGTAAAGTTGGATGCTTCCATTGCGTCAGGATGAGGGAGGCTATGTGCTGTTTTTCTATTGTTTAATATGGGTTAGTGTTGATTGTAGTTAAATATTTTTTATTTGTACTAGTTCGGTTTTCGGGTTTTTGGTATTTGTTGGTTTTAAAAAAGTATTTGCCGAGCACCTTGAATGGTTTCGAAGCACATTGCTATGTCTAGGTTGGAAAATATATATTTCCAATACCAGATGCTTCAATAGCATATAAGTGCTCCATGACTAAGAGCAGATTGGCAATGTCGGCCCGGGGCTGAGCGAGCGCATAAGGCTTTGCCTTATGTCGATTTGCGTGCATGCTGCGAGCGAAAGGCGGCAAGAGGTAGAAGCCATGAAGGTGGGAAAACTCCAGTCAGCGATTGTCTCGATCGCTGAGTTGATCGATTGCTTGCGTCCCACGAATGATTCCCCTTATTCGATTGAGCGTTATATTGAGATCTTTGCCCTAAGTCCTGTCGTTTTTGCCAATCATGTCGCAGCCTATAGTTGCAGTCAGCCAGATGCCACCTGCACATCCTATGTCGAAACAACGCAACGTTTTATCGCGGATGTCCTTCGGGTGATCTTGGTGGTGGCCGAGAGCGGGGTCGCAGTCGAGCGAGCGATCACTTGGTTTCGCTTCGAGCCATTACCACCTTTCGAACACCAGACAGCGGAGCAACTGGTCAGTCAGGGGCAAGTTGAGCGGGTGTTACAGTTTCTAGCCTCGTGGCAGGCAGGGAGCCAAGGATGAGTTGCAGTGTGCAGCGGCAGGTCGGTCTGCAACCGACCTACCGCTCATGCTATCGCACTGTCCTGTACGCTGTGGATACGCGTTACGACATTCGCGGTTCTATGCTGTCAGAAATGGTGAAGATCTGTCTGACACACCGTGCCACTCTGCCTCCGGCGCGGCGGGCATATTTCGCGCAGTACGCGCCAGGAGAGGTGATGGCGGATCTGGAAAGGTTTACCGCCAAGTTGCTGTTTGGTCCCATGGGGCGCCTTTCGCCGCAAGAGTACCGTCACTCATGCGCAATTGATCTTTGCAAGTTTTAGTAGGCCGGAGGAGGTTGCGCTCAAGTGGCCTGGCGAGGAGCGCCTGCTTTGCAATAGATCTGACGCGTGGCGTCATTTGATTATGCTCGGGCCGCGCGGTTGCGGCCTGGCTGCGTTCCCGGGCGTGGAGGGTTGGTCTGTCCCCGGGCAGAGTGGACACTGACTTAAGGTGGATAATGTCCACCGCAAGAGTGTTCATGACCCAGACCAGACGACGTTTTCCCGAATCCTTCAAACGCGAGGCGATAGACCAGGTGCTTGCCGGCACGCCGCTTCGTCATGTAGCCGAGACGCTCGGCATCGCTGAAAGCCTGCTGGGCAAATGGAAGCGCCAGTACGAGCAGCAAGGTGACGATGCCTTTCCGGGCAACGGCAAGCAGCGTGGTGAGAGCGCGGAGTTGCGTCGTCTACGCCAGCAACTGGCTCAGGTCACCATGGAGCGCGATGTTTTAAAAAAGGCGCTCGCCATCTTCTCGCAGCCCACGAAGTGAAGTTCCGCGCCATCGAGGCGTTGGCTGGTCGCTATCCCGTAGCGCCAATGTGCCGGCTGCCGCGGGTATCCCGCAGTAAGCGTCCGGCGAACTCACCTTCCGAACTTCAGTTTTAAAGGCGATGGTGTTCACGTACTTTTGCGGACGCGATCACCCTTAATCGCCAGGATTTCCATGTGCCAATGAAGCTCTTATCCGAAACCCTTCAAAGCCCAGGTCGTTCAGGAATGCCTGCAACCTGGGGCGACCATATCAAGTGTCGCCATCCGTGACGGTATTAACGTGGGCGTCATTCTAGGGATTCTCCGGACAAGTTACCCACCAGCCGGAAATGGACTGCTTGGAGATACCGAAAACCCCGATTTTCAGCCTCTGATTATTGGAAAACCAAGGCATAGCCTTGGTTTTCTACCCTCACGGGCGCACCTTTCCCGCAGTAGGCAATAATTGCCGGCGCACCATCCACAGATTCGACAGCGCGAACAGTGTGGTCAATTGCGCCGTATTCTTGGCCAGGCCGCGGAAGCGGGTCTTCACATAACCGAACTGACGTTTGATCACCCGAAACGGATGTTCGACCTTCGCACGTACCTGGGCTTTGGCCTTCTCGATCTTGCGCCTGGCCTTGTACAGCGCACTGCGTTTGCTCAAATACTTGTAGGTGCTGCGTCGCGCCGCGACCTGCCAGATCACTTGCCGACCGTCGTGCTCAGGCCGTTTCTCTACGCCGGTGTAACCGGCGTCAGCACAGACAACGTTATCGCCACCGTGCAACAGATGGGCAACTTCCGTCACGTCAGCCACGTTGGCGGCGGTGCCATGAACATGATGTACCAGGCCCGATTCTGCGTCAGCTCCGATGTGCGCTTTCATGCCGAAGAAGTACTGGTTGCCTTTCTTCGTCTGGTGCATTTCAGGATCGCGTTTGCCTTCCTTGTTTTTGGTCGAACTGGGTGCGTGGATGATAGTGGCGTCGACGATGGTGCCCTGGCGTAACGAAAGGCCCTTGTCTCGCAGGTAATTGTTGATGGTTTCCAAAATGCCCGCCGCCAACTGAGCAAGTGCCGGAAGTTCATGATCGTCGTGTCTTCGGGGCTCGGAGCGCTGAGCGTCAGACGAGCAAACTGGCGCATCGAAGTAATCTCGTACAGCGCCTCCTCCATGGTTGGATCACTCAATGAGAACCAGTTCTGCAGCAGGTGAACACGCAACATGGTTTCCAATGGGTACGGCTTGCGACCACCGCCGGCCTTTGGGTAGTGCGGCTCAATCAATGCCACCAAACCGCTCCACGGCACCACTTGTTCCATCTCGGCCAGGAAACGCTCGCGACGGGTTTGCTTACGCTTACCGGCGTACTCGAAATCGGAAAAGCTCATCTGACTCATGGGATGGAGGGCTTGTAGAGGGCTGTTGGGCGGAGGGCTATTTCAGCACAGGTCAGATGACCTGTGCTGACTTGGTCGGAGAATCCCTAGGCATTCCGGTCATTCCGACCGGTACTTGCCCCGAAGCGGTAGTTGAGCCTGCGCGATTTCAGCCCTTGCAGTCAATCAGTACCAGCCCAGGAGTTGTAAGGCCATCATTTTTCCTATGGGTGTATAAAAGTGCGAAGAACAGTGCCATTTTCAGTGTCAGGATGGGGCGAGTATCCATCGGGACCAACCGCACATCCAGGCCCTTGAGCTTCTGTGCACGCTGCCATTGGTCCAGAGGAAAGGCAATTTCCTCCTTTTTCAGCGAATAGAATAGTACGGCATCCAGATCACCAGGAGTACTTTTCAAGGTTAGAAAACTGCCTCCAATCAGTGCGATATCAATGCTCAATCCTGCATCTTTCAGTTCGCTAATAGACAATTTCAACTGATCCGAAAACTCCTTTCTGGGTGAGCTTGTGTAAGCCTCACAGAAGTTTGAAAGCGAGGTAATATAAGGAGCGGAGTTCAATGGAGTGCTGGTTATGTCAGAGCCGAGGAAGGCTGGAAATGCATGTTTGCTCGCCTGATTGTAGTAATAGGAAAACAAGGAGTCCAATTCATCTGCTGGCATGTTTTATTGTCCGTCGCTGGTTGTGGTCCAGGCGCTAGAGCTGAGTAAGTGTTGACCGCATTTATAATTATCAAAAATTGCGTTCGCCCTGATCAAAATTGTACAAATCAGGGGGTGTATAATAGACCCCTTATTCTTGAGTCGTATTCGTCAGGCTTAGAGTCCTGTGGTTTTTGTTTCATCTTGGTAAAAGGCGCAGGAATATTCGAAACATGATTCATCTTCCCCTTTAGGGGGGGTAAAGACCACGAAGAACTCTTTGAAAGGCTTTTATCGGATGTGACCGAGTAACCTGAATATTCTTTAATGCAGTTCTCTTTCTCTATGCCTTCTGGTGCATATTGGCAGGCTTGCCGAGCATTACGTTTGAAACACGCTGCTCGTTGCGCCTCCAATAATTGGTTTTGGCAAGTACCCACAGAAAGTAAGACTTGAACAAATTTTCCCCAACCAGTACCGCCAGAGAATGAGTCGGCATTTAGAGAGCTGGATGCCAATAAAAACAAAAAGAAAATAGTATTTCGAGGCCAAGTCTGGGTGGGCATCCAGGTCATCCGTGCTGTGGATTATTAGTTTGTTTAACACGTCTCCCTGGTCTCTGTAAACAGAATCTATGGATTACTTGTAAAGTCTCGACTGTAAGAAAATTGTAATTTAAAGCTGTTAAAAGGGAGTTTACAGATAGTACTCGCTCAAAGGTATTTTGCTATGGAAGGCAATGTAGTTGAGAGAAAGCTCCTGCTTTATCCGGACTTGAAGTCACTCGCTGTCGAAACCCTACAGTATGTCGACAGAACGAATAAATTGCTCGCTCTCCACGGGCATCGAAACAGAGCTGAGCAGTTGCAAATTATTCACAGTGATGAATCGCTGGCGGTACTGCGACACTCGTTGAGCCCGTATTACATGCTGAGAAATCCGCCGACCCAAGCGGCAAGTCGTTCACTCAGTGAAATAGAGGTGATGAGTAATCTCACTCAGCTTTTTGCAGGTTGTATTGAGCAATACCGGCCTCTGCAGTTTTACAACTTCATTGAGACGCTGGGTTGCTTGCTACTGGAAAAACCAACTTCCCTCCGCAAAGGGCCTATTTTTACCACGGTGGATCGGCAGGGTAGTCGGGTCAAATATCCGGATGCGGATCATATAGAGCCTGCTTTGAATAACATGCATAGGTTCATTCTCTCTCGCAAGGACTCACTTCCTGATGTCGCTACTGCTGTTGTGGTGTCTACAGCATTATTAAATTGCCATCCTTTGGTGGACGGAAACGGGCGAGCGGCGAGGATATTGTTGAATTTTTTGTTATTGCGTAGCCCACAAAATTATTTGTACTTCTACGACGCTTATTCGGCAGCTCAAGGCGGTTATCAGATTCGCATACGAATGGCCGAAACTTTAGGCGACTGGGATGAGTTGATGGGCTTCTATTGCTTCTTAATTGGTCGGATGTGTGGGGGTTGATATAGCGCCTCAAAGGATCTTGAAGCGTGCATTAATGACCATGGAAGGAATACTAGGGAATGAAAATTTACTTCATTGAGCGAGGTTTGTAATGCGTGAACTAACGGCTGCAGAGTTGCTGCTTGTTTCTGGCGGGAGTCAAACAGACCCTGTCTCGGACTGGAATGATGAAGATGGAACTCATGGCAACTTCAGTAGCGGGGGGGGCGGTGGGCACAGCTTTACCTTCACCGACTCCAGTGGAACACAGGTTACTGTCGGTAGCATGAATGGTAACTCAGTAACGGAAATCCATGGTACCAATCAACCGTCTACGCCGAGTGGCTTTCAGGGCACGACTAACAGCTCTGTCGACCCCAACGGTGGGGCTGGTGGAGGAGTGACGGTCACAATACCAATCCGCTAATGCTGTAAAGGTACGACTAATTTTAGTTCGTACCTCTTTTTGAAGCGTTGCAGTCGTTGCGAGTCCGATGATGAAAGTGCGTGGCTTGAGCAATATTGCTCTTATGTATGTCATATTTTTGTGGGGTGGCGCCGGAGCCTTTGCGGCATCCAGTGAATTGTCAGGTATCGAACAAGCGACGTTTCTGCCTAAAACTCTGGTCCTTTCAAAACTTCTGAATAAAAATAATGATCAGAGTGTGATCGCCGCGATAATTCTCAGACGCTCTTTGCAGTCAGTTGTAGGTGCTGGAACGGGCAACCTTACGTGCGCTCAAATTGTTACCGAAGAAAGGCAGTTGGCCTGCCAGTTATTGCTGCTAGGCGAGGCATTCAATCAAAAGAACTATCAAGAAATGCTCCGGCTTTATCGGCTGCTGGACGGGGGTAGTAGAGCGATCTGGTCAACTAAGGTGCCAGGACTTAATGACCAGAGCCTGGCGGCCATCGATGAATTCCCCGCTTTTGAACAGGCCCCTGCGCCTGGTGCAACAGCAGTCGGGTGGCAAACGGTGGACAATGGTTTTCTGATGTTGAGGGCAAAGCCGTATCTGACTGTTGAAATAAATGGCGTTGCGCTCAAGGCCAAGCTGGATACTGGAGCCAGCGTCAGCCATTTATCGGCCGTCGATGCTCGACGCCTGAACCTACAGGCCAGTCCTTGGGAGTTTGATCTGGCGACCTATTACCAGGACTCAACCGTGAAGTCGAAGATGGTGCTCTTGAAGACCCTTGATGTTTCAGGACAAAGGTTTAAAAATTTTGCTGTTTTGATGGGAAGCACGGAGACGCTCCTGGGACTAGATATCCTCTCTAAACTGGGCCGAATAAGCATAAATGCCTCGGGTATCACCTTTAGTAGTACTGCTGATCAGAGCCTGTGTGAGTCAAAGGTATTTCTTGGAAGTAACTTGTCTCGTACCACACAGTTCCTATTTACCTATCTGCTGGTTGATGGCGAGAAGGTTCCAGTTCTATTGGACACCGGAAATATGGAGTACCTGAGTGGTGGGAAAAAACCGCTCGGCAGTGGTGTTTTAGTTCTAAGCAACCGGATAAACGATCTGACTGGTTCCTATCATGAAGCTCAATATCAAGCCAGTGAAGTTATTAGTCTTGCTGGCAAGGACAGACCAGTACAAAGGCTGTATTCGCCAACACGCACTTACCTGCTGCCCTATGTTCTGGGATGGAACGCATTCGAACACTACCAATTGGTGGTGGATTTCAATCAGGGCTGGGGGTGCCTGAATAATGTCCAGTAGGCTGATTGTGCTAATGACTACGCTGTTTTTCCTTCCCTGGGCCTGTTCGGCGGATATGGACCAGGCCCTGGTCGCTTACAAACAGGAGAACTATGCCGAGGCCTATGAAATCGCTCGGGCTGTGCGTGACAGGTATAACTCTCAAGCGTCACGTATTTTTATAGCCCGGCTATTCTTTTACGGGCAAGGCGTTGAGCGTGACACCGGTCGGGCGGTCAAAGAGTGGGAATCGCTTGCACAGGAGGGAAACATTGCCGCTCAGTCGGTATTGGGCGCCCTGTATATCGAAGGCAATACGATACCACGCGATATAGGCAAGGCGCTTTATTACAGTACCCAGGCCGCGACCGCCAAAGACCCTGAGGCCATTTATAACCTGGGTTATCTAAGCGAAATGGGACTGGACGTAGAACAGTCATACCCAAAAGCCGAGCGTTTGTATCAACAGGCAGCCGATCTGGGCCTACTCAAAGCATCGCTCCGACTGGGCTACCTATATGCAGATGGCGTGGGCTCCAACGCCAGTGCTGAAAATGCCTGTGATTGTTTTCAGAAGGCCGCGGATGGAGGGAATGCCGAAGGACAACTGTTGTTGGGTAAGTGCTTTGCTACGGGGGTTGGGCGCAGCAGGGACTTCCTCGCTGCCTCTGAATTGTATCTGCGGTCAGCCCAGATGGGATATTGGCTGGCCCAGGCCAATCTTGGTTACTTGTATGAGAAGGGACTGGGTGTTCAGCAGGACCTGGGCGCCGCGAGAAAATGGTACCTGCTGAGCCGCGATCATGTTCCCAGCGCCAAAACCAGGTTGATGGCATTGGAACAGGTACTTCCTCATTGAATAGCGCCCGAGATGATCTGGAACAGTTGTACTCACAAACGGCGGTAGAGGCCCGTTCCAAACAACGATTAGGTACCATAATTTTGATGGGGCCAGGGGCATTTAAGTTCGTCGCACTACTGGTGGGAATGGTATTGCTGGCATTTTTAATATTGATCTATGCGGGTAGTTATTCTAGGAAGATTTCTGTCAAAGGGGAGTTGGTGCCGGTGAGTGGCGTGTTGAAACTCTACCCAATGCGCTCGGGGGTGGTGTTGGAGTCATTCGTCAACGATGGAGACCTGGTACGCGAGAATCAAAAAATGATGTCGCTCTCATTTGACAGTGTCAGCGCCCCATTCGGTATGACTGAGCGGGCGGTGGGCGAGCAGTTGAAGCTTACGCTGGGGTCTCTGGATAGCGACAGGCATCAGGCTGGCGTGTTGTTCTCTCAGGAGCAGACACTGTTGCAGGATGAGGCTTCCCAGGCCCAGGCCGATGTTGAGCGCTTGAACAGGCTAATCGAGGTTCAGCGTTCCAGGCTGAACTTGGCCGAGGAAAACGCCCACCGATACCGCAAGCTTTATGTGCAAGATTACATCTCTAAGGAAGAATCAGAGATCAAGCAGTCGGATTACCTGGAACAGAGTGCTCGTTTACAGACACTACAACGTGAACGGGCAGGGGCAAACTTGGGCATTAAGTCCAAGGTCGCGACACTGGAAAAAAGAGCGCTGGCGTATCAAGCCCAACTCTCGGAAATCGATAAGAAGATCTACGTTACTAACGAAGCGCTGGCGCGTAGTGCGCTGAATCAGGGCAGTGAGCTGAGAGCCCCCAAGGACGGCATTGCCACGGTCGTTACGGCGCGGGCAGGGCAGTTTGTCTCCGCCGATAAACCTCTAATGACCATAGTTCCGGTGGATGCCCAACTGATTGCCGAAGTCTATGCGCCTAGTTCCGCCATTGGCTTTGTCAAACCCGGGGACCCCGTTTCCTTACGTTATCCGGCCTTCCCCTACCAAAAGTTCGGTTTGAAACATGGCCGGGTGATAACAGTCGCACGGGCGTCCTTGTTGAGTAAAGAAATCAGTACTGCAGTCGGTTTGGACAATGCTGAAAGTGCCGCGGCTCTCTTTAAGGTGACTATAGAGTTGGACCAACAGTGGGTCGAAGTTTATGGGGTCAGGCAAGCCTTGATCCCAGGAATGCTGGTGGAGGCGAGCATTATTCTGGAAAACCGAAAGTTGTATGAATGGGCCTTGGAGCCCGTCATTTCAGTCACGGGCAGGTTGTGACATGAGCATAGATCTACTGAAATTTTCCGGGAAAAAGAAACTTCCTTTGCTTTATCAAGCAGAGAGCGCCGAGTGCGGTCTGGTTTGTCTGGGTATGATTGCTGGTTTTCACGGGCTAGATATCGAGTTGTCAAGACTCAGGCAGATGTTTGATGTGTCCTTGAAGGGGGCAACACTGGCCAACCTGACGAGTTCGGCGAAAAAGCTGAACCTGAGTGCTCGTGCCTTGAGGCTGGAAAGCGAAGAGGTTCAAAACTTGAAGCTGCCGGCCATCCTGCATTGGAATTTCAACCACTTTGTAGTGCTCGATAAAATCAGTCGCGGTAAATATTATCTGCATGATCCGGCTAGTGGCTTACGGATTGTCTCGTCTGAGCAATTGCGCGAAAGCTTTACAGGGGTGGCATTGGAGTTGTGGCCTACACCTAGTTTTGTGGCGAAGTCACTCAGGCACACCCCTTCGTTGTGGGGCTTGATGGGTACGGTCCGTGGCATAGGGCAAGCCGCCTGGCAACTGCTATGCGTATCTTTCGCCATTGAAGCGTTGGTACTTGTCAGCCCGTTTTTCATTCAGTGGGTTATTGACCATGTACTAGTAGCCAACGACAAGGACTTACTGGTGATCATGACTGCCGGATTCTTGGTGGTAACCCTCAGCCAGCAGGCCTTGCGCGCGTTGCGTAGTTATATGGTCATGTACTACTCGGTAACCCTTGCCCTGCAATGGAAAGAGAACCTGTTTTCTCACTTGTTGAAGTTGCCGCTGCGCTACTTCTTCTCAAGGCATGTGGGAGATGTGTTAGCGCGGTTTGGCGCGGTGGACTCTATTCAATCGACCCTCACAACGTCTTTTACTACGGTGATCATCGACGGAGTGATGGCACTGTTGGTTCTGGTACTGATGTTTGTCTATGCCCCTAGCCTGGCAGTAGTTTCTCTTTTGGCGCTGAGTTGCTATGGGCTCAGCCGGTGGGGCTGGTACTTGCCTTTGCGCCGTGCGTCGCAGGAACAGGTGGTTAATTCCGCCCGGCAACAAAGCCATTTTCTAGAGACGCTGAGAGGGGTGAGGACAATCAAGTTGTTTGCACGGCAGGAGCAAAGGTGCTCTCAGTGGATCAGGCTACTGGTCGACCAGATCAATGCCGGGGTAGTGGTACAGAAGCTTCAGATTGCTTTTCAGCTGATCAATACATGCATTTTTGGTGTTGAGGGCGTGCTAGCGATATATCTGGGAGCGAATATGGTATTGCAGGGTAATTTCACGGTTGGAGCATTGATGGCTTATCTGGCTTATAAGGGGCAGTTCACCCTGAGGGTATCTAGCCTTATTGATCGCTCAATCGAGTTCAAGATGCTTCAACTTCAGGGTGAAATGCTCGGCGACATTGTGTTGTCGCCAGCGGAGAGGATTGTCGCAATTCCAGAGTGCAATCTGCTTCGCGACACGGCTATTTCTCTTGAAGTAAAGAATCTGTCCTTCCGTCATTCAGAATTTGAGCCGGATATTTTATCAGGAATCAGTTTCTGTGTAGCGGGTCGCGAGTCTGTGTGTATTGTCGGCAGTTCGGGCTGCGGTAAAAGCACCTTGCTGGGTGTGCTGATGGGGATCTATAGCGCACAGCATGGAAGCATTACTGTCGATGGACGGGAAGTTACTACGGAACATCTGCTTGCACTACGCGAGCACATGGCTGTGGTCATGCAGGATGACACGCTATTAGGCGGTTCCATTCAGGAAAACATCTCTTTCTTTGACGAAGAGGTGGAGATGAACTGGGTCATGGAGTGTGCTCGGACCGCTGCCATACATGAGGAAATCATGCAGATGCCGATGGCCTACAACACCTTGGTAGGGGACATGGGGGGGGTATTGTCTGGAGGGCAGAAACAGCGAATCCTTCTGGCACGTGCCTTGTACAAACGACCCAGGCTGTTGATTTTGGACGAGGCGACTAGCCATCTGGATCCCGTTACAGAAAGCATTGTGAATAACAATATAAAAACTACTCAGATCACCAGGATATCGGTGGCGCATCGGCTGGAAACCATTCTGCAGTCTGAAAAAATCATCAAACTTGAAAATGGCAAGGTCAAGTTCGTCATGTCCACGGCTGACTATCGACAGTCTTTGTCAACAGCAAGTCTTCAAGGTGATGTGTGCGCACATTAATGTTCATGATTATGCTGATTTTCTCCGTGCCGGCATCCGCCCGGGCAGTCACGACCTTGGCTCAGACGGGAGAGTCCGCTTCGGCTAAGATGGGAGAGCATTCGCCCAGCGCCGGTCTGTGTCCTGAGTTGACTTCTAGGCAGACCTGGAACCTGTCTGGCCTAGTGCAGTTGGCGTTGTGCAGAAATCCACTCACCGCAGAAGGATGGGCCAATGTCGATCGCCATAGGGCCCGTGTGACGGAGGCCGGCTCCGAGTATTTACCCAAGCTCCAAGCCAGCTACAGTCAATCCCGAGGGCATGGAAAGACGTCGATCGATGATGACCGATACGCTGACTATGCCGTCAATACCAAACCTACTAGCAGCGCGCTGTCGCTCAGTTGGCTGCTGTTCGATTTTGGTGCTCGTGATGCACACAAGGATTATGAAGAAATTCTGCTCGATGTTGCATTGGACTCATATCGCGAGTCTGTCAGCCAAGTGGTGATCAATACCGCAGACGCCTATTACAGCCTTCTATTGGCCCATAACCTTGCTCGAGTCAGCCACGAGGCCCTGGATAGTTTGGAGTTAAGTGTGGCAATCGGAAAAGAGCGGTTTGCCCTTGGCGCCGGCTCCAAAGCCGAGCTGCTGGAGGCGATTGCGGCCCGAGATAGCATGCAGTTGCATGTCTTACAAGATGATGCCGGAGCGGTCATGGCCATGGGCCGTCTTGCATTCGCCCTTGGGTTCAAGCCTTCGGTAAATGTGAAAGTCGAGCAGACAGAGTTGGTGGCACCCTCCATCTTAAAGTTAAACAATCTCCAGGACTATCTGCTTGCCGCCCAGAATGAACATCCGCTGCTGCGCTCGGCTCGTGGGCGTCTGGCGGCCGCGGAAGCCAATACCCGCTCGGCAGGGGCTCAGGGCAAGCCAACGCTCGTTTTCTTTGCCAATATTCAATACAACGAGTCCATCAGCTCAGGCAATGCTTACACCTATTCCTATCTGTCTAACAGTGCTGGATTGACCTTGAACATCCCGATATTCGATGGTTTTTCCGCCAGATCGCAACGAGCCAGGGCGGCTGCCGAGGTTGATGTTGCCCAGGCGCAATTACACGGTGTGGAAAACCAAGTGGAGCTGGATGTCTGGACCTATTTTCAAGAGGTGCTGGCATCTCTGCAGAAGGTCAGCTTGTCTCGCAGTTCGCTGCTCAGTTCGCAACAGGCTGTGCAAGTTGCCTACGGCCGCTATAAGAGCGGAATGGGTAGTCTTTTGGACTTGC
This sequence comes from Pseudomonas sp. FW507-12TSA, assembly GCF_058781435.1. Classification (NCBI taxonomy): domain Bacteria; kingdom Pseudomonadati; phylum Pseudomonadota; class Gammaproteobacteria; order Pseudomonadales; family Pseudomonadaceae; genus Pseudomonas; species Pseudomonas sp. FW507-12TSA. The sequence goes on from NZ_JBYSWT010000034.1 coordinate 67,206, forward strand.
TGAACTCTCAGAATAGGTTAATGAATACAAAACTGCAGCAAGCCCAGGCCGTCGCCCAATTGCGATTGTTCAGTATTCGCCTGGCGCTGGCCGCCGGTCAGGCCGTCGAGCCGTTGTTGATCAATCAACCCGCCGGCTAGGTCTCAGTTTCACTGGCAGGCTTGAGGGCAGCTTGACCGTCAAGCCGTCTGCTGCTTCTTCTCTAGAGCCAGTACGCTCCTTGAACCATATCGGTTCAGCCTAATTTGTAACCCAATACTGCGCGTACGACTACCAGGCCTTACTTCGGCGACATCGAATCGTGCCCAGCCATTCACGTCCCGGGAGCTGCTGGGACAACGCCGCGATGGAGAGCTTCTTCCGTTCGCTGAAGGCTGAGCGGGTGTACCTGACGCGCTATGCCAGCTACCACGAGGCGAAAACCGACCTGTTCGAGTACATCCACTTTTACAATCACCGTCGCCGCCACTCGACGCTGGGCTATTTCAGCCCGATGGAGTTTGAGCGGCGCTATGCGAGCAGTAACTCTTAACTACCTGTCCACCAGCACCGGGACAGACCACCGAGTGGAACAGTAGGCCTTGAGGCCTGCCACGTTGTTCGTAAGCCATGTCCAACGCCTTGATAACCAGATCCGCATCTGGCTTGCTCGACAGCGCCCAACCCACAATTCGACGCGCATAGAGATCCAGCACGACAGCTAGGTAATGCCATTTCCCTTGTGCCCAGATGTAGGTGATATCACCACACCAGACTTGGTTAGGTGCCGGCACTTCAAACTCTCGATTCAAGATGTTCGGAATATCCGGCCGCTCAACCGTCGCTTGTTTGTAGGCATGTGCTCCAGGTTGTTTGCTGACTAACGCCAGCTCCCGCATCAATCCACGCACCTTGAATCGCCCGATTTGTTCTCCATCTTCCCGCATCATCGACACGATGCTGCGGCTGCCGGCGGCGCTTCGACTCTGCGTGAACAGCTCATTGACTCGACTGCGTAATCGAAGTCGTTCAACGTCCGGAATTCGCCTTCTGTGACGATGTGCGTAGTAACTTGAGCGAGTGACTTCGAACACTTCGCACAAACAATCAACGGGCTCATGGTCGCTGAGCTGGCGGATCAGCGCGTACGCTCGAGATCTTCCGACATCAAGAGCGCGGTAGCCTTTTTTAGTATCGATCTCTCGCGTTCAAGGCGCGCGATCCGGGCTTCCAACTCTTGAATTTCTGCTCTGGCCTCAGCGCTTTGCTGGCCGGCGTAACGCCGCTGCGCTCCTGCTGAAGCTGATTAACCCATCGACGCGGTGCTGATTCGACCAAGCCGAGCGAACGGGCCGCTTCGGCATGGCTGTAGCCTTGATCGAGCACCAGGCATGCAGCTTCGCGCTTGAACTCAGGAGTAAAGGTACGGCGTTGCTTGGTCATCGGACACCTCTCTGTGGCGAGCACTCTCGCCTAAATGGGTGTCCGGGGTTAGTAGACCACTACAGGGCGCCGATCGGTAGAAGGTAGGCTTGATGGGTCTTCAAAGCGTAAGCCACGATCTCCAGCCTGTGATCAAGCAGGCCACCTAGATGGGCGTGCTGATGATTTTCCGAAGCTGGCATCAACTATACCAGTTCTGCATACCGCTCGAGCGGCTGATGCTGAAGCGTGTTGAACTGTTGGTGTGAAAGCGAAGCGCGGCGCCATATGTTCTCCAGGCGTTCTTGGCGTTGTGGAGTGTTCAGCAGCGCAGCTGCGTTTGCCGGTAGGTGGAAGCCTTGCGGAGATGCTTCTGAGGGAGGCCTAGCCGGTTTTCGGCTGAGCTAGGAAAGAATTTGCATTGGGCGCGCCATGAGAATTCATGGCGCGGGTTTTCTCTACAGGCGGAATGCCAGCAACAAAAAACCATTTTTAGCGGTGAGAGGGTTTTAGGGCATTGTGCTACTACCTAGGGAACAGACTGGTGGTAATGTTTCTGATTCAGAAGTGGGGGAACGATAATATGTCCGGCCTGCAGCACTGTTGAATAGATCGAGGATGTTCGCGACCGTCCTTGGGCGAGCAGCTAGCCGAGTTGTTGCCGCATAGCTGGAAGTCGACTCAGTCTTTAGGAACATAAGCGTCCGCGCTAGCCTGTGCATCAACGGCTAAAATTTCGGTGAAACCCTCGCTCAAGCGTGGAGGCTGAAGTGCTTTAAAGACGTTCCTAATGGCATTTTCAGGAACCATCTCATTATCAGGGCGCAATTGATTACGTGCCAAACAGTCTTCCAGCGAAGTAGTAAAAAAAATTGCAACCACATCAAGCTCATGCTTCTTGGCAATCTGTATGAGCGATTCACGCTCACAGCGTTGAACCAGGATGGCATCAAAGATTACAGCGCTAGGCTCAATTAAAAGCATCGATTTGGCCCAAGTGCTTTTTCCTGCACCCTGAGCGCCTATCAATAGATACAGACGAGAAGGCTTAGGAGTCGCTAGCAGAGCCTCTGATAGGGCAAGATGAGCCCTCTGCCAAGCCAGTCTATTGAGCTCAGCGTCGATAATGCGCCCATTCTCCGTCTGTAGAAAGTGATCAGGGTTGATGTGCATGATGGTGGCCTGCAAGTAAAAGCGTGAATGTAGTATTTGAAATGTAGTGGTCTAATGAAACAGGACACTCATTTAGGCGAGAATGCTCGCCACAGAGAGGTGTCCGATGACCAAGCAACGCCGTACCTTTACTCCTGAGTTCAAGCGCGAAGCTGCATGTCTGGTGCTCGATCAGGGCTATAGCCATATCGAAGCCTGTCGTTCCCTTGGAGTTGTCGAGTCTGCGCTGCGTCGCTGGGTTAACCAACTTCAACAGGAGCGCAATGGCGTGACTCCGCAAAGCAAAGTGTTGACTCCCGAGCAGCAAAAAATCCAGGAGTTAGAGGCCCGGATCAATCGGCTGGAACGGGAAAAAACGATCCTAAGAAAGGCCACCGCGCTCTTGATGGCCGAGGAACACGAGCGTTCGCGTTAATTGATCAACTTCGCTCTGAAGAGCCTGTTGATCTGTTGTGCTCGGTATTTGAAGTCACCCGATCTTGCTATTAGGCGCACTGCCGCAAGCGTCGATCTCCGAACGTTGAGCGGATGGTTTTGCGTAGTCGCGTGAACGAGCTGTTCTCCCAAAGCCGCAGCGCGGCGGGCAGCCGAAGCATCACGTTCATGATGCGTGAGGACGGCATAGAGATTGGGCGATTCAAGGTACGCAAGCTGATGAGCGAGATGAAACTGGTCAGCAAGCAGCCTGGCTCACATGCCTATAAAAAGGCGACAGTGGAACGGCCAGATATCCCGAACGTGCTGGATCGGGAGTTCACTGTAGAGAAACCGAATAAGGTCTGGTGCGGTGACATCACCTATATCTGGGCTCAAGGCCGCTGGCACTATGTGGCGGTTGTGATCGATCTGTTCGCCCGCCGCGTAGTGGGCTGGGCATTTTCATCGAAGCCCGATGCCGACCTGGTGATCAAGGCTTTGGATATAGCGTATGAACAGCGTGGCCGCCCCCAGAATATGCTGTTTCACAGCGACCAAGGCAGCCAATACGGCAGCCGGAGCTTTCGCCAGCGGCTATGGCGTTATCGCTTCACGCAAAGCATGAGTCGGCGTGGAAACTGCTACGAGAACGCACCGATGGAACGGTTGTTTCGCAGCCTGAAAACGGAATGGATACCGACCGTGGGCTATATGAGTGCATCGCTGGCACAGCAGGATATCGGTCGTTTTTTGATGCAGAGGTACAACTGGCAACGGCCACATCAATTCAACAGCGGGTTGGCGCCCGCAGTGGCCGAGGGAAAACTTAACGCAGTGTCCGGGATTAGTTGACCACTACAGTCAGCCCCTGCTGTGCCTTGGCCAACTCCCCCATTAAGCGGACGCCTTCTGCGCTCTTCATCATTCGTTGAGCAGCGATTGTGGCCTGCTGGGGATTGGGGGGGAGGTTACGTGATAGCTGGTTTTCTAGGCGCTCCTGGCCATCCAACAGAATGACGCGAACCTGAACGCCTGCAGGAACTACCAGTGGATGAGCGGAGTCGGTGACTGCCCAGGCTTCAGCGTGAGCGTCCCCAAGTGCAAGTGAACCGAAGATGATAAGGAGGATGGCTTTTAACATACGGGCTATACCTAGTCATTAGTAGATAGGTACAGCCTGGGTCGACTCAAAACTGAGTGCAGTAGAAAATGGATAACCAAGACGTTGGGATTTTCTGGTGTCGATTACGGCCATCAAGTCATACTGACGTACTACACCTTTTAGCCTTGAACTCTACCAATCTAGCGCAATAGGCGGCGGGCCCTGAAGTGATGAAAAGGGCGGTAGAGCATCTTCGGCTATTTCCTGAATCACTTCGGCGGCAGGTCGCTGTGAAAATTGAATGCCGAGCGCCGCATGGTTCACTGCTGCAGCTTGCCACTCTTCCAATAGTGCTATCAGGCCATTACGTTCTGTATGAAGAAAATAGCCACTTTGTTGATGAGCGCATAGGTGATTAGGGGCCTCCTCAAGACAAAACCGAAAGTATAAGCTGCTTAAGTTTGGCAGGGGAAACATACGTGACCGAGGCTATAAGCGTATTTGTCAACTGAGTCATGACCCGAGAATCGGGTCTCGTATAGGATCAATATTTCGAAAAAGCTTTGGGGTACTTTTCTAAGTAGGCGTCACAAAGCTGTGTGTCTTGGGAGCGCATGAACGCTCTGAAGTCGGGTATCAAGAAAACCAATAGAGACAATAATAAAACCATTCCGCCTAGTAATGTAATGGTTAGTTCTATTCCGAAGTTTTCGATTAGAGTGTTCATGGCGAAACTTCCCACTGGGCTAGCTGCCGCAGATAAAAATGAGACTGTAGCAAATATACGATTACGATAGTTTTTGGGAGTTGCAAGCAGCCTAACAGCAGACGTTGGGATATTTATTAGCATTAGCCCCACGCCCCCCCAGAAAAATGCAATAGATACAATTAGTGGGGATGAAATACTGCCGGCTACCAATAGATTACACCCTAGGAAAGCAAAGCCAGAAGATACACATAAATCACGTGGAATTTTGTCAGACATCCAGCTTATTATTTTGTAACTTCCCGCCAAGATACCTAGTCCGAAGCAAGAGTCCAAGAGACCAATGTAAGTCACCGGGTAATGCATGACATTCTTAACGTATAGCGGAATAAGAATAGTGAAGAACGGGAAAAGGGCGAAGTTTATCATCATTGCAATAACGGCAAGATAAAACTCAACCTTTACACCGTAAACTACTTTGAATCCTTCATAGATCATACTGAAACCTCCTCTGCCTTGACTTCTTTCGTCCTGAACAGAGGCGCCTATGTGGCTCGGGATAGTTGCAATCAATATTCCCGCAATAAGAACTGCAAAAAAATCTGCGACAAAAGCAAACGTTATGCCGACTCCATAGATCAGCCCACTGGCGAGCACGGGTCCTAACAAAATAGAAAATGACGACATCACACTTTTGCTACGAAAAGCTAGAGATACCTGGTCATCATTTGCAAACAAAGGAATAATCGACGATTGAAGAGGGTCGCGTATTCCAACAATCGCGCTGCTGATCAGCATCAGCACACCAACCATCCAAGGATTGAACTCCCCTATGAGCGACAACAGTACCATCAATAGAGTAGTCAGTAAGCTGATCCATGAAGCGGTTTTTATGATTGTAATTTTGTTGTACTTGTCCCCTAGCCAACCGAGGAGTGGTTTGGCCAATACCTCTACCGTGATAGCACAGGCAATCATATTAGCAAAATAAAGTGCAGAGCCAGTTTCTTGTAGAGCCCACCAGGCTACCGCCAGCTGATTACACCTGCCCCCAAGCACCATCAGTAAAAAGCTGAGTTGTACTTTCAGTAAACGTCGATCGATAGTAAGAAAGCCCCAGCTAATGCCCGAGAAACTTGCACTCATTCATAACCCTCTGATTATTATATAGTTAATATTTTATCAGGTACGCCCCATAGACTCATGGATGACGTGGTCGTCCGGGGATTCCTACACATCCGTTATACCTTCTTGCATGGTAGCGTGAGTTCCTTGATTGCCAGAGGCACGTGTTTCTCTTGGTGCAGGAATGAGCTTACGAATGTGCCGGCTAAACAGGGTGACGCTCCCAACTCCTAGCAAGAGGGTTCCTATGACGGAGATCATTAATCCTAGCGAGCCTGTCAGGCCGTTGCCCCAAAGGAGCGCTGCACTGGTGTGTCTGTTGACGATAGGGGTGATCAAAGAGGAAACCGCAGGGGCCGACAGTAAAAGGGACGTCGGGGTCATTAGGTACTGAGTGATTGAGCGTAACGCGATGATCTTGCCTTGTATGTCCTGTGGCGTATGGGTATGCCAGATAGTCTGGTTGGAGCTGGCCAGGAGTGCTACTGAGGCCCCGACCAAGGGTGTCAGTAACCAAAGACTCTCCCTGAAGGCCGCCAGCCCAATGGCAATGAAGCTGAAGCCGAGAATGAAGGTACTGGCGATCAGCAAATACACGGGGTGAATACGTTTCTTGAGCCGGGCCATGGAGAGCCCCGAGAGCAGCATTCCAGCTCCGATCGCTGCTGATACCAACCCTAACTCAAGATTGGATCGCGAATTCAGTACATAAGGCGTCAGGGCGACCATGAAGATCGAAAGCAGAGCGTTGATCAGCATGAAGACGAGTAGCAGGGTCACCAGGGGGCGCTTGCTCAAGAGCCAAAGCAGGCTCTGTCGAATCTCAGCGATCACTGGGGGACTTTTCGGGAGGCGAAGCGGGGAGCTGAAAGTAACGCTGAACGTGCAGCAAAGCAGCAGAGTTGCGCTGGTGACAAAGGTCAGTGCGTCGCTACCGAGCAGCAGAGGGAGGCCGAGGTAGTCGAAGCCGACTGCCCCCAGTATTGGTCCTAATATGAGTGAGCCGCCACGGAAGACTTGCTGGACCGAGTTGACCTTCAGCAACGCGTCCTTGGGCGTGATCTCTGGGATCAGAGAGGCCGAGGCGGTATAGCGAAATTCGTTCGCGCAAGCAAGGCACAATGCCAGGGTAATGGCCTGAAGAGTTCCGAACAGACCGTATCGATACAGAGTGAGGGATAACAGCAGGCTGACACAAGAAAGGCTGTCGGCGGCGATCAGAATTTTTTTCTTTTCGTAGCGATCACTGGCCAGTCCCGCGATGGGAGCAAACAGAAGGACTGTGAGTGGAGTGATGATTCCCAGTAAGGTCATTGCGCTGTAGGAACCTGTTACATGGAATATCCATGCAGCAATCCCGAAGGTAGTCAGGCTCGACCCCATACTGTTCATGCCAAGTATGCAGACAAACAGAACGGGAGATAGAGATATACGAAGCATTAAGGCGTGACCTCTGGAGGGTGGTTTTTCAGGGAGGCAGCGTCAGACAGTGGTGGACTCAGAGCAGGCTGGACAGTTTCGGTAGCGGATGTAGGCCTGGCGTTCCGTGTATCCATCCAGGGACACCTTGAAGCTTTCGAAGAGCGCTTCCTGGCTGCTATTGCCGGTTAGAAAATGCAGGATCGTCGAAGTCATGAAGCTCGCTACCAAGGCGGGCCTCGGACCAAAAGCGGCGCGTGCAGGTAGCGGGTGCGCGGTGAGCTTTTGCAGGAAGCTGGCCGGGTCTGCATAGCGCGATCGGTATGTACGTGCCTGACAGAGATAGCAGGGCGACTGGAAGGGAACGCTGATCGGTCCAATCCAGTTGCTGGCCATGGCCAGATAGGGTGTGCGCAGCGCCAGCGAAGCCTTGCCGATCCATTCGCGAATTTTCAGTCTTGGTTGATCAGCGGTCAGCAATATGAATTCGGTGCCGCTAGCCGCGCTCAATGCCTGTTCCTGGCTATTGACATAGCTGGTCAGTGCCTCAACCCGCACCGGTGAGTGCTGAGCCAAAAGAATGTCGCGCAGCACTTCGGCCTTGTGCTGGCCAATACTGCTTTCTGGGTAGAGAAATTGTCGGGGGAGGTTGCTCCGCGCCACGCGGTCGCCGTCCACCAGGCGTATACCGCCGACTCCGGCGGCGGCCAGCATGAGTGCCGCCAGAGAGCCTGCGGCGCCAGCGCCGACGATGCATACCGTTGAGTTCTGCAAGCGAGTGTTCATCCGCTGGACTGAGTTCGTACTGCTGGCGAATGCCTTGAAATATTCGTCCTGCCAGACGAAGCGAGTTTCAGTATCGGCAGCTTCGCGTGGGCTCCCGTCATGAACCCGAATGAGTCCCAACTCCCAGAGGTTGGCCAGCGCGGAGGTGCGATATCGTTTGCCGGTGGAGGCTGACACTCGACGACCTATAAGTCCATCAGATGAGGCATCCGCCAGGATGTGGTACTCGTCCTGAGTATTGGAGAAGACGATGGAGTCGCCTTTCTCACTATGTAGCCAGAGATGTTGGTCGGCGTTTTCCACTGTCCATGACGGTATGACTTCAAGTATGCATTCATCACTCGTCAAGTCATCCAGTATTACGTTTCTCATGGTTGGCATGTCTTACATCCTTGTGAGGCTTAGTTTGCGGCGTAGACTTTCAGGTCAGTAGCGGGTACTGCCTCGGAATATCCCTGTACCAACGGATGACAACTTCCCGTCCCAGTTTCTGCTGGACTTCCAACATTGCTTCTTCCAGCAAGCCTTTATTGATGTCGATAAAATGCTCTAGGTCTTGTCTGATCAGTGTGGCGCCTGCACCTTGCACATCATCAGGGGCAGGTTTGTGGTGTATGTAGTGACCAAAGTAATAAGTGCAGAAGTCGGTGTATTCTCGAGTACTGAGAATGAATTCGTGCCAGAAACCATCTAGTACCCATTGCTCCTGAAAGCAGGGGAAAGCGAAAGGTCTTTCGTCCCTAGTACCGATGAGCCATATCCATTTCTTCAAATCAATAAACAGTTCTTGGCATTCGTGGATGGGCAGTCCATGTTTTTTCGACATGGTCTTAACCAGGGCATCATTGCGATAGGCCAATACATCTTGTAATGCCGGTGTTCTTCTCATGTTTGTCTTCCATGCTGGATGTACTCCACGATGAGGAACGGCCCTTAGGCCGCTCCCCCAGGTTATCGCTGTTCTATCTTTCTTCCGTGCAACAGACGACTGCCCGCTCGGGATCTTCTTCCCAACGTGCGGCCGCTTCGTCAAGGATGGTGGATATCAGGTTATCCTCGGCGTCCTGTTTAGCTTCTATAAAGGCATTCATCTCAAAAGGCATGACGGAACTCCATGTAATGGCATACGTACTATTGAAGGTTGGTTGCATAATGGGTAGTAGCAATTTGGATGTATCCAGCAGGTGGCCTGTCAAAGGCCCTGGCTATTGGGAAGCGGACATCCTGCGGCCCTGACGGGTTCGGCATTGGCGAGCGAGAAGTGGCCTGCTCCCAAGGTGAGAAGCAGCAGCAGGGAGAGTCTCTGAACGAGTTGCATAGGACAGTTCCTTCTATTTGATTGACATGAGTGTGGATACAAAGCAGTCATTGAATTCTGTGATCCACAACACCCTGTGAAAATACTCGAAGGAAAATATAGGGCTCAGTTAGATGATTTTTTTATATGCTTAGATTGATTGTTAAGGAAACCTAAAGCTGGTGGCTTTTCTTATTTTTTGAGCGTCACCCCTAACTATTATTTTTCCTTCGATAGGAACTTTGGTCTGTTCCGGAGCTGGTGGACAGGTAGTTAAGAGTTACTGCTCGCATAGCGCCGCTCAAACTCCATCGGGCTGAGATAGCCCAACGTCGAGTAGCGGCGGCGGTGATTGTAAAAGCGGGTGTAGTCGAACAGGTCGGTTTTCGCCTCGTGGTAGCTGGCATAGCGCGTCAGATACACTCGCTCAGCCTTCAGCGGACGGAAGAAGCTCTCCATCGCGGCGTTGTCCCAGCAGTTCCCGGGACGTGAATGGCTGGGCACGATTCGATGTCGCCGAAGTAAGGCCTGGTAGTCGTACGCGCAGTATTGGGCTGCCTCGATCCGAGTGCAGCAGCACTTCTTCTTTCGGCTGCTGGCGTTCAATGGCCATCTCCAGCGTGGCGTGTACCAAGGCCTGCTGCATGCGGTGGTGTATCGCCCAACCGACGACGGCTCGTGAATAGAGATCGAGCACGACTGCCAGATACAGCCAACCTTGGGCCGTCCGCGCGTAGGTCATGTCCTAGACCCAGTGCCGATTGACGCGATCCGAGGCGAACTGGCGATCCAGGTGGTTCGGGGCAATCGGCAGAGCATGACGACTGCTGGAAAGCAGCCGCCAGCGCTTGCGCGAGGGAACGCGCAGACCGGCTTCGCGCATCAGTCGAGCAACCCGGTGTCGACCACACGCATGCCCCATGGCCGCTAACTCGGCCTTGATTCGGCGATGGCCATAGATCCCATTCACCTCGTGGTGAATGGTGCGGATCTCCTTGCTTAGACGCCGATTCGCCATCTCTCTCGACGAAGGTGGCCGCTGCTGCCAGGCATATAAGCCGCTACGGGATAGCGACCAGCCAACGCCTCGATGGCGCGGAACTTCACTTCGTGGGCTGCGAGAAGATGGCGAGCGCCTTTTTTAAAACATCGCGCTCCATGGTGACCTGAGCCAGTTGCTAGCGTAGACGCCGCAGCTCCGCGCTCTCACCACGCTGCTTGCCGTTGCCCGGAAAGGCATCGTCACCTTGCTGCTCGTACTGGCGCTTCCATTTGCCCAGCAGGCTTTCAGCGATGCCGAGCGTCTCGGCTACATGACGAAGCGGCGTGCCGGCAAGTACCTGGTCTACCGCCTCGCGTTTGAAGGATTCGGGAAAACGTCGTCTGGTCTGGGTCATGAACACTCCTTGCGGTGGACATTATCCACCTTAAGTCAGTGTCCACTCAGCCCGGGACAGACCAAAGGTAGTGAACTTGCACCTATTTACCAGCACTCTTGAATGCCCACTGTGAACCGAAAAAGCAGGAATAGACTGAACGCTACTATTTGCGGTTGGCTACCCTCTGCCAAGAGCAGCTTAGGGCCACGATGGACCCGGACCGATGCAGCCATTCGAGTGGGCATGTCACTGATCTGGCAGAATGCTGGACGCCTAAACGTGAGCGAACTCAACGGCTTTACTTTTCTGGGCCAGTATATGCACCCCAAAGCTTTTGATATTGGGCAAAGTGGCATTATGGTGAGCGATGATGTGCGCCGCCTCGTCATGGGCTTTGTCGTGAGTAGTGTGAGCATCACTCACAATGGCCACGTCATACCCCAGTGAAGCTGCACGACGGACCGTAGTGTCGATGCAGAATTCCGTGGCATAGCCACATATAACAAGATGAGAAATGCTGTTTTCTAACAGTACGGATTCGAGATTTGTTCTCAAAAATGAATCAGGGGTGGTCTTGCGAACAAAGTGATCAGTGCTGCCTATAGTCAGGCTGGCATCCAGGGCCCATGCTTCGCTGCCATGCATGAAATAGTCGCCGCTGATAGCTTCGTGCTGAACAAAAATAACGGGCGCGTTACCCAATCTAGCGCGCCGTGACAATTCGTTAATCCGTTTCATGACCTCTAATTATGAGTAGGGCCTGGGCAATAGTGTAAATAGCCCGTGCTGCACATCAATCACGATCAATGCTTTCATTGATATCTGCTTCCTTACAAACGAACCGGCGATGGGGATTGTCGCTGTTCTCCATGAGTGATTGCAATGGGTCGGTTAGCGCCACTGGACCGAGCTGATTATCCTTGCCCTCCCTCACATGGAGGACAAGACATGAACACTATTACAACCAGCAGACGTCAGCCTTGGAACAAAGGAAAACTGGTTGGGCAGAAAGCCCCGCTCCGACTGAAAGATATCTGGGCCATTCGGGTAAGGCTTCAAATCGCGCAAGACACTCGTGATTTAGCCCTCTTCGATTTGGCAATCGACAGCAAGCTACGAGCCTGTGACCTGACCAAGCATCGTGTATGCGATGTTGCTCATGCGCGCCTCTTTAAGCGCTGCAGCTCCATGCATCTGCAGTGGAAAATGGGTATCCGTCCAGCGAAGTCATCTATCCAGTTTTGCAAGCCAAGACAGAGTATGCAGTTGAGTTTCCCAAGAGCGCGATTGTCTTCTGCGCTAGGAACGCGGATATTTCCATACCTTATTGCCTGGAAAATTTTCGATGAAACTACCAGAAATCAGTACATTTATTGCTCGATGGCCCTTGCTGGGCCTGGCTCCCCCTACCGCTTGGATGGTTTCTCAAGACTGCGAAAATCAAGTTCTGGCTTTGCTGGCACGGCTTGGCGCAGGTTATCGACGCCACGGAAACTGTGCAGTCCATGAAACTGCCGTTGTTGAGCAAGGTGCTGTGTTAAAGGGCGCGATTATCATCGGCGCAGGATCCTTCGTGGCGGCGGGTGCCTACCTACGTGGGGGTGTTTATCTCGACAGTGAATGCATTGTTGGCCCAAGCTGCGAAGTGAAAAGCAGCTTCATGCTTGCCGGAAGCAAGCTGGCGCACTTCAATTTTGTCGGCGACTCATTGATTGGCGAGAACGTGAATGTCGAAGCAGGTGCAATTATAGCCAATTACCGCAACGAGCTAGATGGTGTGGATATCAAAATCCGCTATGCAGATAATGTGATCGAAACAGGAATTAAGAAATTCGGTGCCTTGGTCGGCGATGGCTGCAAAATTGGGGCGAACGCAGTCATCGCACCCGGTGCTCTATTGCGGCCAAAGACACACGTTCCACGTCTCGGGTTAATTGACCAGTTTGCCTACGATTAAGCAGAACGTCCGCCTCATCCGGCAGCACGCCGACGATTTCCCACATATTATCTCGCCAAACTGGCGCAGGCCTGCTCACACGCACTCTCCTGCTCCGGCTTTGACCAGCATCTGCTGATCACACGCAAGCTGCGACTGCCGCAACGAGCAAGCGCTCGTACCCGATCAGCTTTCGGTGCTCTGCAGCACTGCCCGCACCTTCACCTCCGGGCTGTCGGTCTGCCTGAGCCTCCAGACAATAGAGCCCCATCGACACCATCAAGACTCGCTGTTAACATCCGCGCCACGTTCGCCATCAACAAGGGGATTGGCGAAAATAGAAGCCCCGAAGACTTACGCACTTCGGGGCTTTGTCTTTCATGGAGCGCACTCATTTTTCGACCTGGAATGTAGGCGTATCTCGCGATTTTTCCTAAAGCGGATTTTCGCTTCAGTTTTATTCTTTAAAAGACGGGCTTTAGCCCTTATTGCTGAGCGAAGCGAATCATTTGCATCCTTTGTTAGGCACTTTTTACCAGCCGTTTTTTTAGGTGATACAGGCTGGTCCCAACAGGTCGACCTTCCAGAACACCATAAATCTCGTACCCATGCTGTTCGTAGAAGTTTTTAGCATCAAAGGTTTTTAAGAATGCAACCATCGCCCCATTTTCAACGCCAATTTTTTCTGCCCTCTCCAATAGCATAGAACCAATTTTTCTACCGCGATGAGATTCCTTAACCCAAAAGGTATCAATCTCCACCCCATCCCAGTAACAATTAAACTTAATTGCACCGACATACTCGCCTACGTCGTCGTGCGCAACCAGCATAAACATCTTATCTTCCGACTCTGGTGTTAGATCTGGGTATTGAATCCGAAGATATTCTGAAAACCTACTATCCAAAACTGACTGATCTTTTTCTGTTGGAGAATCCAATACTTCAATCCTGACTTCCAATTTACTTCTCCAGTGATTAACCTTAAAAGTTACCTACAGATTCCTGCATAACATTTTATTTTGCGATATTCAATGTCGCGTGACACCTAATATTCATGCACCCTCAAATTTAGCAATCATAAATTCAGATATGCATATACGACATCAGTAATAAGATAAATTAGCATAATCACACTAATTATCATCACCACGCCACCTGCCTAGAGGTTGTAATCTTCTTCACGTGGCTCTGATACGCTGCCAGGACTATTCAGCAGTCCAGTTGATCAGCCAAGTCCAGAAAGTCTCGGGCATTGATATCGAAGCGCTCATCAAAAGCCGTATCGACATTACCCTGAGGCCCGAACTCCAGCGGCCTGGCGACGAACGCAGTTTTCATACCCAATGCCCCCGCCGCCAACAGATCGTACTTGTGACAGGCAACCATCATGGCATTGTCGGCGGCCACATCAAGATAACGGAGCGCCATTTCATAAGTCCGCGGATCAGGCTTGAAGGTCTCAACCATCTCAGCAGCGAAGATGGCATCCCAGGGTAAAGCTCCTGCTTTTGAAATGTTGACCACCGCACTGACATCGGCATTTGACAAGGTCACTATCTTGAAGCGGGTCCTAAGTCTATGCAGGCCCTGAACAGCATCGGGCCAGGGAGCAATCGTCTGCCAGGCGAAATTGATGCGCTCACGCTCCTCGGGGGAGAGAAATCCTACGTGGTACGTCTCGATGACCTCATCGAGGGCGCAGCGATAGAGACGATCCACAGACGTCCATGGCCGCCTGTCACAAAGAATGTCATCGAGGGCCGGGCGATACTTGCCTCGCCAGTCATCGACAAAACATCCCCAGTCGACGCCGGTAGCCCGGCTACCTGCAATGGCTGCCGCCTGTTGCGCGATGCTCGAACGAAAATCGGTGACAGTCCCCTGAACATCGAAAATTAATGCTTGAAGCGTGTTCACTGCCTTCTCTCCGTCGAGTCAGGGCGCTAGGACTGGTATGCAGAGATTGACGCCTCATAAGTTTTCGTTTCAATACATCCCCCTTAGCTAATTTGCAAGCTAACCACGAATTGATTTATGCAGGGACATTATCAATATGGATTTAAGCGACGCCTTGCATCGCCCGTGATCACCTGATGGTCTATTGATTTAATCGATCGACAGGATCAGTAAATGCGGCTCAAGCGCTCCAACCAACAGCTCTCCGAAGACCTAGAGTCATCTGCACTAACTTTGGATTGGGCAGCAGCAGATATTATCAGCATTGCTAATAGCCTAGTCGTGGCTGGCAAGAGTCATGAGGCAGAGGAGCTGATCGAGATATGCCAGAACGTCCGCGCCGAAGTCGAGCTCTTATATGCACTGGCTGACGAGCAATAAATCCGGGGAATCGCTGGCGGCTTCGCAAGGCAGCTGAGGCCATGCAGCATCGCAATAGTGTTCTAGAGCGTATCCGCCCGGGCATCTCACCTTGCTCGACCTCAGATGATCAGGGGCAGTCGATACCTCACCTCTACAAGTGCTGCGCCCCCCCTTTCGAGATCGCGCTCACTTCCCGTTTCTTCAATGCATCCTACGCCGCGATAAAATCGGATAGCTCGCTCATTTTCGGTCAAGACCCAAAGGGTTAAACGCTGATAACCTTGCTTTATCAAGTGCTGTAACCCGGCCTGCCATAAAGCAAAGCCGACTCCAGTTTTCCAGTGTTCAGCAATAACGTAGAGAGCCATGACCTCAGCTAAATTTTCAGCGGTTATATCCTCATCTCGGCATACCCCGACAGATATCCAGCCGACCAGCTCGTTGTTCAGTTCCGCGACGAATACGTTCGATTCGCCCGACTCAATCGAGCGAATCCAATAGGATTCCCGCTGTGGCAGCGAAGCGCCCAATGACAGCAAGTATTCAGCTGGCATCAAGTCACGATACGCCTCTTGCCAACTGCTGATATGGACTTGCGCAATAGCTTTCGCGTCCGATGGTAATCCTTTCCGAATCATAGGTGCTCCTTTCAGGCTCCTGACGTTTTGCCTCAGGGTATCAGCCCGTCAGTTACTACACCGTATGCCACTTATGCGGATGCGCCAGCAGGCCTGCGGTCGGGAGCTGCTTGTCGATTAACTGTGCCGGATCGGTGCCTGGATCAGTGTTTCGCACTAGGGGCAGGCCCACTTTCCACGTACATGTTGCTCGACTGTGAACACGCCAGCTGTGTAATCGAGCTTCTCGCTGATGTCCTCGCCGATGCGCTGAAGTTGAACATCTCGCCGTCCGTACCCATGGTGAACATGTCCATCGCCTCAGCCATTTCCGAAAGTCGGTTTCGCCTAGTTTCGGGGGTTCCTTCATTACGAGAGGCCTCGTAAGGCCGCGTTCGCTGTCTGGATGACAGATGCAGCGGCAAGCAATGCGATTAGGTGAATTTTTGGGGTGGGCATGATTGCTCCTTTGATCAACTGAGAACGATGAAGGACAGGACCATCAAAAGCAGCAGCACTCGGATGGCCGATGAACTGGCGATTGAACGATCGATGTTTTTGGTGGCCCAGCCACGCCAGATGCTGTACAGCGCCCATGCCGCCCAGAGCATTGCGACGGTCATCACTGACCCGACGATTAGGTTGGTACTAGCCTGGGCGGTCGCACCACTTGCTGCGTTGAATGCGTCAGATTGCGCAGAGCTTATGCTCATTGCCACTTCCCTCCGGTGGTGTACTGACCGGAGAGGTCTGCGGCGTCTCGAGGTTGGGCACGACTCGGGGTGAGATAATCCTGGAGACCTTGGCGGATCCGCTGGATGTCTGCAGCCAGGCGGTCATAGTCGAAGTAGTAGCGTTGCCCTGGTTCACCTGCGATGGCGCTGCTACGCCGCGCAGAGTCTTCAAGGGCATTGAGCTGCCTGACCATGACTTCGATGTTGGTTTGCTCAGATGCTGTAGCGGCTTCGATCACCGGACTGACTGCAATGCCGCCTGCAACGATCATGGTCAGCGCTGTCATCAATGAGCGGCGTGTAGATGTCGAGAGTAGATGGCGGTTCACGGGTGGCGGGACTCTGGCAAGACTGTTTCCAAAGCATGCCGCTAGAGGTTTGTGGTGCGCCTCAAGAAATGGTTAACCGGGAACCTTTCATTTTTTGCAGTTTGCATTCGTTTTCTACTTTTGGGTTAGCACTGCTGAACTTATGGCCCGTCTAGGAGGATTGTGCTTATCTTCTCAACGTATTAACGGTTTGTCGGTGTTCGAGTTGATAGCTGGGAAGTCCAGTGTTCATGGGTGTCCCCTATGCTTAAAGCATAGCTTGGAGATGTCTAAGACTCAGGAGCAGTCCAGAGTAATCGTGAGTGTACCCACTGATGTGACTGCCTCTTATCGCGCCTCTAGAACCTCTCTGGGTCACCGAGCAGAATTTGATCCCGCAACGCGCCAAGCCCTACTTCGCGTCCAGACAACCTGGCCTCGACCAAGCCCGAGGAAGCAGCCTTCAAGCGCCAGCTCGACCATTCCAACCACCTGATCACCGTTTCTGGAGCCAAGCTAACCCACCTAGTGGTTGACGGCAGCCACGGTAATGGATGATTATGAGATTATTCAGTCCGGTTATTAGGTTGAGCTAGTCATGGCCCGTACACGCAACGAACAGCTGCATGAGCAACGCCGCGAACAGATTCTGTTGGCGGCTACCCGCGTCTTCAAGAAAAAAGGCTTCCATGGTGCACGCACCGAAGACATCTGCCAACAGGCGGACATGAGCGCTGGGGCTGTCTTTCGCTATTTCTCCGACAAGCGAGAAATTATTGACGGTGTTATCGCAAAGGAGTGCGAACGCTACTTTTGTCAGGCTCAGCAATTGTTTAGTAAGGAGGGATTGCATCGTTTAGCTAGCATCAGTGCAGAGAAACTAACGCAAGAGTTGCAGCTAGGGGAGTTTGATCTCAGTTTGGATAGTTGGTTGGAAATAACACGGGGTCATGGCCAAATCAAGCTGATTGATTTAGAACAGCAAATGCGTAAGCAACTGAGTGAGCTTTTAGCCCATGGTCAACTTGAGGGCTGGGTGCGTTCTGACCTTTCTCCGCAAGGATCGGCGAGGCTCTTATTTTCATTATTCAGCGGTCTATGGTTAGAGATGAATTTGGGCTTGAGCATAGATACAGATCAGGCAGCTGCAGCGCTCGGTGATTTTGTACGAACCTATCTCTTTGCTCCAGACTTTCAACGTAGGTTTGGATCATGGTGAATGACACCTTCTTAAAACGCCCTTCAAAGATGGGCTTTTTTTTAACCAATAATGAGACGGATTACTCCGTTTTTTTAAAAAAAGTTTCTAAATATGTTGATTTGTTATTGCTAATCCTCTGTGTTCTGCTGATCAGCACCTTCAGTAATATGCAGATGGCTCGCTCGGAACAAGTCACGAATGGCTTTTCCCTATATGGAAATAAAATCGATAAAAGAATGATCATGG
>NZ_JBYSWT010000035.1:0-83158 GCF_058781435.1 Pseudomonas sp. FW507-12TSA
ACTGGGGTGGGGTCGGGGTGGTGGCAGCGCCCGACTACCGGGCGCGGATGACCCAGGCTGGAATCGGCTCGATCGAGGCCCCACAGGCCATGGCGTGGTTGGAAAGCTGGCTGAGCAGCCCGCTGGAGCGCCTCGGCCTGGCCAAGCTGGACCTGGCCAGGGTCGCCCGCGCCTGGGGCATCGCCAGCGATGCAGTGGCAGAACTCATGTCCGCAGTGCCTGCGGTGTCGCTACCGGTACCGCCGGTACTTGCCCCGCCGGTCGCTGCGGCCAGTGCCTGGCAAGCGCTGGAGCAACGCCTGAGGCCGCTGCTGTACAGCCTGCTGCAAGAGCACGGATGGTTGGCAAGCGAGCAGGGACTGGCCCCTCGATACCAGCCCTGGCGTGCAGCGGCGCTGCGCCTGGCCGGCCATCCCGAGGTGGATGCCGGCTGGGACCAGCAGTGGTCGCAGTGGCAGGCCTACTGCGAACAGGTACTGGCAGGAGCCGAGCCGCGCGGCCTGGAGACCCAGGTACGCCTGCTCGACCAGATGCTGCGGGCATTGCCGGCGATATTGCGTGGCGAACAGGAGGCGACCCAGGTGCTGTTCCCCGAGGGGCGTCTGGACTGGGTCGAAGCCCTGTATCGGGATCACCCGGTGTCGAACCACTTCAACGCCGTGCTGGGTGAGCGCCTGCAGGCCTATGTCGAGCAGCGCTTGAGGCTCGAGCCCCAGGCGCGCTTGCGGATCCTGGAGGTCGGCGCTGGGACCGGCGGGACCAGTGCCGGGCTCTTGGCGCGCTTGGCACCTTATGCCGGACAGATCGACGAGTACGCCTATACCGATGTGTCGCCGGCCTTCCTTGAGCATGCCCAACAGCACTACGCACCACGGGCAGGCTACCTGCGCACCGGCTTGCTGGATATCGAGCGGGACCCTTCGGGCCAGGGTTTCCAGGCCGGTGGCTACGATGTGGTAGTGGCGGCGAACGTGCTGCATGCGACCCGCGACATCACGCGGACCCTGGGGCAGGTCAAGAGCCTGCTCAAGGGCAACGGACTGCTGCTCTTGAACGAGGCCACCCAGGCACACCTGTTCGGGCACTTGACGTTCGGCCTGTTGCCCGGATGGTGGCTGGCCGAGGATCAAGAGCTGCGTATCCCGGGCACGCCGATGCTGACTCCCGCCAGTTGGCGCTGCGTGCTGCAAACACAAGGATTTCATGGCGTGGACATCCCGTGCGGCACGACCCGGGCCCTGAGCCAGGAGGTCATCCTGGCCATCAGCGACGGCGTTGTGCGCCATGCCGTCACGCCCATCGAGCCGCTTTCCGCCGCACCTGCCGGCCCCCCGACTGAAGCTCCAGGCGACCAGCCGCCTGCGACGCCGTGCGGCCTGGATGCTCAGGAACTGGTGACCCAGGTCGAAGCGGCGATCGCCCAGATGATTTCCGACTACCTGCAGATCGCCCGTGAAGAGCTGGACCGGAATACGCCCTTTGGCGAGTTCGGTTTCGATTCGATCGCTTCGACGGCGTTTACCCGGCTGCTCAATGAGCGTTATGGGCTGGACATGCGGCCCTCGGAGTTTTTCGAGACACCGACGATTGCCGCGCTGGCCAGCTACCTGGCGCAGGAGTACCGCGCCGAACTGCAACCGCTCTTTGCCCCGACCCAGGGGCCCCAAGGGCCCGAGGCGAGCGCGCCGAAGGCTGCCGTATCCAGGGTCGCCCCTATAGCCCAAGGTTCGCGTGGCGAGCCCGGCCCGACCAGGGCGGGCGCCGAGCCGATCGCCGTGATCGGCATGAGCGGGCGTTTCCCTGAGGCCGAGGACATCGACGCGCTGTGGCGCAACCTCGAGGCGGGCCGCGACTGCATCGGTGAGTTGCCCCAGGGGCGGTTTGGCGCCGGGCCAGAGCCCATCTTGCGCCACGCCGCAGTGCTGGAAGACCTGGATGGGTTCGATCCGGCCTTCTTCAATATTTCACGCCGCGAGGCCCAGGGCATGGACCCCCAGCATCGCTTGCTGATGATGCAGGTCTACAAGGTGATCGAGGATGCGGGGTATTCAGTGCAAAGCCTCTCGGGCAGCAATACCGCGCTGCTGGTGGGTACTTGCGCCACGGGTTATGCCCAGCTGCTGGCCCAGTCCGGCGAGGCCGTGACCGCGGCACTGGCAGTGGGCACCGCTGGATCGATGGGCCCCAATCGCATGAGCTACTGGCTGAACTGGCATGGGCCGAGCGAGCCCATCGAAACCGCCTGTTCGAGTTCCCTGGTGGCCGTGCATCGGGCCGTGACTTTGCTGCGTACTGGACAATGCGACCAGGCGGTGGTGGGGGGCGTCAATACCCTGCTTTCAGCAGAGGCCCATGAGAGCTTCATGCATGCCGGGGTGCTGAGCGGGGATGGTCGGTGCCGGGCGTTTTCGGCCCGGGCTGGCGGTTATGTCCGGGGTGAAGGAGTGGCGATGCTGATGCTCAAGCCACTGTCCGCGGCCGAGCGTGACGGCGACCAGATCCATGGCTTGATCCTCGGTAGCGCGCAGAATCACGGCGGCCAGGCCAACTCGCTGACCGCTCCCAATCCGCAGGCCCAGGCCAAGGTGATCGAAACGGCTCTGCGTGAAGCAGGGGTGGACCTGGCTAGCATCGGTTACATCGAGGCCCATGGCACCGGCACCGAGCTTGGCGACCCGATCGAGATCAAGGGCCTGAAGCAGGCGTTCCATACGCTGGCAGGCAAAGATGCGTTGGCCGAGCACAGCGTCGGCCTGGGAACCATCAAGAGCAACATCGGCCACCTGGAACTGGCGGCCGGAGTGGCGGGGCTGGTCAAGGTGCTATTGCAGATGCGCCATGGGTGCCTGGTCCAGAGCCTGCACAGCCAGCCGCTGAACCCGCAGATCGAACTCGCGGGCAGTCCGTTCTATGTGGTGGATGCCAAGCGGCCCTGGCCGGCGCTCGCCGATGGCCGGGGCGGCGTGCTGCCCAGGCGCGCCGGGGTCAGCTCGTTCGGCTTTGGCGGGGTGAATGCCCATGTGGTGCTGGAGGAATATCGGCCGCAGTCACGTCCGGCCCAAACGGCCCAAGCCAAACCGGTGCTGGTGCTGCTCTCGGCCCGGGACGCCACGGGACTCAAGGCGCGGGTCGAGCAACTGCTGGCCTTTCTGGAGCACCGCGAAGCGGACCTGCAATCCCTGGCGTATACCCTGCAGGTAGGGCGCGAGGCAATGAAGGTGCGCCTGGCTTGCGTGGTGGATTGCATCGATGGCCTGCGCAGCCGGCTGCGGGCTTACCTGGGCGAAGAGGGTGGGCAGGGCGAGATCTTCCATGGCGATATCAAGCGCGACCCGGGCCTGCAAATGATCTTCCAGGCGGACGAGGACCTGCAGGAAACCGCCAGCAGGTTGATCGCCCAGGGCAAGCTGGGGCGACTGGCGCAGTGGTGGGTATTGGGCCTGGAGATCGACTGGACGCGCCTGCATGGCCAGCAGCGGCCGCGGCGGATCAGCTTGCCGACCTATCCCTTCGCCCTGGAGCGATGCTGGATGCAAGCATCCTCCAAGCCAGACGCCAGCCAGCCGCACCGCAAGCCTGCGCCGATGGCGTCGCTGCCCGGCAAGCCTCGGGGCCTGCGCCTGCGGGCGACGGAAGAACGCACCGAGCTACGGGCCGTCGCTTCCCAGGGCGGGGCGTCGAGCGGGCCTTCCATGGCGCAGATTGCCGTGGCGCAGGCTCCCAGGAGCACACCCGATATCGACACCGTAGCGGATCTCCCTCAACAGAACGCTGGGCTGGATGAGTTGGAGCAGGCTCTCAAGGAAAGCCTGGCGGCGGCGCTGCGGATTGACGTCAACGAAATCGACCCTGACGAGATGCTCTCTGAACATGGTCTTGACTCGATCATCGCCGTGGAGTGGATTCGTGAACTCAATCGGCTGTATTCGATCTCGATCAATACCAGCCAGGTGTATGAATTCCCGACGATTCGCCAGATGGCCAAGTTGGTGCAACAAGCCAGGGAACGCCCGAGGGCGGTTGCCTTGAATACCGCAGCCGATGGGCACGATTCCGGCCAGTCTTTGGGCGCGACGCAGATGGAGCGCGCGGTGACGATCGCTATCCAGCCGCAGGTCGCCGGGCCGGCCTCGACCTCCTTGCAGGACCAGGTCGACCAGGCGCTGGAGCAGGAACTGACGACAAGCCTTGCCCAGTCCTTGCGTATCGACAGCCAGGAAATAGATCCCGAGGAAATGCTCGCCGAGCATGGACTGGATTCGATCATCGCCGTGGAGTGGATCCGCGAGATAAACCAGCGTTACTCGATCTCGCTCAACACCAGCCAGGTCTACGAACATCCGACCATCAGACAGCTGGCGGCCCTGGTCGGCCAACTACGAAGCACCGAGTCGCCCGTTGTCCCGGGTACGCCGCAGCCGGTGGCAAGCGCGCCCCAGCGAGCAGCGAGGCCGTCTGAGCCATCGCCCGATCCGGCTCCGGTATCGGCTGCGACGGCATCACCCGCGGGCCACCAGCTTGAATCGCCATCGCGGGTATTGGCGAACCAGCTTCGACTGGACACTTTGATCAGCTCGGACATCCTGCGCGCGGCAGCGAAACTTGCGCAATCCACCGATCTACCACCCAGCCAAGTCCTGTTGACCGGGGCCAGTGGGTTTGTCGGGCGCTTCCTTGCCCTGGATCTGGCGCAAGGCTTGGCGCCACGCGCGGGAACCCTGTATTGCCTGGTGCGGGCGACTTCGGATGCGGCGGCGCGGCAGCGCCTGGTCGAGAGCCTGGCGGCATCTGCCGAACTTCAGCAACGCCTGGTCGCACTGGAGCGGTCCGGGCGCCTGGTGGTCCTGGCGGGCGACCTGACCAAGCCGCGCCTGGGCCTGGCGCAACCGACCTGGGACATGCTGGTGCACAAGGTCGAGGCCATCGTGCACAACGGTGCCCTGGTCAATCACATGCTGGCCTACAACCAGTTGCACGGGACCAATGTCCACGGCACTGCCGAGGTGATACGCCTGGCGCTTTCAGGACAGAAGAAGGCCATCAACTTCATCTCGAGCATCGCCGTGGGCAGTGCGGTGCACCGGAACGAGCCGATCCACGAGAGTGAGAAGGCCCTGGACCTGTATGACCACTGCCTTGGAGCAGGGCGCTACGCCGCCGGTTATGCGGCCAGCAAGTGGGCCGGGGAGGTACTCTTGCAGGAGGCATGGGAGAAGTGGGCGATACCGGTCAAGGTGTTCCGTTGCGGCATGCTGTTGCCCCACAGTACCCAGCCTGGGTTCGTCAATTTCGCCGATATCTTCTCGCGCTTTCTGGTCAGCCTGGTGCAAACCGCTATTGCTCCGCCGTCTTTCCATCTAGACAGTTCCCGCTCCATGACCCCGATATTTCGCGGGTTGCCGGTGGATGCGGCCGCACGTTCGATTGCCCAGATCAGCCTGGGCGTGGAAGCCGGGTACTCCATCTACCACGTCCAGAGCAACGGGCCCGATGCCCCCAGCCTGGACTTGCTGGTGGAGTGGATACGGGAGCTGGGTTATCCGCTCGAGAAGCTGGGAAGCTCCGAAGCCTGGAGCCAGGAGTTCGTGGCCCGCCTGCAAGCGCTGGACGCCCGGCCAAGATCCTACAGCCTTTATTCATCGGTCTATCAACTGGACGAGTTACAGGAGGTATTGAACCAGCCCGAGTTCGACAGCCACAGGTTTGCCGAACGCACCCGCTCACACATCGACGGTCCGGTGGCCCAGGACTGGCTGGCGCCGATCGATCGGAAGTTCATTTCGGGCTACCTGACGGAACTGGCCAATGCCGGGTTGATCTAGGAACTGACTTTGATCGAGGACATGGATATGGGAAGTGCTCCTGACCCAATGACACGGATGGTTCAGACCACGGCAAGCGAATGGCGCCAGGGCGGGCAGGACCTGGGCAGTGCGCTGTTCCGCCGGCGCTACGGCTTGAAGTACGCCTATGTCGCCGGAGCCATGTATCGCGGCACCGCGTCACCGCAACTGGTGATTCGCCTGGGCCGGGCCGGCCTGCTCGGCTACCTGGGGACCGGTGGCTTGAGCCTGGCGCAGATCGAACAGGCGATCGGCACGCTGCAAGCCGCGCTGCCGGCGGGCGAGCCCTACGGGCTGAACCTTCTGGCGGAGTACGACGATCCTCGTCATGAGCGAGCGACGGTGGAGATGTACCTGGCCCGCGGCATTCGCAATATCGAGGCGGCGGCCTTCATCGAGATCACATTGCCGCTGGTGCTGTTCCGGCTGCGCGGACTTGCGCGCGACGCCGACGGCACGCTGGTGTGCAGGCACCGGGTGCTGGCCAAGGTCTCGCGGCTCGAGGTGGCCGAAGCCTTCATGAGCCCGGCGCCGGAGCCGCTGGTGGAGGCGCTGCGCAGGGCCGGGGATATCACCCAGGAGCAGGCCGAACTGGCTCGGCAGGTACCCATGAGCCATGACATCTGCGTCGAAGCCGATTCCGGCGGGCATACCGATGGCGGTATCCCGACCATCGTGCTGCCGGCAATGTTGCAGTTGCGCGACGCATTGCAAGCCCGGGCGGGGTATGCCGACCCCATCTGCCTCGGCCTGGCTGGGGGCATCGGCACTCCCGCAGCCGCGGCGGCGGCCTTCGCGATGGGGGCCGACTTCATCCTGACCGGGTCGATCAACCAGTGTACGGTCGAGTCGGGCGCCACGGACCTGGTCAAGACCATGCTGCAGGACGTGAGCATCCACGACATGGCCTATGCCCCGGCAGGGGACCTGTTCGAACGGGGGAGCAGGGTGCAGGTACTCAAGCGAGGGGTGTTGTTTCCCATGCGGGCCAACCGCCTGTATGCGCTCTACTGTCATTACGAGAGCCTCGAGGCGATACCGCAGAACATTCGCGGCGTGCTGGAGCGGCTGTTCTTCAAGCGCACGCTGGAGCAGGTCTGGCAAGAGTGCGAGCACTATCTGCTGGCCCAGGGCCGCGAAGCAGACCTGGCCCTGGCCCGAAGCAACCCCAAGGTGCGCATGGCCCGGGTGTTTCGCTGGTACTTCGCCTACTCGACCAAGCTGGCTTTCAGCGGCGAAAGCGTGGACCAGGCCAACTACCAGGTACAGACCGGCCCGGCGCTCGGCGCCTTCAACCAGTGGGTCAAGGGCACGCCCCTGGAATCCTGGCAGCGGCGGCATGTGGACGAGATCGCCACGAGCTTGATGGAGGCCACGGCGCAGCACTTGCAGGCGCTGCTGATGCTATCCAGCCCTCAGGAAGCCATCCGATGAGCTGAGCGGGACATACCGGCAAAGGCTGTCCGCCACCCATGTCATCTCGCTGTAGCGCAGGAGCCGGCTGGCTCCTGCCAACGGTTTCAGCCGCCGGCCCCGGATCCGAGGCCGGCGCCATCGATCCAGTCATTCGCTCACTGCGCGCCTGTCGCCCGGGCGCTGGCGACGCTGGTCGAGCGCAGGCGAGCACCGGCCAACATTCGACGATCAACATAAAAGCTGCTCCAGCTCATGGCGCTCGAGTGCGCGATTGGCTTCAATAGCGGGCTGCGTCGCCTTGCCGGCTGCATGGCTTGCAAGGGCATGGATGAATAACAAGAACGGAACACTTCGAAAGGACCCTGCATGTTGCTCTCCCGCTATCTGTCCGGCCTGTCCAACTTGCTGCACTACCGCCGTGAATGGTTGCGCGCCGACCTGCGGGCCGGTTTGTCGGTGGCGGCGATCCAGATTCCCATCGCCATCGCCTATGCCCAGATCGTCGGGCTGCCTGCGCAGTACGGGCTCTATGCCTGCGTGCTGCCGATGATCGTCTATGCCCTGGTCGGCAGCTCGCGGCAGTTGATGGTCGGCCCCGATGCCGCCACCTGCGCCATGCTCGGCGGGGCGGTGGCGCCCCTGGCCATGGGCGACCTGCAGCGCACCGTCGAGTTGTCGATGATCGTCACCGTGCTGGTGGGGCTGATGCTGATCGCTGCGGGGATCGCCCGTGCCGGGTTCATCGCCAGCTTCTTCTCGCGGCCGATCCTCATCGGCTACCTGAACGGCATCGGCCTGAGCCTGATCGCCGGGCAAATGGGCAAGGTGGTGGGCTTCAAGATCGAAGGCGAAGGCTTCATCCTCGGGCTGATGGATTTTCTCCAGCGCCTGGGCGAGATCCACTGGCTGACCCTGGCCATCGGCTTGGCCAGCCTGGGCCTGCTGATCGGCTTGCCGCGACGCTATCCACGGGTGCCGGCGGCGCTGGTGACGGTGGCGGTGTTCACCTTGCTGGCCGGGGTCTTCGGTCTCGACCAGTTCGGCGTGGCGGTCTTGGGCCATGTGCCTGCCGGCATCCCCGAGCTGTCCTGGCCCAGCACCACCCTGGAGGAGAGCAAGAGCCTGCTGCGCGACGCCCTGGGTATCGCCACGGTGAGTTTCTGCAGCGCCATGCTCACCGCCCGCAGCTTTGCCGCACGCCATGGCTATGCGATCAATGCCAACCATGAGTTCATCGCCCTGGGCATGAGCAACCTGGCGGCGGGGGCCTCCCAGGGCTTCGCCATCAGCGGCGCGGATTCGCGCACCGCGGTCAACGACATGGTTGGAGGCAAGAGCCAGTTGGTGGGCATCATCGCCGCCGTGGCGATCGCCCTGATCTTGCTGTTCTTCACCGCGCCCATGGCCTGGATCCCGCAGCCGGCCCTGGGCGCGGTCCTGCTGATGGCCGGTTGGGGCCTGATCGATGTGAAATCCCTCGGGCAGATCCACAAGCTCAGCCGCTTCGAGTTCTGGCTGTGCCTGCTGACTACGGTGAGCGTGCTGGGCCTTGGGGTATTGCCGGGGATCATGTTCGCCGTGACCCTGGCCATCCTGCGCCTGCTGTACAGCATCTACCAGCCCACCGACGCGGTGCTGGGCTGGATGCCAGGCATCGAAGGCCAGGTCGATATCAGCAAGTACCCGCAGGCCCGGACTGTGCCCGGGCTGGTGGTGTATCGCTTTGACGACGCGATCCTGTTCTTCAACGCCGACTACTTCAAGATGCGCCTGCTGGAGAACATCGGGCGCGACGGCAAGCCCGAGGTGGTGTTGTTCGATGCCGAGGCGGTCACCAATATCGATGTCAGCGGCATCGCGGTGCTGCGGGAAATCCGCGACACCCTGGCCGCCCAGGGCATTCACTTCGCCATCGCCCGTGCCCGCGGCACCTTCCTGAAGATGCTGGAGCGCTCGGGGATGAGTGCGGAGATGGACGAGCAGCTGCTGTTCGGCTCGGTACGTGCGGGGATCAGGAGCTACCGGATCTGGCGCAACAGCATGCGCGGCAAGCAGTGAGGCGGGGCGGGCGACCCTGGTCATAAGCCCTTCGGCACCAGCCCTGCACTCATTCGCTGCGACTGCGGTCGTGACACTCCGGCCTTCATGGGCGGTTGCATCGCAATCATGAGTGAGCAGTCCCTCTGGGTTACCGAAGTGGTTGACGAGCGCGGCGGTTAACGACTCAATGCGCCCCCGGAGCGTATCGACAGAACATGGACCTGCACCTGATGACCGAGTGGCAACGACTGTACGAAGAACACGAGAGCCAGCTGGATCGCCTCTACGAGGATGTCCTGGAGGGCAGGCTGGAGCGATTGCGGGCCTTTGCCCAACAGTATCCGCAGTTGCTGGAGCTGCCACGCTATGGCTCCGCCGGGGATATCGGCCTGCTGCATATGGCCGCCAGCGAAGGCCAGGCCGAGGTTTGCCAACTACTGCTCGAGCTGGGCCTGGAGGTGGATCGGCCGGTGGAGGTCTGCGGCCAGGAAACGGCGCTGGGGCTGGCGGCCAGCGAAGGGAGCCTGCCGACCTGCACTGTGTTGCTCGACGCCGGCGCCAGTGCCAATGGCCTGCCATTGAGCATCTGCCCGCCACTTTACGCGGCCGCGCTGGCTGGCCATGACCAGGTGGTCGCACTGCTTCTGGCGCGGGGCGCCGCGGTCAACCAGTTGCATCGGCGCTTCAACAACACCGCCCTGGATGCCGCGCGCACCTGGGGCCACCCGGCGGTTGCAGGGCTGCTGCAAGCCAATGGCGCACAGAGCATCCTGGATATCGATGTCCAGGACGTCGATGGGCCAGGGCAGGCGATCGCGACCTTCGTCCACAACAGCGCCGGCTGGGTGCTGCCGGCGCTGTTCGGTCCGCCCAGCGCGGACCCTCGGTTTTCGCTGCATATCAGCCTGCTCACCAAGGGTCGCTACAAGCTGTTGTTCACCATTGGCCTGTACCGCACCACTCCCATGACCGAGCTGTTCGTCTGCCTACCCGAGGACTGGGCGCTTCCCCAGCATGGTCTGGCGCAGCAGCCAGCCTGGTGCTTCCCGGTGCAGCTACTGGCTCGCCTGGCGCGCCAGAGCCTGGAACACCAGGCCTTAGGCGAGGGGATGCTGGTGCTGCGTGATGATCCCGGCTACGCAGACCTGGCGTGGCCCGATTCGGTGGATGCGATGCTGGTTGTAGACAAGCCCTGGGACCCGGCATCCGCGGCCGAGGAGATTGCCGACGATGACGGGGTGGAGCTGTTGTTGCTGGTCCCGGTGAAGTTCACTGCCAAGGGCAGGCCCACCGGCGAGGCCCTGGATGCCCTGGTCGCCCGTAAGCGCAAGGCGAGCTGGAAGGTCCTGGCGCTCAAGTCCCCGGCCTGATACCCGGCGGCCCCGCCGGCCCATGGGCGCCGACGGGGACAGTAATGGGTCAAGCAGAGGGCGTTACTGGGTGATGGTCAGGCTGCCGGTGGCCTGGACCGAGCCATACCGAATGCGCGAATAGACCGGGTCGCTGTAGCTGAAGTCCATGACGGTGCCCATGGAGCCAAGGTGTATGGCCTGGCAGCTGAAGTTCACTGCCACTTGCCCGCCATAGGGCGTGACGCCAATGGCGACCTGGGTCGGCCCGGTCCATTGGATACTGCAGCCCAGCGTGCTGCCTCCGGCGCTGGTGTTATAGCCTCGGCAATTCAAGCTGGCGTTGCCGTTGCTGGTGCTGGGCAAGCCAGCCCACTTGGCGATGGCCAGGTTGGCCGAGCAGGAGGTGTTGATGCTGTTGGCCCCCGGAGCAAGCTTGTAGACCCCGGAAGGCGGCGCGAGGGTGGCGGTGACAGGAGTCAGCGGCAGTGGCGAGAACGTTGCGGCGGCCTGGTTTTCAACCACCGTCGTCCTCGACGGAGCAAGCTTGCACACCACTACGGCGCCGACGTCGTCGGACTTCTTCAGTTCACCCAGGGCGGTAATGTCAGAGCCGCCCCTGGACTCGCAGAAGAGTTTTCGCAGCTGGGCTTTTTCTTCGATATCGGCCGTGGATGAGGCCTGGGCCAGGGGGGCGAGTGCCAGGCCGATGACTCCTGCCAGCAACAGGCGTGAAAGATTCATGATCGATTCCTTATCGATGTTAAGACCGGGCGAAGGGTATGCCCGGCCTGTCGCCGATTTAATGACAAAAGCTCGGGTGCGAGCCTGGACTAAGCTGGATCGCAGTTGCGCTGGCGCCTTGAGCCCATCGCTGAAAACCCACCCCACAATGCGAGGAAGGCTACATGCCGCACATCGAGGTAATCCTGGTGGATGACAACGACAGGGAGGTGGGCTTCATGGAGAAGCTGGCCGCCCACAAGGTCGGGGCGCGCCACCGGGCGGTATCGGTCTATGTGTTCAACAGCCGCAATGAACTGCTGCTGCAAAGGCGCGCAGCGCGCAAATATCATTGCGGCGGTCTATGGAGCAACACCTGTTGCGGGCACCCGCTTCCAGGCGAGAGCACCGATCATGCGGCGCAAAGACGCCTGGAAGAGGAGATGGGCTTGACCTGCCCGGTGACCAAGCGCTTCGAGCTCGGTTACTTTCTCCATTTGCCGGGAGGCTTGATCGAGCACGAATACGGGCACCTGTACTTTGCCCGTTGCGATGTTGAGCCCGTCTTGAATCCCGACGAAGCGGACGCCTGTGCATATCGCTCCCTCGAGGACATTCGCCAGGATATCCAGGCACATCCGGACGACTACACGCCCTGGTTCAAGTTCACCTTCCCCGAGGTCATGAACCTCGAGATCTAGTGCCCGCTACTGCTGGCGCAGCGCTTTGTGCGGGCATGGGCACGCCCGCAGATGCCCGCTTCAGCGACAGGGTTGCGCGGTCGTGGCGCGGATCCCGGCCGTGATGAAGGAGATCAGGTAGTTGGTCTTCACCTCGATATCCATGGCCTTGACCTCGCCAGCGGAGATCCGCTCGATGCGCTCGTCGAACACGCTCATGACCAGGGCGCCGACAGCGAAGTGATAGGCCCAATGCGCCGCGGCCGCCGTGATGTCGGGCAGGGCCCGGCGGATAGCGGCGATGAACTCGGCGGCGAACGGGTCGAACAGCGCCTCGACGATGCCCCGGCCTGCCTCCTTGGGGTCGGAAGACTCGCGCGCCACCAACTTGGCATAGGCGACTCCCGCCTCGTCATGCTGGATGCTCATCACGGGGGTCACGAAGGCCCGGACGATGTGCTCCAACGGATCTTCTGCGTCCGCCAGAGGCTGGCGCAACAAGGCTTGCCGGGCTTCGAGCACGGACTTGCGCCGCTCGAAAAGCTCGCGATACAGGTTGAGCTTGGTCTTGAAGTGGTACACCACCAGGGGCAAGCCCACGTTGGCCGCCGCCGCGATATCGCGCATCGAAACACCGTCATAGCCACCCTCGGCGAACAGGCGCTCGGCGGCATCGAGAATCGACTCACGCTTGCTTACCACGGCCATCTCTTGCTTCTGGGGTACCTGGGTCATCGACATCCTCAAGACTTGCTGGGCAGGCGCTGATTGTGCCTGCCCGACCCGGCCCACGCCACCGCATCGACTTGGCTAGACCGACTAACTGTACGTGTGTATAGTTTTGCGCAAAACAACAAAACCACCGCTCCGCTCGAGCATGGTGGTACCTCCAGGAGTCAGCATGACGACCCAACCCGACAGCTTGAAATGGCGTGTCCTCATCGGTTCCTTCCTCAGCTACACCTTCGATGCCCTGGACATCCTGGTGCTGATCATCGCCTTGCCGACCATCCAGGAAAGCCTGCACATCAGTGCCAGCCAGGCCGGGCTGATGGTGACCGCCACCTTGCTCGGGGTCGGCGTCAGCAGCCTGGTGATGGGCACCCTGGCCGATACCCTGGGCCGCAAGAAAGCCCTGCTGGCATCGCTGGTGGCATTCGGCGGGCTGACCATGGCCATCGCCGCGGCGAGTGACTGGAAGCAGATCCTGGTCCTGCGCTTTTTCGCCGGACTTGGGCTGGGTGGGGTCTGGGGAGTCGTCGCGGCCCACGTACATGAGACGTGGCCGGCCCGGCAGCGGGGCCGGGCGACCGCCTTCGTGCTCAGTGCGTTTTCCGCAGGTTCCGGCCTGGCCGCGCTGCTGGCTGCCGGCCTGCTGCAGGCCTATGGCTGGCGCACGCTGTTTTTCCTCAGCGGTGCGCTGGTGCTGGTGCCGGTGCTGTATGTCGCATTGCGGGTTCCGGAGTCCGCCGCCTGGCTTGCCAGGCGCCACCGCCAACCGGAACGGGCGGACGCCCGGCCGACGCTGGCCATCGCGCAGCTGTTCGGCCCGGGCCTGGCCCGCCGGACGCTCCTGGGCAGCGCAGCCTCGGCCCTGGCGCTGACGGCCTATTGGGGGACGATGACCTGGATCCCGACCTTCCTGGTCAAGCATCACGGGCTTTCATCCACCACCATGGCGAACCTGATCGCGGTGATGAACGTTGGCGCGTTCATCGGCTACAACCTGTTCGGCTGGCTCGCCGACCGCCTGGGCAAGCGGCGCATGGTCATCGTCTCCCTGGTGGGGTCGGGGCTCATGCTCCCGGTCTACATCTGGGTGGCAGACAGCACCCTGTTGCTGGTGCTGGGCCCGGTGTACGCCTTCTTCCTGTCGTTTGTCGGGCTGTTCGGCTCGTACTTCGCCCAGTTGTACCCCACCCATCTGCGGGCGTCCGGCGCCGGTTTCTGCTTCAACACCGGACGCGGCCTGTCGGCGTTCTCGCCGATCCTCCTGGGATCGCTGGCGAGCAGCATGGGGCTGAGCCTGAGCCTCGGTTTTTGCGGCGTGCTGTTCCTGCTCGCCGCCGTGGCAGTCTGCTGGCTACCCGCCCAAGTGCAGGGGGTCGGCGATCCTGAGCCATTGCCGGTGGCTGACAGGGTTTGATTGGCATGCAATTACCTGAATGAGGAGTCATAGAAATGGGACGTCGATTTGTAGATCTTTCAATCTTCCTTGAGAACGATGTGATATCCGACCCGCCCGGATATGGGCCGAAAATCCAGTATCTGGATCACCGGACGACAGCGGAGCAGGTCACCTCGTTCTTTCCCGGCCTGCAGGTCTCGGACCTGCCCGACAGCGAAGGCTGGGCCATCGAGCATGTGCAACTCAACACCCACAACGGCACGCACCTGGATGCGCCGTATCACTTCCACAGCACGATGAACGAGTCGTTCGGCGAGCGTGAGCGGGCCATCACCATCGACGAGGTGCCGCTGGAGTGGTGCTTCCAGCCGGCAGTGAAACTGGACTTCACCCGGTTTCCCGATGGCTACGTAGTCACCGCGCAGGATGTCGAGGCGGAACTGGCGCGGATCGGCCACCAGCTCAGCCCGCTGGAGATCGTGGTGGTCAACACCGCTGCGGGCAAGCAGTACGGCCAGCCGGGGTACGTATCGGCGGGCTGCGGCATGGGTTTGGAGGCCACCATGTACCTGCTCGAGCGCGGCGTGCGCCTGACCGGCACCGATGGCTGGAGCTGGGATGCGCCCTTCGTGCATACCGCCAAGAAGTACGCCCAGACCCAAGACCCAGCGCTGATCTGGGAAGGGCACAAGTCCGGTCGCAACATCGGCTATTGCCACCTGGAGAAGCTGCACAACCTCGAAGCCTTGCCCTCCACGGGCTTCTTCATTTCCTGCTTCCCCTGCAAGATCCGTAGCGCGTCGGCCGGCTGGACCCGCGCCGTGGCCATCTTCGACGACGCGCTCAAGGCCGGGGCATGAGCGCCAACGCACCCCAGGAGAACCCCATGCACTTGAACCACACCCATGATGCGACGCGCCTGAGTTGGTTGGCCGAAGCCAATGACCGCGCCACCGACTTTCCCTTGCAGAACCTGCCGCTGTGCGTGTTTCGCCGTCGCGATGGCGACGAAGCCTGGCGTGGCGGCGTGGGCATCGGTGACCAGATCGTCGACCTGGCAGCCTTGTCTCGTACCCGATGCGTCAGCGGTGAACTGGCCGCAGCCGTGCAGGCTGCGGCGGGGGCATCGCTCAATCCGCTGCTGGAGCTGGGGCCCGAGGCCTGGCAAACCCTGCGCCATGGGCTCTTTGCTCTGCTGGAAGCCGGCAGCCAGGACGAGCCCACCGTGCGCCAGGTCCTGGTCAGCCAGGAGGAGGTCGCATACCGGATGCCGGTCCAGGTCGGGGACTACACCGACTTCTATACCTCCCTCGATCATGCGGTGAACTGCTGCCGCCAGTTCGGCCTTGAGGTGTACCCCAACTTCGACTGGCTGCCGATTGCCTATCACGGCCGTGCTTCATCCATCGAGGTCAGCGGGCAGAAGGTCTACCGGCCCATGGGCCAGAGCCGCCCGGATGCCGCTGCCGCTCCGGTCTTCGGACCTTGCCAGCGCCTGGACTACGAACTGGAGATCGGCGCGGTGATCGGCCGCGGCAATGCCCGTGGCAGCCGCATTGCGCTGGAGGATGCCCAACAGCATATCTTCGGCCTGTGCCTGCTCAACGACTGGTCCGCACGGGACATCCAGACCTGGGAGATGAACCCGCTGGGGCCGTTTCTCGCCAAGAACTTCGCCACCACGATATCCCCCTGGATCGTCACTCTCGAGGCCTTGCTGCCGTACCGCACGAGCTGGAACAGGGCACCGGAGCGGCCGCAACCGCTGGCTTACCTGAGCGCGGCACAGAACGCCGAGGCGGGGGCATTCGATATCCAGCTGGAGGTGTCGATTCAAAGCGCCAGCCAGCGCGCCGCCGGCCAGCAGCCGCGAACCCTGACCCGCACCAGTTTCCGCCATCAGTACTGGACCCTGGGCCAGATGATCGCTCAGCACACCGTGGGTGGCTGCAACCTGCAGAGTGGCGACCTGTTGGGTAGCGGCACGATCTCGGGCCCCACCGCAGGCGAAGCCGGCGCGTTGATCGAACTGACGGTTTGCGCAACGCAACCGGTGGACATCGGCCACGGCGAGCGCCGGGGGTTCCTCGAGGATGGCGACACCGTGCTGTTCAAGGGCTGGTGCCAGCGGGAAGACTTCGTGCGTATCGGTTTTGGCGTCAACCAGGGCACCGTGTACCCGACGCCATGACCCGCAGGCACGGCGCGCTCCCTGGCGCCGTGCCTTCAAGCCGCCGGTTCGAAGGCTGCGGCCGAGCGTATGTCCGAAGGGCTGCCGCCGAACCGCTGGCGAAAGCGCGAGGAGAAACGTGAGCTGCAGCTGTAGCCTACTTCGCAGGCGATATTGGCGATCGGCAGATCGGTCAGCTGCAACAAGGTCAGGGCCCTGGCCATGCGCACATCCAACAGCAGTTGCTGGAAGTGGCTGCCTTCCGCTGCCAGCCTGCGGCGCAGCGTCGCCTCGCTCATGGCCAGGTGTCGCGCGACCATGGTCGCCGTCCAGATCGCTCCAGGATCGCTGCCGATCAGTTGCCGCACCCGCAGGGTGATCTGGTTGCTGGAGCTGGTAGCGAAGTAGCCTCCGTGATGGTCGAGCCAGGTCAGCATCTCCGTCAGGCGGCTGGTGACGATGGCCTGGGGCAATTGCAGTTTTTCATCGAAGCCGGCATAGGCGTGGCGAAAGGACGCCAGCAGCCCCTCGCTGCCGCCTTGGATCAACTGCGCATCATTGATCCGCCGCCCCCTGGGCCGCCGTTCCAGGAACGCCTTGACCACCGGATCAGCACACACCAGCACCTGGGCCTCGAAGAAACCCGAGCGGGGGCAGGGGATGTGGATCACATCGAACGTCTGCTCCGAGGCCAGCGCGACGATTTCTCCCGGGCGCACCAGCAACTCATGCCCGGCCCAGCGCAAGCAGCTCTGGCCTTTCCATACCGCCACCAGGCTCGATTGCTCGACATGGATGCGATGGGTGAAGGGTTTTTGGCTATGAATGATCCGGGCGCTGGAACCCAGGTTCGCTCGGCTGGTGATTGAGCGTTTCATTGGCAAGTACTCGATGCGAAGCGAATGTCCCCGCCAGCCAGGTCGAGGTCGAGCGGCTGTACGGTGGCGACCTCGGTCGTGGGTCACAAGCAGTGATTTTATGGCAAAACACGCCCTGTAAAACACCGGCGTCTGGCGGTTGCCCATGTGTTTGTCCGACCTGCCTGCTGTGTCGCAGGCAGCGGCGCCTGGATGGTGCGCTACAGACTTGATCGATTCGACACGATCAATGAGCGGCTCGGTCATGGTGGCAGGCAGTGCCTGGCGGAAAATTCCTCGCAGCGGTGCCTGGCACGTCTACAGAGGTGAATGCATGAAACGTTTTTCTCCTGCGACAGCAGGCTGACCCTTCCTTCCTCCGCGGTGCCGGTCGCCTGATCCTGGCCGCCGCTCCCCACCCTTGAGCCACGGGTCGTGGCTCCTGAATTGCCTGTGCACAGATCGCTGCAAGCGAGCGGTTTTCGTGCGCGCGCGTGTTTTATCCGGAACGATCAATGAGCCCCATGAACGAACAACATCCCGATCCCCGCAAGAATGCCCGGCGCGCGCAATGGGCGGTCGCCACCTTGGCAGTCATCGGCATCGCGGCCGCGGTCTACCAGGCCGGACTGGATACCGAGGTGACCGAAGATGCCTACGTCCGCGGCAATCTGGTCCAGGTCACGTCCCAGGTCAGTGGCACCGTCACCGCGATCGAAGTCGACGACACCGACAAGGTCGAGCCGGGGCAGCGGTTGATCGCCCTGAGCGACGTGGACCAGGCCCTGGGCCTGGAGCGCGCCAAGGCCGCCCTGGCGACCGCCGTGCGCAACGCCAGGGCGCAGTACCTGCACGTGAAGGAGCTGGAGTCGCAAACCAGCTCGCGGGCCAGCGATTACCAGAAGGCCTCGGCCGATTTCCAAAGGCGCTCGCAACTGGCCGATGCGGGAGCGATCTCCAGGGAGGAACTGAGCCATGCACGCCAGGCCCTGGAGACTGCCAGGGCCGGCCTGTCGGCTGCGCAACAAGCCCTGGCGCAAAGCCAGGCGCTGGTGGAGGGCACGCGACTGCGGTCCCATCCGCTGGTGATGACGGCGGCGAGCGAGGTGCGCGACGCCTTCGTCGCCCTGCACCGCACCCGCATCGGCTCGCCGGTATCGGGCTACGTCACCAGCCGCAACGTGCAGGTGGGGCAACGCATCAGCCCTGGGGTATCGCTGATGTCCGTAGTCCCGCTCGACCAGGTGTGGGTGGACGCCAACTTCAAGGAGTCGCAACTCAAGAACATCCGGATCGGCCAGCAAGTGCTGCTGACTTCGGATGTCTACGGCTCGCAGGTGACCTACAGGGGCAGGGTGGTCGGGGTCGATGCCGGTACCGGCAATGCCTTTGCATTGCTGCCGGCACAGAACGCAACGGGCAACTGGATCAAGGTCACCCAGCGCGTGCCGGTGCGCATCGAGCTTGAACCCGGCGCCTTGAATGAGCATCCGCTGCGTGTGGGCTTGTCGATGAAAGTCGCGATCCAGACCCACGATCGCAGCGGCTTGGTGCTGCGCGAGGATGTCGCGGCGCTCTCGGCCAGCCGTACCACGATCTTCGACAAAGAACTCCAGGACGCCGACCAGCTGGTCGAGGAGATCGTGCAAGCCAACGCCGGGCAACCAGCGATGGCCCGGCAATGAAGAGTGGCCAACACAGGTTGTTGCTGCTGATCTTCCTGCTGTGCTTCGCAGAGTTCCTGCAAAACGGCATGTTCGCCTTTGCTGCCGCGCCGATTCGCGGGGAAATCGGTGCCTCTCCCGAGGAATACAGCCTTGTCACGGTCCTGCATGCCTGGATTGCCATCCTGGGCATCGCGATTCATCGCTGGCTGCTCGAGCGCAGCGGCTGGCGCTGGTATGTATTGGCGACCATCGCACTGCATGCGCTGGGGTGCTTGATCTGCGCACAAAGCCACGACCTTGCAAGCTTCAGCCTGGGACGCGCGCTGATGGCCCTGGGCAGCGCGGCCTTCATGATCAGTGCGCGAATGCTGGTCACCCTGATTCCAGCCGGGCCTGGACGCTTCACCGGCATCACAGTGTTCTGCTGCGCCCTGGCGGCCGGGACGGCCTGCGCTCCGGTGGCCTCATCGCTGGCGGTGTCGCTGGATCACTGGCACCTGATGTTCTGGGCACTGATCTGCTGTACCACGGTCGCCGCTTTCCTCGCGGCCGGGGTGCTGCCATCGACTGCCGAGCCTCGGGAGCGGCACAACCAGGCCAGCCTGCTGGACCTGGGGCTGCTGGCAATGGGCTCGTTCTCGTTGCTCTACATCATTCAGCGGCTGTGCTACGACTTCTACGACCATTCACCGATGCTCGTCCTTTGGTTGCTGGTGGCAGTGTCGCTGTTCGGCTACTTCTTCCACCTGCAGCACAGGCAGGCGCCCCTGCTCGAACTGCGGCAGCTGCTCACGCCGCGCTACCTGCTGGGCCTGGCCTTGTTCTCGCTGAGCTACGGGGTGATGAACGCCAACAACTATGTACTGCCGACGCTGCTGCAGACCGGCCTGGGAATGACCTGGGAAAGCATCGCCAGGCTGCAGTCCTGCGGCTTGGCGGGCGAGTTGGTGACTTGGTTGATCATGGCCAGGATCCTGTTGCGTGCGCCTTCTCCCAGGAAGTTCTACCTGGCGGGGTTCGCCTGCCTGGGCGGCTTCGGCTGGTTGCTGTCGAACCTGAGCCCTGCGGTCGACCCGCTGCAATACGTGCTGCCGGCCCTGGTGCTCAATGGCTGTTTCGTGATGCTGGTATTGGGAACCGCCGCGACCCAGACCTTCAGGGAAGCTTCCAGGGACGACAAGCTGCTGTCCCACGCCCAGCAGATCAAGAGCATTTTCGGCCAGTTGGCAATGGCCTCGGGAACCACGATCGCCACGGTGTTCAGCCAGTGGCGAACCACTGAGCAGTACGCCGCCCTCAATGCCAACCTGATGCCGGGACGGCCGGGCTACGAGCAGAGCAGCCAGGTCATGGGCAGTCACTTCAGCCACTTCGCCGAAGCGGGCACGGCAGCCAGGATGGCATTCGCCGAACAGGCCCGGGAGCTGTCCAGCCAGGCCACTCTGCTGGCGAGCATCAATCACTTTCAGATCCTGGTGGCGCTCGCCTGTGCCTGCGCGGTGCTGATCGGTTGGCAACGGATTCATCGCTAGCACCGACGGCTTGCGCCGTGCGCACCTCCTGTCGCCAGAACCGTGCCCCCTGCGCCACCACCTGCCAGGAAGCTTCGCGGAGTGTTGATTGGCCAGCCGGGGAGCGCGGCCGGCACCTCGGGACAGGGCGGCCATGCAAGGTACGACTTCATGGTTTTTGGTACCAAATATGTTGACTTGATTCCATGCGCCATGCTCTATTGGTACCACAACAACATTAGTCGGTACCGATCTCCGTTGCATCAGTGGCCAGGGCAGTGCCCGGGCCACAGGTCATGAGGGGCAGTCCCTGCGCTTGGCTCGAACACGGGCGGGTGGTGGGAGTTGGTGCCCCTGCTCGGATGGCCTGGGGCGGGGGTTCGCGATAAACGACAGGAGCCAGCAAAGTGAAAATAAAAATAACAGCAGCATGCTTTTCTACCTGCAGTGCACTCGCCATCGCAGCAAGCGCACTGGCGACGGCGACAGCTTATTCTCCAGCGTGCAACGCCGCGGAAATCGACCTGGGCAATCCCGACTGGCAGATACGCTGAGACAACACCCTGCGCTACGGCGTGATCTCGCGGTTGAGATCCCATCGTTCGGCACTGGTGGCCAATCCGAACCAGGATGATGGCAACCGCAACTTCGACCCGGGCATTGTCTCGAACCGCGTCGATTGGGTGAGCGAGGTCGACGTCAGCCATTCGAGCGGCTTTGGTGCCAGGGTCTCTGGTGCGGCCTGGTACGACGATGTCTACAACCGCAAGAACGACAACCCGGGTTTTTCCGCAGGGGCCTTTCCCAACCATACGCCGCACAACAGGTTTTCTTCCGATACGCAATTGTGGATGGGCCGCAACGCCGAATTCCTCGATGCATTCGTCTATCAGAAGTTCGACCTGGGCGATATGCCGAGCGTCGTGCGCCTGGGCCAGCATGCGCTGGTCTGGGGCGAAAGCCTGTTCTTCTCCAGCAACGCCATTGCCGGAGCGCAGAGCCCTTACGATCTGAGCCGCCTGGCCACCGACTCGACGGCGCAAGCCAAGGAATACGTATTGCCCGTTCCCCAGGTGTCGGGGCAGATCCAGCTGACGCCGGATGTATCGATCGGCGCCTACTACCAGTTCGAGTTCGTCGAGAACCGTCTGCCTGCGGCGGGCAGCTATTTCGCTGTCGGGGATACCGCGCCTATCGGCGGCGAGAGCATTCTCGTGCCCTTGCCCTCGGGGCAGATGCTCAAGGTCAATCGCAACAAGGATGTCAGGGCCTCCGATTCGGGGCAGGGCGGCGTGCAGTTGAAGTGGAACTGGAACGAAACCGACTTCGGTTTCTATGCGCTGCGTTTCCACAGCAAGAGCCCGGTGAGTACGACCACCCTGGGAGCCGGAGGCATCCCGGCGTCCTATACCCTGGTCTACCCGGAGGACACCACCGCCCTGGCCTTCAGTGCCAGCCACTCCTTCGGCGATACCAACCTGGCGCTGGAAGCCGGTGTGCACCACAACCAACCGCTGTACTCGACCCGCGCGGTGGACTTCGCCGGTAGCAACAACAGCGATAAACCGGCCTATGCAGTGGGCAGGACGGGGCACCTGAACCTCTCGGCGATCTCCAACCTGCCACCGACAGCCTGGTGGAACGAGGCCTCGCTGACCGGCGAGATCGCCTGGAACCGCATGCTGTCCTGTACCAAACAGTGCGGGGCCCTGGATGCCAACACCACCCGGGATGCTTCAGCCCTGTCCCTGGTGTTCCAGCCTACGTATCGCCAGGTGCTGCCAGGGCTCGATATCGATGTGCCGATCGGCGTCCAGTACGCCCCCAAGGGCTCGCGTTCTTCGCTTGCAGCCGGTTTCCCGCCCGAAAACGGCGGCACCTTCACCCTGGGGGTGGCCGGCACCTACGACACGGTGTGGAAGCTCAAGCTGGCCTACACCAACTACTTCGGCAAGGCCATGCCGGCCACGATCACCCTGCCTTCTGGCGTCACGGCGGCGAGCTTCGGCCAGTCGCTTGCCGATCGCGACTACATCTCCTTCTCGGTGCGCCGCACCTGGTAACGCTGTCATTCGAGGTAACGATGAAACTCTTTCAGATGTCTTGTGGCGTAGCTGCCTGCTTCGCGGTTTTTATCAGTAGTACCAATGCGGCCGTCACGGCCGAGGAAGCAGCGAAACTGGCTACCGAGCTGACCCCCTTCGGGGCCGAGCGCGCGGGCAACCAGGACGGCAGCATCCCAGCCTGGAACGGCGGCTACACCAGCGCGCTGCCCAATGCGGCCAATGGCAGCCGTGGCGATCCGTTCAAGGACGAAAAACTGCTGTTCACCATCACCGCCAGCAACGTCGCTGAATACGCCGACAAGCTGAACGACGGCCAGGTGGCGATGTTCAAGAAGTTTGCGGACTATCGCATCAATGTCTATCCGACCCACCGGACCGCCAGCGCGCCACAGGCGGTGTACGCCAATACTGCCTGGAACGCGGTCCACGCCACGCTGGATGGGGATGTGCCACGGGGTTTTGCCGGGGGAATTCCGTTCCCCATTCCCAAGAGCGGG
Organism: Pseudomonas sp. FW507-12TSA; assembly: GCF_058781435.1. NCBI lineage: Bacteria > Pseudomonadati > Pseudomonadota > Gammaproteobacteria > Pseudomonadales > Pseudomonadaceae > Pseudomonas > Pseudomonas sp. FW507-12TSA. The sequence continues at coordinate 22,948 of NZ_JBYSWT010000035.1, forward strand.
GCGCAGGTGATGTGGAACCACCTGCTGCGCTGGCGCGGAGCCTCGTTCGTGATCCAGGGCGCCGGGTACCAGCAGTTGCCCAGCAAGAAGGTGCTGGTTTCCGAGATTCGGATCAACTTCCAGTTCCCCTCGTACCTGAAGGATGCCAAGCCCGAGCAGTTCAATGACGGCAAGGCGGTGTACCGGCAGATGGCGGGTTTCCTGGTGGGGCCGCCCAGCCGCGCCGGGGAGGGCATCTCTTCGTTCTATGCGCTGGATTCGGCCAACGACCAGGCCTGGACCTACCTGCCGGGCCAGCGCCGGGTGCGCAAGCTGCCCAACCCCTGCTGCGACACGCCATCGTCGTCGGCCGCGGGCCTGACCACCACCGATGAACTGCAGATCTGGGAAGGCACCCTGACGCGCTTCAACTGGAAGCTGCTGGGCAAGAAGGAGATCTACGTTCCCTACAACGGCAATGCCTTCATGGGGGCCAAATCCAACGAAGAGATCCTCGGCGACAAGGTCTATGCCAATCCGGACTACGTGCGCTGGGAGTTGCACCGCATGTGGGTGGTCGAGGCCACGCTGCGCGATGGCGAACGCCATGCAGCGGTCAAGAGTCGCTACTACTGCGATGAAGACACCTGGGGCTGCCAGTTGGCCGACCGCTGGGACAGCAGGGGTCAGCTGTGGCGCACCTTCTGGATGAGCAACATCGTCGCCCCGGAGATCCCGGCGGTGGTCAACCTGACCTGGCAGTTCACCGACTTGCTGGCGGGAGTGGGCTACATGTCGGACTTGATGGCCGGCAAATCGAACCAGTACGCCCTCAAGCCCAGTTATCCCGCGTCCGAGTTCGGACCCGATGCGCTGACCCGCAGTGGCGTGCGCTGAGCAACCTGCAAGGCGGCCGCGTGCGGTGGCCGCCCCCGATTCCAAGCCTTCTTCGGTGGCACCTATGCTTTTGCGTCTTGGCTTATTCATTGCCGGTCTTTATCTATCCATCGCCCAGGCGGCGCCTGTACTGCCAGCCCTGGAGCGGCCGGCGCAAACACTGCGAGAAATACCGAGCGCCAGCCTGCAGAGCATCGCCAGCGCCGCAAGCCGGCTGGTGGCGGTGGGCGAGCGCGGGGTCATCGTCATCAGCGATGACCAGGCCCATAGCTGGCAGCAAGTGGACTCGCCGGTGAGTGTCGGGTTGACGTCGGTGCGCTTCGTCGATTCGCGCCATGGCTGGGCCACCGGCCATGGCGCAGTGGTGCTGGCCACCACCGATGGCGGCAGCACCTGGGCCAGGCAACTGGACGGCAACCAGGCCGCGCAGCAACTGTTGGCGGCGGCCGGCAGTGGCCCGGGGCCGGCCGTGGAGGAGGCCGAGCGCATGGTCGCCGATGGTGCGGACAAACCGCTGCTGGATCTGTGGTTCTTCGATGCACAACACGGCATCGTGGTGGGCGCCTATGGCCTGGCCTTCGAAACCCTTGACGGCGGCCAGCATTGGCAGGGTATTTCCTCACGCTTTCCCGGAGGCTCCGACCGGCACCTGTATGCCATCCACGCACGTGGCAACGAAGTGCTGATCGCCGGCGAGAGCGGCACGCTGCTGTACTCCAACGACCGGGGGCGGACCTTCCGCCACTGCGCCGTGCCCTATGAGGGCAGCTTCTTCACCGCCCAGATCAGCGCATCAGGTGAGCTACTGGCGGCCGGCCTGCGTGGCAACCTGTGGAAGAGCAGCGATGCCGGAGAGCACTGGAGCCGGGTTCCGGCCCTGGGTTCGGATTCGATCGTTGCGTCAACGGTCGATGCCCAGGGCCAGGTGCTGCTGGCCAACCAGGGAGGGAGCCTCATGCGCCTGGAGCACGATCACCTGCTGCGCCTGCCGGGGCAGTTACCGCCCTTGAATGGAATCCTGGCCCTGGATAATGGCGAGTCCGTCGTGGCCTCCGTACGTGGTGTCTTTCTTGTGAAGAAGGTGAGCCTAAAATGACCGCCATGAGTCCCAGCTTGTCGCCAGAGACCCAGGCCAGCGAGCTCCAAGCGCATTCGGGCTCCTGGATCGAGCGCCTGGTGTTCTCCCATCGCCCCTGGGTGGTGTTGATCTGCATGCTGCTCACTGTGCTGCTGGCCTGGCAGGCGCTGCAGCTCAAGCTCAACGCCAGCTTCGAGAAGACCATCCCGCGCCAGCACCCCTACATCCAGACCTTCCTGCAGTACCAGGCCGAGTTGACCGGGCTGGGCAACGCCGTGCGCATCTCGGTCGGCAATCCCGGTGCCAGCCTCTATGACAAGCACTACATGGAAACCTTGCGGGCGCTGAGCGATGAGGTGTTCCTCATCCCTGGCGTCGATCGGATCCGCATGAAAAGCCTGTGGTCGCCCTCGACCAGCTGGCTGGCGGTCACCGAAGAGGGCCTGGAAGGCGGGCCGGTGATCCCCAGGGGCTTCGATGGCAGCCCGAGGAGCCTCGAACAACTGCAAGCCAACATCGAGCGCTCGGGCGAAATCGGCCAGACCGTGGCGCTGGATCGCCGTTCTTCGCTGATCTACGTGCCGCTGCTTACGACCACCCCGGATGGCCAGGCGCTGGACTACGCCGCGTTGTCCCAGGAACTCGAGCGGCTGCGCGACAAGTACCAACAGCAGGGGGTGGAGGTGCGGATCAGCGGATTCGCCAAGGTGGTGGGGGACCTGATCGATGGCGTGAGGATCATGCTGGTGTTCTTCGCCGTAGCTGCGCTGGTGGCGGCCCTGATGGTGTATGGCTATACCCGTTGCATTCGCTCCACGGTGCTGGTGCTCCTGGCATCGATCATTGCGGTGCTCTGGCAACTGGGGTTGATGCACGCGCTGGGCTACTCGCTGGACCCGTACTCGATCCTGGTGCCTTTTCTGGTCTTCGCCATCGGCATGAGCCACGGGGCGCAGAAGATGAACGGCATCATGCAGGACATCGGCCGCGGCAGGCCGCGCCTGGAGGCCGCGCGCATGACCTTCCGCCGGTTGTTCCTGGCGGGGCTGACCGCGCTCCTGGCCGATGCGGTGGGCTTTGCCGTGTTGCTGGCCATCGATATCCAGGTCATTCGCGAACTGGCGATCGCGGCGAGCATCGGCGTTGCGCTGTTGATCTTCACCAACCTGATCCTGCTGCCAGTGTTGCTCAGCTATACCGGTGTCAGCGCCCGGGCGGCGGCGCGCAGCTTGCATGACGACCAGGCCCAGCTCCGGCGCAACTACTGGCGCGGCGTGGAGCTGTTCACCCAGCGCCGCTGGGCCACGGCGGCGCTGGTGGTGGCCGGGGTGATGGCGCTGGGTGGCTGGCTTGCCAGTACTCACCTGCAGATCGGCGATCTTGACCCCGGGGCTCCGGAGTTGCGGCCCGAAAGCCGCTACAACCAGGACGCAGCCTTCATGAACAAGGCCTACGGCACTGCCAGTGACCTGCTGGCGGTGCTGGTCACTACCCCCGAAGGCCAGTGCGCGGACTACACCATCCTGAACAAGGTGGATGCCCTGGAGTGGCAGCTGCGGCAGATTCCTGGAGTAGAGAGCGTGCAATCTCTAGCGACGATGAACCGCCGCATGCTGGTGGGAATGAACGAGGGCAACCCCAAGTGGTACGACCTGGTGCCGAACCAGGCCATCCTCAACTCGACCACCGCCAAGGTCCCGCGTGGGCTGAGCAATGACAGTTGCAGCCTGCTGACGCTGTATGCCTACCTCGGCGACCACAAGGCCGCCACCCTGGAACGAGTGACCGCCCATGTCGAAGCTTTCGCCAAGGACAACGACAGCCGGGGCTGCAGTTCAAGCTGGCGGCGGGCAGCGCCGGTATCGAGGCAGCGACCAACATCGTGGTCAAGAGCGCCTGGCGCACCATGTTGTTGATGGTCTACGCGGCAGTCATCGCGCTGTGCTTCATCGCCTTTCGCAGCTGGCGCGCCGTGGTGATCGCCGTGCTGCCACTGATGCTCACCAGCGTGCTGGCCGAGGCGCTGATGGTCTGGCTCGGCATGGGGGTGAAGGTGTCGACGCTGCCAGTGATCGCCTTGGGCGTAGGTATCGGTGTCGACTATGCGCTCTACATTCTCAGCGTCACCCTGGCGGGCGTGCGCAGCGGTGCATCCCTGGCCCAGGCCTACCGTCAGGCGCTGAACTTCACTGGCCGGGTGGTGGTGCTGACCGGCTTCACCCTGGCTATCGGCGTGGTCACCTGGACCTTCAGCCCGATCAAGTTCCAGGCCGACATGGGCCTGCTGCTGGCCTTCATGTTCATCTGGAACATGCTGGGAGCGCTGATCCTGATCCCGGCACTGGCCTATTGGCTGGTGCCGGCATTTCGCCCGGTGCCGTCCGGGCCGGCTTGAGCCACAACCACAAGACGCCGGGCCCGATTCGTAGCGGGCTCGCTTGATAGGATCACTGATTAACGGTACCAAATTCTTTGATTTGGTCCCATTTGCATGCTGTAATGGTACTTGATTATGCATGTTCGGTACCGATGCCCGTCAATCAAATGCCCTCCATGCAGGGCGGGTTTCGGCTGCCGTAGCTCCAGCATTCCACTAGAGAGGAGTCTGTAATGCGCGCTATCCAACTCAATGAATATGGCTCGGTCGACAACTACCAACTGGTCGACGCCCCGGCTCCGCAAGCCGGACCTGGGCAGGTTCGCATCAAGGTCGAGTACGCCGGCATGCGCTGGGGCGATGTCATGCATCGCACCGGCACGCTCAAGCGTGACACGCCGCCGCCGTTCATCGCCGGGCTGGAAGCGGCTGGCCGTATCGACCAGGTCGGTGCCGGGGTGAGCGGCCTGAAGATCGGCGACAAGGTTGCCGCGGCGGTACTCGAAGGAGGTTTCGCCGAATACGTCGTCGCCCCTGCCGAGGGCCTCAAGCCGCTCCCGCCATCGATCGCGCTGGACAAGGCCCTGGCCTATTTCCTCAATATGCGGGTGGCCTACATGATCGTGTACCAGTGGGCCAAGGTCCGTGAGGGCGAGACCGTGCTGCTCCATGCTGCAGCCGGCGGCATTGGCCTTTTGGTATTGCAGATCCTCAAGCGCAAGTTCAGCAACGTCCGGGTGATCGGCATCTGCAGTTCGCAGGACAAGGTGCAGTTGTTGCGTGCCAACGGCTGCGACCACGTCGTCAATCGCAAGACGCAGAACTACGTGGATGAGATCAATCGCATCTGTGGTCCCAAGACCAGCGGCTTCTTTGTCGGCGGTGAGCAGGGGGGCGGGGTCGATGTCTCGATCAACGGCGTTTCCGGGCCGACGATCGCCACCGATACCCAAGTCATTCGCAAGCGTGGCCGCTGGGTCATCTTTGGCCGCCAGGCCGGCGACAGCATGCCGCCCATCGATACCCAACCCATTTGCTATGACGGCATCACCATCATGCCGTACTCGATCGTTGCCTGGTTCGGCCAGCCTGAGTGGGAAGCCTCCGAAGCCTTCACCCTGGAGTGGCTGGAAAGCGAAACCCTGTATGAGATCGAGCAATGGCCGCTGGAGCAGGTCGCCGCGGCAGAACACTCCCTGGAATCCGGCCAGAGTTCGGGCAAGCTGGTGATTCGTGTCGCCCCGAGCGATGCCTGAGAATCGGCTCTTGAGCGGCTGATCCGGTCCACCCCGATCGGCTCGGTGCGCCCCCCGGCCAGGTTCGAACCTGCCGGGGGGTTCAAGTCATTGCGGCGTCTTGGCCTTGCGTGCCCGCGGCGCCTTGTCTTTTGCCGGCTCCCCGCGGCGCTTCTCCAGAAGCCCACCGAGCATGACCCGATAGAACTCATCGAACGCCTGGTCCATGGTCATGCCGGCCTTGGTCAGGAATTCCGGTTGGCGCAGCCGTTGCGCCGCCGCTCGCAAAGTCTCCACGATCAGTTGCACGTGACAGGGCACGAAGAACCCCTCGCGTATGCCTTGCTCGAGAAGTTGCTCGGCGACCACCGCGCGGGCGTTCTGGTACTCATCGAAGATCCTCTTGGCTTCCGGCAGCCGCTCCAGATCCAGCAGGAAGGGTGTGCTGAGCGTGCTGCCAGCCTTGGCTCCTACTCGGAAATACTCCGTCAGGACCTCGGCACTGTTGCCCTGCGCCTGGTCGATGACCTGGTTGCCTTCTTTGAGAACGCTGTCGAAATAGCGCTGGATCATCCGGCAGAACAGTTCTTCCTTGGTTCCGGCCAGTTCGTAGAGACGCCGCCTGGAGCAGCGCATGCGCGCGGCGATTTCGCCCACGCTGAGCGCGCTCATGCCCTCACTGAGGAACAGGCTGGTGAGTTCGGCCTGGAACTCATCGTCATCAAAAATTTTCTTCATCAGCGTTGGCGCCTAATTGACGGAAGGTGCATCGAGGTGGCGACGGTACCACAACCCCAGGTGGCTGTTAGCACACAACAGGGTTGTGGGAGCGCGTCGCTGTCCATGGATAGCGGTGAACCGGTCGAGCACAGACTTGCACATTCCCCCATGCCCTTGGGCATAGGAACGAGCAGCGCCCACGCCGGACCAGGACGGACGAGGGTTGGCTTGTCGAGATGTTCGTCGGCTCGACTCGGTACCAATTATGTTGACATGGTACCTTTGGCGCCGTTAAATGGAACCGTATTCGATAATTTGGTACCAAACTGACCAATCAATCGAAACAGGCAGTCTCCGGATGAGGTCCTCGGCATGCCATCCATGCCTGCCTCAGGACCCCATGAACGCAAACAACAAGAAAGGTCTGACATGGAACCCATCTACATCGCGGGTGTTGCCCAAACCGCCTTCGCCAGGAGGCCGGCAGCCTCAATCAAGCAGATGACGATCGAGGCGCTGCAGGACGTACTGGCCGATGCCGGCGCCGATCTGCGGCAGATCGAAGCGGCGTTCTTTTCCAATGGCTGCCAGGACGTGGTGGAAGGGCAAACCAACATCGCCGGGCAGATCGCACTGCGCGCGGCGGGGCTGGACTCGATTCCCATCGTCAATGTGGAGAACGCCTGCGCTTCGGCGTCGACGGCGGTCTGGCTGGCCCTGCAGTACCTGCGCTCTGGCGCGGGCGACGTGGCCTTGGCCATCGGCGTCGAGAAGATGACCTACGGCCAGGAGTCCCTCGACCAGCGCATGATGGAGGCCTTTCGCGGCGGCATGGACGTGCACGAGGTAGAGGCCACCCTGCAGCGCATGGATCAACTGGGCGCTCCACCACCTGCGGGAGTGGAGCTAGGGCATCGGACCGCGTTCATGGACCTGTACGCCACCATGTGCCGCGCGCACATGCAGCGCTTCGGCTCGACCCAGCGGCAGATGGCGGTGATCGCCGCGAAGAACCATGGCCACTCGGTGCACAACCCAAGAGCGCAGTTCCGCAAGGCCTTCACGGTGGAGGAGGTGCTGGCCGGGCGCCCCCTGAGCTATCCGCTGACAGTGCCGATGTGCTCGCCCTTCGCCGATGGTGCGGCGGCGGCCATCCTCTGTACCGAGCGTGGCGCGGCGCGGCTGGGGCTGGGCAGGTCGCGGGTCAAGGTACGTGCCTATGAACTGGTGTCCGGCAAGGAGCGCGCCTGGGAAGACTTCCAGAATAGCGGTGGCGCCCGGGCGGCTCGCCGGGCCTACGAGGTGGCAGGGGTCGGGCCAGACGATATCGATGTAGCCGAAGTGCATGACGCCACGGCTTTTGGCGAGCTCTATGTGGCCGAGCAACTGGGTTTTTGCGCATTCGGTGAAGGCGGCATCCTGGCGGAGTCCGGTGCCACCACCCTTGGCGGAAGCATTCCGATCAACCCCTCAGGCGGCCTGGAAAGCCGTGGCCATCCGATCGGTGCCACCGGCCTGGCCCAGGTCTTCGAGCTGACCCAGCAACTGCGCGGGCAGTGCGGTCCCCGGCAGGTAGCCGGGGCACGCCTGGCGCTGCAGGAGAACGGCGGCGGATTCCTGGGCATCGAGGAAGGTGTTGCGGTTGTCTCCATCCTGGAACGCGTAGGCGATTGAGCAAGGGGCAGCATCGTGCGAATTGTTGATTTTCTGGACAAAGGCTACCGGACCCACCCGGAGCGCATTTTCTGCATCGACGCCCAGGGCCAGCTGAGCTATGCGCAGGCCCACGACAGCAGCCACCGGATCGCCAATGTCTTGCTGGCACTGGGGGCAGGCGAGGGGAGCAAGGTCTCGATCTATGCCCCCAACTGCGGCGCGGTCCTGGAGTGCATCTATGGCATGAACCGCATGGGCGCCACCTGGGTACCGCTGAACGCCCGCAATGGACTGGAAGAAAACCTGTATATCCTCGAGTCCTTCGAGGTGGACATCGTGCTCTACGATACGCGGCTGGCCGAGACGGTCGCGCAATACATGCAGCAGGTCCGGCGGACGATCCGCTTCGTGGCCATCGACGGCCCGGAGGGTGATTCCCTCAGGAGCCTGTGCCAACAGGTTGCGACCCGGGCCCCGAACCTGATCCCGGGGCCGGAACATGTGGTGTCGATCATTCCCACAGGGGGCACCACCGGCAAGCCCAAGGGCGTGATGCACAACAATCTGAACTGGATCGCCCAAGTCGCCAATGTGAGCACCGCGCTGCCGCCCAAGGGCCCAGTGGTACACCTGGTGGTCGCGCCGCTGACCCATGGCGCCGGCGCCATTGCCGCGATCCTGACTGCACAGGGCGCCACCCATGTGATCCTCGATTGCTTCGATGCCGAGAAGGTCATGCGCAGTATCGAGCAACATGGGGTTACGCACCTGTTCCTGCCGCCCACGGCACTGTATGCGCTGCTGGCCCACCCCGATGTGCGCCGCTACGACTACAGCTCGTTGCAATACTTCCTGTACGGCGCCGCGCCCGCGGCCCAGGCGAAGATCGAGGAAGCCATCGGCGTGTTCGGGCCGGTCATGACCCAGGGTTACGGCCAGACCGAGGCTCCCACGGCTTGCACCTTCCTGGCGCCGGACGATCACCGCCCCGATGACCCGCGCCTCAGCCAGCGCATGCGCAGTTGCGGACGCCCGGGCATCCTGACACAGGTGCGGATCATCACCAGCGATGGCCAGGAGGCCGAGCCCATGCAGGCCGGTGAGATAGAAGTACGCGGTGCCCTGGTGATGGTGGGCTACTACAACAATCCCGCCGCCACCCAAGAGGCGAAGAACGGCGAGTGGCTGCGTACCGGCGATGTCGGCTACCTCGACCAGGACGGTTATCTGTACATCGTCGATCGCAGCAAGGACATGATCATTTCCGGGGGCTTCAACATCTATCCTTCCGAAATCGAAGCGGTGGTGTGCTCCCTGGGCGAGGTCGAGGATTGCGCGGTCATTGGCGTCCCCGATGAAAAATGGGGCGAGGCGGTCAAGCTGGTGGTGCAATTGAAGAAAGGCCGGTCCATCGACCAGGAAGTGCTGCTGCGCACCTGCCGCGAGCAGTTGGGCGGGGTGAAGACGCCCAAGTCGGTGGAGATCTGGGACGACCTGCCACGCAGCGCTACGGGCAAGGTGCTCAAGCGCGAAATCAGAAACCGGTTCTGGCTCGGCGCCGAGCGGAGGGTATGAAATGAACGCACTCGCAGGAATGAACATCATTGTCAGTGGCGGGGCCAGTGGCATCGGGCTGGCCATCGCCAGGAACCTGCTGGCCAAGGGCGCCCGGGTCTGTGTCACCGGGCGCAGCGCGGATAAATTGCGGGCTCTCCAGGCGGAACTGGGTCGTGATGGGATCGATGTGGAGGTACGCAGTTTCGATGTCACCGATCGCCCGGCGGTATTCTTGGCCGTCGCCGAGTTGCTAGCCAGCTGGGGCCGCATCGACGGCCTGGTCAACAACGCCGGGGTATACAAATCAGCGGCCTTCCTCGACTTCGCCGCCGAAGACTTCGAGAACCTGTTTCAGATCAATGTTATGGGCTGCGTGAACCTGATGCAGGCGGTGCTCCCGCATTTGCTCGCGCAAAGGGCAGGGCGCATCGTCAACATCGCTTCCACCGCGGGCAAATGGGGCTCCATGAACCAGAGCGCCTACAACGTGAGCAAGCACGCGCTGGTCGGGCTGACCCGTTGCGTGGCGTTGGAGACGGCCGCCCACGGCGTCACGGTGAATGCGATCTGCCCGGGCCTGGTGGCCACTGACATGATGGATGAACTGCTGGCCCGCCAGGCCCAGGCAATGGGTACGGACAAGGACAGCTTGCAAGCTTCGCTGGAGGAGCGGATTCCCCTGCGCCGGGCGATTCGCCCCGAAGAGATCGGCGAGCTGGCGGCCTATCTGCTGTCACCGGGTGCGGCCGGCATGACCGGCCAATCGATCTTGTACGACGGCGGCCTGGTCATGACCTGAGGTCACCACCGTCGCTTTCACTTTCTCACTTGCTTAGGAGGCATCACATGACACGCCTGGTCTGCCTGACTCGCCCCATCGACCCGGAGCTGCGTTCGAAGATCCCGCCAGCCATGGCATCGATGGCCAGCGTCATCGCTCCACTTGTCGACTATCACCGTCCGGAGGCCAAGGGCCGCGAACGCATGATGGGGCTCTTCTGCTGCGAAGCTCACGACCTGCCCCATGGCGAGGGTTGGGGCGAGGAAATACTCTCGGACATGAGCTCCCACTGTGGCACGCACGTGGACGCGCCTTATCACAGCGGGAACCTGATCGAGGGCAAACCCGCACGCAAGATCCACGAAATCAACCTGCAGGAGTTGTTCTGCCCGGGGATGGTGCTCGACATGCGTCCCTTCGAGCGCCGCAACGATGCCTACACCATCGAAGAGCTGCAGGCTGCCATCGATGCGGTGGGCCGGCCGATCCAGGCCGGAGACGCTGTGCTGCTGCGTACCGGGCAGGAACGCTTCGAGTCGCTGTCCGCCGAATGGTTCGCCTATCCGGGCATGTCCCGTGAGGGCACGCTGTTCCTGGCGCGGGCCGGGGCCAAGGTGCTCGGCACCGATGCGCCAGGCTGGGACCGGCCCTTCCCGGTGATGCGCAAGCGGTTCGAGGAAACGGGCGAGGGCAGCACCATCTGGGATGGACACTTCGCGATCCAGGAGAAGGAAGCCTTCATCGTGCAGCAGATGCACAACCTGGCCGCGCTGCCGGCGTCAGGGTTCATGGTCGGTTTCTTCCCGATGAAGCTGGTGGGAACCAGCGCCGCGCCGGCCCGTGCCGTCGCCTTCCTGGACAACTAGGCCCTGCGCTTCATACCAAGCCCGTCTTTATAGGTGGGCTTGGTATCGTCCTGGCATCAAGCCAGGTTCCCTACATACAGCTCATTGAAGACCACATCGTCGTCCAGATCGGAAAAGCGATCGAAGTCGTCGATCTCATCCGGCATTGCGTAGTAGGCAAGGTAATTTCTATCCAGGACCAGATAACCGCCCACAAGCTCCTGCCTTTTGGATCGTGCCTTGATTTCGCCTGCCGTTATCCCGGGGTAGAACCTTTTATCAAACCGACCCGTATAAGGAGGCTCGCAGCATAAGGAGACGATATTGCCGGCCTCGTTGGCGGAAAATGAGATGGCTCCGCCGTCGATCCTGTAGCAGGTGTACTTCATCCCGAAGTTATCGAAATCAAAGGCCTGCACATCGAACTCATCCAGGATGTTCCAGACGATATCGTCTGCATTGTCTCCCAGACAGATACCGCCAATCGACTTCCCAGGGACTATCTCGAGATCTAGGCCAATCACCCTGTCACCTTCGTCATTCCCGCGTCCGTGAATATCGTATTTAGTCGCCATCGGCCACTAGAACCTCGTCTTCCCTGATGGCGTTCTTCAGCAAGTGCACAAACTCGACAATCTTGTCTTCACTGCGCCCTTGCAGATAATCAACCAGTATTTGTTGATGGGCGGGGTAGATCCGCGTTGTCCCGTAGGGGTCTATATAGATTCCGGTTTTCTGCTCAAGGTCCAGAAAGGCAGGTTCCAGAAACTTGACGTCCCGGTCATGAATGGACAAAGAGGGCTTGTTGCCTCGGCTATCGGCCAAGTATGAAAAATCCAGCACAGGCAGCTCATTCAAAGTGTGGTGGGTAAGGTGCCGAATTGCCGGCTGGGCAAATAGAGCTTTACCCTCTCGGAGGCTCTGGATCGGCCAGTTGATATCGTCGGAGCATGGTAGAATCCGCCGCCCAAAAGTGCGAGCCCCGCGAAATCGGGCGCCCAAAACTGAGGCGACGCGCTAAAGCGTGGTCATGCCGGGCCTGGGTGGGCAGTGATAAAAATAGCCGTGAGCACTAGAACATATGAAAGGACTGCAAGAGCGATGGAGCGACGGCCAGTTGATCGGCCTGGACATCATTTATCGCCAGCCCGGGGTTATCGAGCCCATAGCGATCGACTCGGTTGAAAACACCGAACTTCCCCATACCTATGGCAGGGCCTACAGCCTTTCACGGGAAGCAAAGACCGCGCCGGGTGAGTTGCTTGGTGAAGATGACGATGTATGGGCGCAAGTCCAGGTAAACCATAAGTTGTCTTTGAGCAACGGCCAGGTCGTTCTATGCGGCGAGGGCGAAATGGGCAACGAAGGTTTTATCGCCAGGACCGATGCAAGCAATCATTTGGAGTGGTTCCTGTTCTCGACCACAGCCAATCCATTCGTGGCGATCAAGCAAGAAGGCGACCTGGTTTACGTTCAGTCCACGCACAACTTTTGTGTCGTCTTGAACCTGTTGGACGATGACGTGCTCATCGTCAACGAAAGCGTTTTTCAAGTTGCCCGATAGCAGTTGCAGGGCCCCAATCACAGTGGCGACTGCAACTGAAAAGGACTTCATACCTGACCGAGGGAAATGCAAAATAAAAATGAAAAGATCATTCATCGCTTCACTGGCTGTTCTAGCGTTGATCCAAGCACCGTTATCCTTCGCCGATAATGCCAACGGCAAAAACCTCTACCTGCAGCGATGTGCCGTGTGCCATGGACCGGATATCAAGGGGACGGGACCGTTGGCCAATAAAAGCAATCCGCCTACCCCGGACCTCACGACATCCGCCTTCAAGAAACGCCTGAACGATTACCCGGGCGTTATCGTTTCCTCGGTGATACTGCGACCAAACGGCGACCTGATCCCAAGAACCTTGCGCGAGAACGGCGTGAAGATTGCGCCCTATGCCTGGAAGGTCCAGGACTTTCGTGATTTGCACCAGTACATGACCGGGGTGATCGCGAAAACTCGCTGACCTGGCCCAGCTCAACGTATCGCAGGGCTTGACCAGGTGCCGCCATCTGCTGTTGAATGCGCGCCCTCAAGCCCCTGCAACCTTTCTCCCAAGTGGTGAAGCCAGTGCCCTACGCCAGCCAACACGCCTGATACCGACGACGGTCCATCGTGCCTGATGGCTGCCCGCGCTTTTGCGCGGCGCCTCCTCATCGCTGTGCCTGCCTGATCCTGTCGTCGGTTTTTCCCTATTCCCAAGGAGAAACCCATGAACATGGATATTCGTGCCGACGCGCACTCCCTAGAACTGCTCAAGTACCCCCGTACCCCCCACCTGGAAAGCTCACGCCTGCAGGATGGCGACACTGACGCCGGACAGGTTCGTTATGCCTCCCTGGCTGGCCAATGGCTGGTGGTGGAAGAAAAACTCGACGGTGCCAACGCCGGCATCAGCTTTACCGAGGGCGGCGAACTGCGCCTGCAATCCCGTGGCCACTACCTCACTGGTGGCGGACGCGAGCGCCAGTTCAATTTGTTCAAGCAGTGGGCCGCGGCCCACGAACACTGGCTGCTGGAGCGCCTGGAAGATCGCTTCGTACTGTACGGCGAGTGGCTGCACAAGAAGCACTCGGTGTTCTACGACCACTTGCCCCATTACTTTTGCGAGTTCGATGTGTGGGATCGCAGCACGGGGTTGTTCTTGTCTACGGCCGCACGCCGCAAGCTGCTCCAGGACGGCCCCGTGCTGTCGGTACCGGTGCTGTACGAAGGCCCGGCACCACGCCGGCAGGCCGAGCTGATGGCGCTGGTTGGCGATTCGCTGGCCAAGACTGCCCATTGGCGCGAGGCATTCGAGCAAGTGGTACGCCGTGAAGGCCTCGACCTGGCCCGGGCCTGGCGCCAGTGCGACCGCTCCAGTCGCATGGAAGGCTTGTACCTGAAGCTCGAGGACGCACAACAAACCCTCGGCCGCTTGAAGTGGGTGCGCCAGGATTTCGTCCAGGCCATCCTCGATGCCGATCAGCACCATGCCAATCAACCGTTCATTCCCAATCAACTGGCCGCCGGCGTCGACCTCTACGCGCCGCGCCTGTCCATGGACTGGTACGGCTCCTGCCGTGGCTACTGAAGGAGCCTTTCGAAATGGATATTCATCCACTGCAACACCTGGTGCCCGAGCCTGGGCACGCCATGGACAGTGCCGCCTGCCTGGCGGCCATCCCGGCCCTGGCGCGCCTGGCCGACACCCCGCAGGACCCGACCTACCACGCCGAGGGCGATGTGTGGATTCACACCCGCATGGTGGTGGAGGCGCTACTGGCCCAGCCGGCCTACCAGCAGGCCAGCGCCGAGCAGCGCTTCGTGCTGTTCTTCGCCGCCTTGCTGCATGACATCGCCAAGCCCGATACCACGGTGATCGACCCCGAGACCGGGCGTATCGGCCAACCCGGACACTCGCGTCGGGGAGCGGTGGATGCCCGGCTGCTGTTGTGGCGCGCCGCTGTGCCGTTCGAGCTGCGCGAGCAGATCTGCCGCATCATCGCCGTGCACCAGGTGCCGTTCTTCGCCCTGCAAGGCGATCGCAGCGGGCGCAGCACGGAGTTCCTGCTCCACAAGCTGTCCTGGGAGCTGCCGGTGTGGATGCTCTGCGCGGTGGCCGAGGCCGACATGCAAGGTCGTGATTACGTTGGCAAGGCCGATGTCTTGAGTGCCATTGAACTGTGGCGTGAACTGGCGGCCGAGGAGGGCTGCCTGCAGGGGCCGCGCGCCTTCGCCGACGACTACACGCGCATCCAGTACCTGCGTGGCGCCCGGGTGCACCCCGACTATCCGCTGCATGCACCGCAAGGCTCGCAAGTGGTGATGCTTTCCGGCTTGCCGGCCAGCGGCAAGGACACCTGGGCCGCGCGACATCATCCGGACCTGCCGGTGGTCTCGTTCGACGATGCGCGCCAGGCCCTGGGCCTGCGCCACGGGCAGAACGAAGGCGCCGCCGCGCACTACGCCATCGACCGGGCCAA
Source organism: Pseudomonas sp. FW507-12TSA (assembly GCF_058781435.1). Lineage (NCBI taxonomy): Bacteria > Pseudomonadati > Pseudomonadota > Gammaproteobacteria > Pseudomonadales > Pseudomonadaceae > Pseudomonas > Pseudomonas sp. FW507-12TSA. The sequence continues at coordinate 38,093 of NZ_JBYSWT010000035.1, forward strand.
GGCCTTGTTGCGAGAGCAGCGGCCATTCATATGGAACTCGACGCACCTGTCGGCGCAGATGCGCAATCGCACCCTGGACTTGCTGTACGGCTACGGTGCAGAGGTGGAGATCGTCTACCTGGAAAGCCCGGAGAGCGAGATCATGCGGCGCAACCAGCAGCGCGACACCTCGCTGCGCAACGCGGATATCCGCCGCATGCTATTCAAATGGGAGGTGCCGCTGCCGACCGAGGCGCACCGGGTGAGTTACCAGGCGCTGACCAGGTGATGCCGGAGGAGGGCGGTGGAGGCCAGGGGGATGTAGAGAGTGGCGCCCTTGCATGATTACGCTGGCCAACCCCATGGCCAGGTGGAGCAAGGCAAGGGCGCAGCGGATTGGCCCAGGTTAGTTCTGCCAGCACTGCGCGTAGCGCTCACACACCCCATAGCGCTTGTCCAGGTCGGCCATCCGGGTCCAGTGATCGGCCATCGTTTCTTTTTGCAATTGCTCATTGAGCCGACGGTAGTACTGCAACATCGCGTTGTTGGTAGCCAGCGCCTGGGTGACATCGGTGGCCTGGGTGTCTGGCACCAGTGCCTTGATGGCTGGTGTATCCAAGCGCGAGAGGCGTGTGCGGTACTCGACCTTGTAGTGCTCGAGCGCGCTGGCCTTTACCCCTTGAGCCTGCTTCAGGTAAGTCGCTACGTTCTGCCGAAATTGGCTCCAATAGGCATCCGGCAGGTCCAGGTTCATCTGCCGCTTGCGCTTGTCCACCACCAGGTCGGCGGCTTCGTTCTGGCTGCTCTCGCTCAAGGCCGGCCCGGGCTTCATCTCGCTGATGATGCTCTGCGAGACAATCTGCTCGATCATTTCGTCACGCTCGACGGTGGCCGGCAGGCCCTTTACGGGCGCAGGGAAGAGGGCGTTGGCGCCCAGGCAGCTTGCCAGGCCTTTGTTCACCAGAGGGACAGGGGAGCGCACCACTTGGCCCTGCGCTTGGTGCAGGCGCTTGAGCGATGTCACGCACTGACTGCCGGCACGACTGAAGGTGAGTTCGTATTCAGCGCCACTTTGCGGCGTGAAGGTGAAGGCCATGCCACATACCGAGCCGGTGCCTTGGGTATTGAGGTGCAGCATTCGCTCTTTGTTCGGGGCCAAGCGGATTTCCAGGTAGGGCGTCTTCTGGGAGGCAGGAGGGATCGACATGTTCGCTCGCCGGCGAGAATCGGCGAGGAACAAGTTATTGAGAATCCCCGTGGTTTGCCCGTCACAGTTCTGCTCATCGAACACACCCAGCGTGGCGCTGCTCATGTCGCTGATAAAACGAAGCTTGGCGGCGTCTGCTTCGGTTGCATCCGGATAAGTGCCCGATAAACTGCAGCCGCTCAAGATCAAGGCGAAGGCCATGGCACCCGATACACGGCCGGTGAAAATACTACTCATAGTGGGTGTCATCCTTAACGCTTGATTTGAAAGGGGCAGCATCATAATGGGAAAGCCACATTTTGTTTCAATGGATCGAGTATCGAATGCGCAAGACAAGTCAGTTGTTGGTAGTTGGAGTTACAGCCTTGATGAGTGCCTGTTCGGCATTACCGCCTGAAATGGCCCTGGATTCCAAAGTCTATTCCGCCGAAAACGCAGGCCTCGTCCTCGGTGCGCTGATCGAGGGCGGGCCCTACGGCACCTGGATCAGTTTTCGTGACGTGAATAGCGGCAAGACCTACGGCTGGGCTCCCAAGGACTATTACTCGGCATGGCTGCCTGCAGGTACCTATGAAGTGAATGACCTGGGTTCACGCCGCGGCCTCATGGGCCCCTATTCGAAACCCCTGCGTTTTACCGTGGCCAACGGCCAACTCAATTACCTGGGCGAGATGACGTATGGCTGCCCGGTCGCGGCCCACCCAGCTGCCGTCTATGGGGTCAAGAACTGCGGCTTCCTTGCACTGGGAACCTGCACGGTGGACCGTCCCAGCATTGCCATATGTGTAACGGACAGGCAGGAACAGGCCGTTCGAACCTTCGTCAAGCAGCACCCGCAATACTCCCGGCTTCCGGTCAGGCCGACCGTGATGTCGACGCAGCAGCCGTAACGACGGCCAACTCGCTTGGGCATCGATGGCGGGTAGGGCACGGAGCAGGTCGTGATCTTTTCGGCATTGCTCGCCTTATGCCTTAAGATGCCCGGTTGCCGAAAGAACCGTCATGGCCATAACCGCCATGAAGGGCTTTCATCCTTTACGAACAAGTGTGGTGAAGATGAACAAGCCTTTCATTTCGCTGTGCCCTGAAATCACTCGGGCACATGCGCTGACGTTGAAAGATTGGTTGGAAGATGAGCGCGTTACCTGTTACCTGAGCGATTCACGTGATGTTTCCCGTTCCATCGAACACGTCATCGATCGGACCCAACTGCCGATCCTGACCCATCTATTCAACCGGGACGGCCGGTTCTTCATGGCCTATGACCGCCATGACGCCCCGGTGGGTTTTGTCCGACTCGTCAAGACCGGCTCCAATTGCGAGATAGTCCTGGTCATCGGAGACAGCGACAAATGGGGCCGGAACCTTGGCGCCCGGACCATCCGCGAGGGCATGAAGCTGGCCTTTCTCGATATGCGGGCCGAAAAGCTCATCGCCAAGATCCACCCGGACAACTCGCGCTCACTGAAAGCCTTCGTGCGCAGCGGCTTTGTGCTTGAGAACGAAACGCCGGCATTGAAATCATTTTCCATGACGGCGGGGCGCTATCTGCAGTTCTTGCGCGAGGGGGCCGCTGGCGACTCCACGGGGATCTACATCACCGAAATCGACAAGGCCAGGCTCGAGAGCCTGATCGTCTTCGAGCAGGGCCCGGCCGTGGTTGAACTCGAACATGAGCTTGGACGGGCCATTGTCGTCAAGCCGCAGCATGTGGCGCGCAATGTCGTCACGATGAATTCCAGGGCCTTGCTGCACCTGGATGACGAAGAAATCGAAGTGGCCCTGGTCTACCCTGACGACGCGGACAGCAGCGCCGGCAAGCATTCCGTGTGTTCCGACATCGGCGCCGCGATCCTGGGTTATCAGGAGGGCGATGCCATCGACTGGCGTATTTCTGATCGGACCCGCCGGATCGAGATCAGGAAGGTGCTTTACCAGCCAGAGGCCGCAGGCGATTTCCACCTGTAGTTGCGCCTTTGGCCCAGTGTTCGTCCATCAGGCGCCAAGCCCCTCCATAAAAGAGGCCGCGCCTGATGCTGGCCCTCCTTAGCACCCGGGCGAACCAGTACACGAGCGGTCTGGAGTCGAGCCTCTTCAGCCAGGCCCGGTGTCGATCAGGCCTCAGAGTTTTTGCAGTGGCTGGATAAGCTGGAAGCGCTGGCGATACTCATCCGTCACCTGGCGCGCCTCGCTGTTGCCGGTGATCACGCGAGGGGTGATGAGCACGATCAGTTCCGACCGGTCGTCATTGCGGATGGTCGTACCGAACAACCACTTCAGCCCCGGCACCTTGCCCAGATACGGCACGCTGCGATCGGCCTCTGCCTGGTTTTGCGTGATCAGGCCTCCCAGCAGGACAGTCTGGCCGCTTTGCACGGCGACTTGGGTAGACACCGCGCGGGTCGAGATGGTGGGGTTGGCCGGTGGCGTCGCCGTGGTCCCGGTTCCGCCGCTGGCGGGAGTCGTGGCGTCGCTGACCTGTTGCTGAATGTCCATGTATACCAAGCCGCCGGGGTTGATGCGTGGCACCACATTGAGGATCACCCCGGTCTGCACGTACTGCACGGAGCTGGTCTGGATGGCGCCGACCCCGGTATTGATGGTGGTCTGGCTGATCGGGATGTTGTTGCCCACCTGGATCCGCGCTTGCTGGTTGTTCATCACCACCAGCGATGGCGCCGACAGCACCTTGGTGTTGCCGCTGGTTTCCAGCGCTCGCAAGGCCACCTGGAAGTTGTTGCTGACAAAGGAGTAGAACAGCGAAGCCGATCTCACCTCGACGCCGCCTCCGCCCAATGCACCCTGGCTGCCCGTGGTGTTCTGCACGCCAGGAGTGGTCGAGTTGCCCGCCAGGTTCCCCAGGTACCATTGCACGCCTTGCTCCAGGGAGCCGGTCAGGCTGACTTCCAGAATGCGTGTTTCGATCTGCACTTGCAGGGGGGGATTGTCCAGACGCTGTATCGCCGACTCGATTTCAGCCCATTGCGCCGGCCGGCTGCGTACCAACAGTTGGTTGCTGCTTTTCTGGGCCGTGATGCGCACTGAATTGTCGAATGTCTCGTTGCTCGTGGCGTTTTCGGCCTGCTCCTGGTCCTCGCTGCTGGCCTCGAACTCTTCTTCCGGCTGTGCCGCGTTGGTGCCTTCGGCGTTGCCGTTACCACCGATCCCATTGATCCCCGATGGCAGGCCTGAAACATTGCCGCTGCCGTCATTGCCAGTGCCGTAACCATTGCTCGACAGGGTGACCGTACGCAGGCCGGGTGCTACCTGGGCGGCCGGCTCGTCGGTGATTTTCGCATTGCCGTAAATCTGTCGCAGGTACTTGGCAAGGTCGGTGGCCTTCATGTTGCGCACGTCGTACACATACATTTGCGGTTCATTGCCGCCACCCTGGTCAATGGCTTCGATCCAGCGCCCGACATCACTGAGGTACTGCGGCTGAGAAGAGATCACCACGATGGAGTTGGTGCGCTCGATCGGCAGGAAACGCAACATCCCGGCCAGTGGTGTCGCGCTTTGCGCTCCGAACAAATGCTCAAGCTCGGGCATCAACTTGCTGACGTTGGCGTGCTTGAGCCCGAAGACGCTGACGGACATGCCCTTGAGCCAGTTGACATCGAAGGTGTCGATGGTCTGCTGATAGTTGTTCAGTTCATCGGGAGTGCCCGCCATGATCAGCAGGTTGCGGGCGGCGTCGACCTGCACGAAGGCATTTTCCCGGGCCATGGGTTGCAAGAGCTTTTGCATTTGCGGTGCGGAAATATAGTTGAGCAGAAAGAACCGCGCCGTCATGCCGCTGCCAGGTTGTGGCAATGCCAGCTGCGGCGCGAGCCGGCCGGCGAGCGCCGTGTTCGCCGGCAGCACAACGTAGCTGTCGTTCTGCCGGATGATGGCGTTCCTGGTCAGTGCCAACAGGGTTTCCAGGATCGAGAAAGCCTGGCTCTTGTCGACGGGCCTGGAGGTCGAGAAGGTGACGTCGCCCACCACACCCGGGGCGATGCTGTAGTTCTCCTTCAGCACATCACCGAGGATGGTGTTGGCCACGGCCTGGATCGAGACATTGGCGAAGTTGAAGGTGACGCCTGGCTCTTGGGATGCCCTAGCGGCATGGGGCAGCGCTGACGGTTTCTTATTGATGAAGTGCTGGTTGCCCTGGACAACCCGGGTCGTGGTCGGCGGTGTGATGATCGCCAGTGGCGGTGCTTTCGGCGCCGGGATCGGCAGCGGCGCGCGATCAGTACCGGTGCCGGACAAGGCCTCTTTGATCAACCTGTCGTCCCGTGCGCTGTCGGTGGCCGGTGTCGTACAACCACAGAGCGCGATCGCGCCGGCCAAGCCCGGGTAGATGAATCGTTTTCTCACAGATCGCTGTCCTTGGGAGTGTCAGGCAAAGAGGGGAGAGCCGGTGTGTTCTGCGGCACTTTCAATAGCAGCAGCTTCAACGTTTGGGTGTTGGCACCCTGGGTCAACGAGACGTGTGTCGGTTCGATCCGCTCGACTCGCCAGCCATTGGGCAGTTGTTGCTGTTCGAGGGTCGCCAGCTGTTGCCCGTCGCTGGTCTTGAAGAAGGCCTTGCGCAGGGCTCCGGAAGCGATGACGCCGGTCAGGCTCAGGCCATTGAGCGACGCTGGCGCCGTCTCGGTGGCTGGGGAGGGTGACGGGTCAGGCTGCCTATGGGCGTTGAACAGTGGTTTTTTCCAGGTGTATTCATGCGCTGCCAACGCTACGGGCATGGGCTCGGCAGTGCCGGCGGCTTTCACCGGGGCAGCCGATGGATCGAGTGGAGGGAGCCATTGAACCTCGGTGCCAAAGCCGTTGAGCAAGATCAGGAGCAACCCCAGCAGGCCCAGTACGGCTGCACTCAGCCAACGAAGCGAGGGCGGGAAGCGCGTCATGGCGTCGCTCCTTTTGGCGTTGGGTTTTGCAGGTAAGCGCTGATCAGCAGTTGCGCGGCCAAGCGATTTGCGCTGGCAAGCTGGCCCCGGCTTTTCTCGATCCGCAAGGACTCGATGAACAGCGAGACTTTGCCGTTTTCCAGGCGGTGCAGCAGGCCGGCCAATGGCTCGATGGCGCATTCGAGGTTGATCCGCACACTGACTTGCCGATAAGGCCCTTGCTGGGTGACCGGCACCGGAATTCGATTGGCCAGCGTGCAGCCACTGCCCTCCGTGGCGAATACCTGCAAATCGGCGGCGATCAACTGCATCAGTTGTGCGGTGGCCGTGCCCATGTCGGAATCGGCCAGCAGGTTTTCATTGCCCACGGATGAGCGCCTGATCTGAGCCAGCGAGTTCTCCAGCGCAGGCCGTTGGCCGGACAATGCCACGTAGCGTTGCTGGTTGTGGCGTAGCAGCGCCATCTCATCGGCAATGGCCAACAAAGGCTGGCTGAACCAAACATGCAAGGTCAGAAAATACCCCCCGACCAGGCTCGAAGCGGCCAAGGCCAGGGCCAGGGCGCGCTGGCTAGCGGGAGTTGGTCGCAGGCGCATGGCTGGCCTCCGCTTTGCGTAGGGTGGCGAGCATGCTGAAGCGGTCCAGGCCGGTGACAAGGTCTGGCTGGATGGCGCCCTGGAAATTGATGCCTTCCAGGCTGCGGCAGGCTTTCATGGCACTGATCAGGGCGCTGGCCTGGCTGCTTTGGCCGGTCAGGCTGACCTGGCCGTCCGGGTTGATATTCAGGGACTCCAGGGTGGTATTCAGCGGGATGCATTGGCTCAACTCATCGAGCAGCGCCGCCATCGAGGTGGTTTGTGCCCGGCGTTCCACGACATAGCGTTGAGCGTTGAGGGTGTCGTCGATCTGCTGATTGAGCGCCTGGACCTGTTGCGTTTGCCGTTGCAGGGCCTTGACCTGCTGCCGCATGTCTTCAAGGGCCTGCTGACGGTTGTGCAGCCAGAGCTGCAGGCCGGCCAGCGCCAGGACCAGGGCGACCAGCGCAAGGGCCGGAGCTGGCCGCATCAGCGAGCGGCGTCTGCGGGTGCGGCGATGGGGTGCCAGCAAGTCGAGGTGCAAACGTGTGCCGTGCTCATCCAGCACATCAACCGCCATGATCGAATGACCGGCCTGTTGCGCCTGATCGAGCAGCGTATCCAGCCGCTCACGGCTGACCACGGCCAGGCGAATGCGGATCAGCGAGTCGTGGGCAGAGGGCAGGCGAACACAGTCGAAATAGACCTGGCTGGCCTTGAACGGGGTGTACTTGTCCATCTCGTACGACAGCATGGAGCTGAGGTCCTGGGCCACCGCCGCCGGCAGGGACACTTCATGGAGCAAGCGCTGGTGCGGCAGCAGGATCAGGACCGCTGCAGCAGATGTCGATGGCGCGAGGGCTGGTTGCAGTTGCTCAACGTCCCCGGTCCAGAAATGGTCGTCCCGGGAAAACAGCAACGGTTGTTTTTTCTCGGGGTTGATCCTGGCTCGCCAGGAGGCGGGCAGGCAGGCCAGGAGCTCTGCCCGCCACCAGGCAAGGAATCCAGGCAGCGGCGACCCTCGCCAGCGCAGCAGTAGCCAGCGGATCAGCGGCTGTAGCCGGTCAGCCAGGGGCTGGATCAGCAGATTCATTCTTTCCAGCGCAGCACCCGATACGGTCGTTGACCGCTTCCTTGTGGTGAAAGAAAAACCACGGCCTCCAGGGAAGCCGAAACCTGATTCTCCAGCGTCGCCAGGACTCGCACATTGACCACCGATTCGGGGCCCCGCTGCAGCGCGACCTTTGGCCGTGACAGTTTGAGCAAGGCCAGCAGTTCGGGGCTGGCTGCATCCACATCCGGCACCGTGAGGCCGGACCAGAGCGTGAGGTGCGGTAGCAAGCGCTCGTACAGGCGCGGCTGCATGCCGGGTAACTGCTGCAACTGTTCGAGCGCTTTGAGGGGGCCGGCACTGCGCTGTTGGCCCAGGCTTTCACTCCATTGCCGAGCCTGCCCGGAGGTTGCGCCGAGGCCATGGGCCAGGCGCGCGAAACTGTCCAGCGCGGCAAAATTCAGATCCAGTTTGCCGCGCTCGCTGCTGACTTGGAGGCTCAGCGTGGCCTGCTCAAAGGGCAATGAGTAAACACGCCCGTCAGCCACCGTGCGCGGCGGATAGGCAAACAACCCTTCGACCGCCAACGCCAGGCCCGCTTGCGCGGCCAGCAGGGCGCGGCTGTGTTGCAGTTCAAAAGCGCTCTGGCGGTTTTCCAGGCGCAGGATCTCGACCAGGCTGCCCATCATCAGTCCCAGCAGGGCGATGGCCCACAAGACCATGATCAATGCGGCGCCGCGCTGGCGGCTCATGGGGTCACCTCGGAATCCAGGCGCAACGCCACGATTTGCGTGGGCCACAGGTCGGCTCCGCGAGTATCGACGTCGATACGCACGGCCTGGGGCAGCCGGTCCGGCCAGGGCCAGCGCTCCAGCCAGTCGGTCGGCTGGCGGTTGGGGTCCAGGCCTCTGTAGCTCAAGCGCAAGTCCTGAACCTCCTGCACCAGTATCTGGGGATTGCCCCAGGGGTGTAGCCCATCCGGGCGGTCCTGGCTGAAACTGATTTGCAGGCGACTGGTATCAGCCGGGCCGGCCACCGCTTCAAGGGTATGCACCTGGACACCAGCGGCGAGTTGCCCAGGCATTGGAGAAACGAAACGCATGCGTTGTCGCTCTCCTTCGAACACCCGTTCCTGATCCGCCGCGTGGCCAAAATCCTCGGCCAGCGCCTGTTGGAGTGCGCTGCGCAGAAAGTTCTGCGCGGTCCTCACTTGGGTCAGGCGATCGGTGTGTTTTTCACTGAGCAGCAGCAAGTGGTTACCGGAGCCCAAGGCGGAACCGATCAGCACCATCAGCAAGCCGAGGAAGCTCAGGGCGAGCAGCACTTCCAGCAGCGTAAACCCGCGCTGGCCTTGCCTCATGGCAGGCTCCCCGCTGGATGCTTGATGGCCTTGAGCGTGACGAAGCGTTCATGCCGGCTGCCCTTGACCAGCATGAGTTCTAGCTGGGAGAGCACAATGGCCCCCTCATCCCGAAGCGGGGTGGCGCTCAGGCGCCATTGGATACCGTCGCGGGTACCTTCCAGGTGGGCGCCGCTGCCCAGGCCTTCTCCATATTCGGCCATCAGCGAAGTGGCCATCAGGGCCATTCGGGTTGTCTGCCCATCCCGCGCCAGTGCCTGGGTGGCGTAACCCAGGGTGTTGAGTACGACTGCAAACCCAATGCCCAGGACGACGATCGCCGCGAGTAATTCGACCAGGGTAAAGCCACGCTGCTGGCGGGGAGGCAAAGGCGTCATGGCTGTTGCCTATCTCGCCAGTCGACCCGTCCGGTGAGCCAGTCGATATCGATACGCGTCGCTTGGTTGCCGCGCGCCAGGTACAGGTGCCCGCCAGTGGAACCGCCGTTGGGGTAGAAGGTGATCAGCCCGACTGCCCCTTCATCGCTATCGGCAGTGGCCGCCGTCGTCAGGCGCAGGGTCATGCCATCCGGCAATTGGCGCGGTGCCTTGCCGGGCAGCTGATAACTGTTGCGCAGTACATCCAGGCGCAGGGAGGCTGGTTGTCCTGCGCTGATGGCTTGGCTTCGGACCTGGCGCAACGCCAGGCTCAGGTCACGCTTGACCTGGCGCTCCTGGGCGCTCTTGAGCCCCTGGGAGATACCCGAGGCCAACAGGCCGAAACCCACGGCAACCATGAGCAGCACCACCAGCATTTCCAGGAGGGTGAAGCCCTGTTGAACCGGCCGCATGGCAGGCATGGCTATTCCCAACTGCCCAGGTCCTTGCTGTAGCCGTCACCGCCGGGCTGGCCGTCCTGACCGTAGAAAATCAGGTCGAACGAACCGTGCTGGCCGGGTGCGCGATAGCCGAATGCATGGCCGAACGGGTCCTTGAGATCACTGGCCTTGGCATACGGACCGCTCCAACTGGCGGCATTGGCGGGGCGGGCAAGCAGCGCATCGAGGGTGCGCGGCGGTGACCCGACGTCCAGCGCATAGCTTTCGATTTTCATCGACAGGCTGGCCAATTGCGCCTTGCCGGCACCGTACTTGCCCTTGTCGACATTGCCGCCCACCTGGCGAACGACGATGGTCGCGACAACGCCCAGCAAGACAATGACCGCCAGCATCTCCAGTAAAGTGAGGCCGCGCTGGCGCTTGGGCAGTGAACGAGCTGTTTTCATTAACGTCTCCGGTCAAAGGTTACTGGTCAGGCTCATCAGCGGCAGCATGATGGCCAGCATGATCACCGCCACCAACGCCGCCATGACCACGGTCAGGCTCGGGACCAGCGCGGCCAACAGGCGGTCGATGCTGCGCTTGGCTTCTTCATCGAAAATGCTCGCCACTTTCAACAACATGCCATCGAGTTTCCCGGACTCTTCACCCACCTCGATCATCTGGATCGCGAGGTCTGGCAACAGTTGTTCGGTTTCCAATGCCGTCGACAACCGCTGACCGTCCTTGACCTTGACCGTGGCGTTTGCCACGGCGGCGTTCATCGCCAGGTTACTGGCGACTTGCCGGCTGATGTCGAGGGCATTGATCAGGGGTACGCCCTGGGTCACCAAGGTGCCCAGGGTACGGGCGAACCGTGCGCTTTCCAGGCGTTTCAACAAGCCGCCGGCCAGGCGTGATCGCAGCAGGTATCGATGCCATTTCAAGCGATTTCCGGGCCGGCCCATGTAGCTCAGCGCTGCCCAAGCCAGCCCGAGAAGCAGCGCCAATGCATGCAGGCCATAGCTGGAAAGAAACTGCCCGAGGTCGAGGATCAGCTGGGTCAGCAGCGGGACAGGCACCCCCAGGCCGTCGAAAATCGGCACGAACTGCGGGACCACATAGGCCAGCAGCAACACCAGCGAGCCGAGCACACCCACCACCAGGAAGGCCGGGTAAATCAAGGCGTTGATGACTTCAGTGCGGATGGCCTGCATCCGTTCCAGGTAGCTCGCCAGTTGCCCGAGGCTTTGATCCAGCACCCCGGCGGCTTCACCGGCGTGAACCAGGCTCAAGTACAGCGGGGTAAAGGATTGCCGTTCGACGGCCATGGCCGCTGACAGCGTCTGCCCGGCCTTGACCCGGTCGCGAATGCGTTCGATCAATTGCCGAGCCGCTGGTTTGCCGGGTTGTCGGATCAGGATACCCAGCGCCCGTTCCAGCGGCTGGTCAGCCCCGAGCAACGTCGCGAGTTGCTGGGTAAAACGGCCGAGTTCTTCGCGACTCAAATGGGACGGGCGCAACCAGGAGGGGCGAGGCAAACCCGAGGCGCCGCTGGCGCGTTGTACCCGCAGGACCAGCAGGCCACGCTCTTGCAACTGGCTCGCGGCGGCCTGCGGGTCGCTGGCTTCAAGATGGCCGTTCACGGTGTTGTGGTCGGCGTCCAATGCCTTGTATCGATACTGTTCCATGGTCAGTCATTGCGCGTGATGCGCAATACCTCTTCCAGTGAGGTGATACCCGCCAGGGCCTGGCGCAGGCCTTCTTCATGCAAGGTGCGCAAACCGGCAGCGCGAGCGGCCTGCTCCAGGGTAGCAGCGTCGGCGTGGCGCATCAGCAGCGAGCGGATTTCTTCATTCATCACCAACAATTCGGTGACGGCACTGCGTCCGCTGTAACCGGTTCCCGGTGCATCGGCCCTGGGCCGGTACAGCCGGATCGGACGCTCATCGGTGTAGCGATCCAGCTGGTGCTCGGCGATTAGTTGCGCCGGCGCCTCAAAGGCTTCGCGCCATTGCGGGTCTAGCCGTCGCACCAGGCGTTGAGCAAGGATCCCGGTGACGGTCGAGGCGATCAGGTAGCTCTCCACGCCCATGTCCAGCAAGCGGGTAATGCTGGCCGCGGCGCTGTTGGTGTGCAAGGTCGACAACACCAGGTGGCCGGTCAATGACGATTGAATGGCGATCCGGCAGGTTTCCAGATCGCGTATTTCACCGACCATGATCACGTCCGGGTCCTGGCGGACGATCGAGCGCAATGCGCCGGCGAAGTCCAGGCCTATGGCCGGCTTTACCTGAATCTGATTGATCCCGGGCAATTGGTATTCGACAGGGTCCTCGACGGTGATGATTTTCCGTTCGCTGGTATTGAGCCGGGTCAGTGCGGTGTACAGCGTGGTGGTCTTGCCCGAGCCGGTGGGGCCGGTCACCAGCAGAATGCCATGGGGGCGTTCGAGCAAGTCGAGGAGCTGCCGGAGCCGCTGGCCATCGAAGCCCAGGCTGGGAAAATCGAAGGTCACCTGCTCGCGGTCCAGCAGCCGCATGACCACCGATTCGCCGTGACGGGTCGGCACCGTCGAGACCCGCAGGTCCAGCTCCTTGCCTTGAATCCTCAACATCATGCGCCCGTCCTGGGGCAGGCGACGTTCGGCAATGTCCAGGTGCGCCATGATCTTGATCCGGGAAATCACCGCTGCCGACGAACTGACCGGAGGCGCCTCGCCTTCCTGCAAGGTTCCATCGATGCGGTAACGCACCTTGAGCTGGTTTTCGAAGGGTTCGATATGAATGTCCGAGACGCCCAGCTCGACCGCTCGTTGCAACAGCAGGTTGACGATCCGGATCACCGGGGCTTCGGAAGCCAGGTCCTTGAGGTGTTCGATATCGTCGGTCTTGTCGACGCTCTCGCCGAGGTTTTCGATCAGCGTGCCCATGGCCGAGCGGCCCTGGCCGTAATAGCGTTCGATCAATTGTTCAATCTCACTGCGCAGGCCAATCGACAGGCGCGCCGTGAGCTGGCTGGCATATTCCAGAGCCAGGATCGGATAACGCTGGGTCGGGTTGCTCACCAGTATGTGCAGTTGCTGGTCGAAGGGCGGCAAAGGCACCACCCCGTAGTGTTTCAGGAACCGTGGCGAGACGTCCGGCAGACCACCTTCCAGCGGCGGCGCGTCGCTGCCATGCAACAAGGGAATGTCGAGCAGGGTCGACCAGGCCGTTGCCAGGTCTTGTTCCGAGAGCCGGCCAAGTCGAATCAGCAGCTCGGGCAGCTCGTGTTGTTGCGCGTCGCCCTCTAGCTGCCTGGCTTGTGCCACTTCGGCCCCTTTCAAGTGCCCCTGTGTTACCAGCCAGTCGATAGCTTGCGTGGTCAGTGTGGGTGAGTCGGCTATGGCCATCAGCGGATTCCGTGGGTGAGCAGACCTTGTCACCCCATGACTGCTGTGCGTCATGGGGTGACAAGGTGCCTTAATGGCTCAGCGGCTGTGGGGCACTGCTGCCGAAGATCTCCAGGCGCAGCGCCTTGAGTTTTTCCTCGATGGCGGCGCGCCGTGCCTCGTCGCCATCGACGGTCTTGAGTACTTCGTCAATCGCCTGGTTCGCGGCCTGCTGGTAGGTCTCCAGTTGCTGGCGCTGGGCAGGCGAGGGGAGGGCCGGTGGTGTGGAGCGGTCTTTCATGTCCATCCAGATGCTGTAGTTCAGGCGCTCCTGTGACTTGGGGTCGGACTCGATGTTTGGCGTCAGTCGTTCGACCTGGGCATAGGCGGTCTTCAATTCCTCGCCGTTGCTGACCGAGGTTTTCAGCTCGTTGATCAAGCGCTCGGCGGTCTGCCGGCGCTCAGTGGCCGACAAGGTGTTGGCGGTTTGCGAAAACGCGGTGATTTGCTGTTCCAGCGACGCTGGCGCTTGGCTGTCGGCGGCTGGCGCAGGCACGGCCGACGTGGCATCGCTCACTGGGCGCGAGGCGACGCCGGGCCCTTGTTCCACGACGCTGTCCACCGGCTGGCGAAACAGCACCAGGTAGGCAATCAACGCCGCACACACCGCTAAAAGAATGGCTTTCATCTTGAAGGTTCCTTTCATCAGGACGGCATGATGTCCAAGAGTGGATCGGTGCGGCTTGGCAAACCGGTTTCAACATGCCCAGCGAGCCGTCGAGAGAAGTTGCTTTCGGTGTTGGTGGCTGTGAGGGTCAGGTCATACCAGCCGGAACTGCTGCGCAGCAACCAGGAATCGCTCAGGCTTTCACCCGGCTTGAGCTCAAGGGTGTGCACCGTATCGCCCTTGTACGCGGGGTTGGATTTCACCGTCACCGTACAGGCCAGTACCCCGGTATTTTTGATCGTCAGGACAATCTGCGCCCCCTGGTAGCTGACTGAAACCTCAGGCCGGGCGAGGGTCTTGGCCAACTGGTTATTGCCGGTAAATTCCCGATAGAAGCCATTCGGTGCACGCACTTCAAAGCCGTAGCGACCGTTCGCGTCGATACGGTCCTTGAGGTTTTCAATGAGCGTCTGGCCGCGGCTTCTAAGGTTCGTTGCCGCATGGATATCGTAGCTGGTCACCGTATAGAACGCCGGGGCGCCCCGTTCGTTGGAGTGCACCTGGAAGACCGCAGCTGAACGTGCGTACGGGTTTTCCGGCAGGGCCATGCCCTCGTTTCTCAAGTTGAGCAGCAGGCTGCCATCGCTGGCGGCGACGCTGACCTCGGCATGTAGCTGGTAGGGCACGGCCAGGGCGTCGCGCTGGCCGATTTCCTGGCCCGGCAAGGTCGTAGGGTTGGTGTAATAAGGGTAGGAGCGATAGTACTGCTTGTAGTAGGCATCATCCTGGCGGGCTTTGGTTTCAGTCAGGTTGGTCAGGTTGGCGGGCACGCTGCTATCGGTTTTCCCGGTGAAGTCGAAAAGCGAGGTCAAGTCACCGCAAACCGCCCGGCGCCAGGGGGAAATATTGTCCGCGGTAACGCCGAAGCGTTTTTCGAGGAATCTGAGCACAGAGGTGTGATCGAAGACTTCGGCACTGACCTTTCCGCCCCGAGACCACGGCGATATCGCCAGTACCGGCACGCGCGGGCCCAAGCCAATGGGCAACTGGGTGGCGCTTTCGATTTCGCCTTGGGTGTCGACGGCCGAAAGGCCGGTGCCCGGTTTCCATGGCGGTACGGCAGCGGACACGTGGTCGAAATAACCGTCGCCTTCATCGTAGTTGATGATGAATACGGTCCTGGCCCAGACCTTGGGGTTGCTGGTCAGGGCTTCGAGAATCGTCGATACGTAGTATTCACCGAAGGAGGGACCCCACCAAGGGTGTTCCGAATAACAGTACGGCGGCACGATCCAAGACACTTGTGGCAAGGTGTTGTTTTGCACGTCTTCGCGCAACTTGGTCACTCCGCGAGCGACCATGGCTCGTTGCCATAAATCGGAGTCGGGTTTTGATTCCTTGAAGCGTTTAAACCAGGCCAGGGCATTGCAGTCGTAATTGTTGTCGGCCTGTATGAGCCACTTCCATTTGAGATCGAGGTAGAGCCACCAGAGTGAAGACGACTGGTAGCCGCCTTCCTGGTAAATACGCCAATCGATATTGGCTTCGCTCAGGCGTTCGGGGTAGGTGGTCCAGTCCACAGAACCACTTACACCCATGGTGCCGTCGCCCATGCTGTTGGTGTATTGGACATTCTTGCCATCGCCGGTAGGCGCGGTGCGCCCGGTCATGTGATACAGGCGATTGGGGTTGGTGGGGCCCATGATCGATTGGTGATAGGCCTCGCCCAGGGTGAAGGCGTCTGCCAGGGCATAGTAGTACGGGATGTCATCCCGCTTGAAATGGCCCATGGCGGTGTAGTCCTGGATCGCCATCCACCGGTCGTTGCGGCCTTCGTTCCAGGTCCCGTGAAACGCCGACCACTCGTGGTTCTGCGAGCCTAACCATTGGGCGTGCACGTTCTTTGTATCGAAGTGATAGGGCAGGTATTCGGTGGTTTTGTAGGTTTGATGCATCACCGACTTGCCATCGGCGCGCTTGAGGACCCGGGGGTCGTTGAATCCACGAACGCCGTTGAGGTGGCCGAAGTAATGATCAAACGAACGGTTTTCCTGCATCAGGATGACCACATGGTCTACATCCTGCAGGGTGCCGCTGCGCACATCCGGCTCAATGGCCAGTGCGCGTCGTATGGTTTCGGGAAAAAGTCCGGACATTCCGGCCAGCGCTGTAGCCTGTGCACTGCCTTTCAAAAAAGTACGACGATGAAACTTTGGGGCGTCTGTCATCGATAAGCTTCCTGTAAGGTGCGTTGGGGAAACGCCCTCATAAAAGTTCGACCTTATTGTTCTTTCTTGATGTTTTTATTAAATTGAGCGCTATTTTCTCGACGTTTCAGGCGCACGCGCCAGAATCATGCTCTGCTGCAAATTTAAGTTCTGGCATTTCAGATGCGACAGTCACTCATAGTAAAGACGATACCCAGGCAGCTATTCAAGGCATAAGTTCCAGCAAAGGATAAGATGCACTTTTATGGGGCATGGCTATTTTTTGACCCAATAAGCGCTTTCCTGCAAGAGGCTCCTATCGCTTCTAATCTGAGGGCTACGACGCAAATACCACCAGGGCATTAAAGGACAAAAAGCGGACTTTGAAAGACAGATATTTGATTTTTAAATAGTCGACGCCATGCTACCTGCCGTTTATTGCAACAGAAACTGAGGTTCTTCCATGCCAAAGATCTGCTTACGCAGTGCGCTGAGCCTTTCTTCGATAAGGCTGTGCTGTTGCTCTTCGTCTTCAACGCTACCGAGCACCTCGTCAATCACCTGTTCAGAGGCTTTCGCGTAGAGGCCGATCTGCTCGCGCTGAAGGGAGGAGGGCAGCGGCGGCGGGGTATGGCTGTCCTTGAGTTCCATCCAGAGCTTGTAGTTCAAGGCCTCCAGAGACTTGGGCTGGGGCTCGATGTAGGGCGTCAGTTCCTGAACGTGGGTGTAGGCCTGGTTCAGGTTCGCCCCTTTGGCGACGGCGCTTTTAATCTCATCTACCAAGTTTTCCGCGCGTTGCTTGCGCTCCGCCTCCGATAGCGTGCTGGCAGATTGAGAAAACCTGGTGATGTTGGCAACGAGCACTTTGATGTCGATCATGGTCGGTCCCTGAAGAAAGAGCGCGTGTGTTGTCGAACTTGAGCCAAAAGCCCCTATACGTAGTGGCCGGTAGAGTAGGGTACAAATATTACAAAACAACTCATCAATATACAGGCTTCCGGGTAAGACCATCACTTACCGATAATGACCAATGGGTCAGAATGACAACGAATCAAGAGAGGCCCGCAAGTAGGGTGGCGTTATCTTGGGTGGCGATATTGCAGAGGTCATTTTGAAAGCGACGGTTATTGATAATAAATACGATGCGAATATCAAGTGCAGGCCAGGGCCAGCACTTGAAGTATCCCTGATGAGCAAGAACGAACCCTGCCAGAAGTAACTTGTCACCAACCGAGGGTCAATCAGCCACTACTTCAAATTTTCTAGTAGTTCCTGTAAAGGCGCTGATCGTTCCCCAGACATTTTTCTGATCACCGCCATGGCTGATGTAGTAGTAGCCGGGTTTGGCATCCTGTGGAATATCCCAGGAAATAGTCGCCTTCGATGCAGAAACTCCGACCCGTTCCCAGCGGTATTTGGTTTCCCAGTCGTTGTCGGTCGCCACACGTATGGCCGGTTTCTCACGGGCGGGGTCGGCTGAGGTGTAGTAAACGCTCAGGAAGGTGTCTTCGGTATGCAAGTTGTTCTTCGGGTGCCCGGTGACGAAGGCCACCGTCACGGTTTGCCCCCGGTGGTAGATCTTTTCCGGTTGCTGCAGCACATCGCCAAACGAGGTGCCGATGTACGGGGCATCGGTGACGACACCGGTCTGGAAGTTCAACAGACAGCAGGACAGGTCAGGTGGCTGGGCGGTACTGGCGACCGGCTGATGGTCACGCATGGCGCTGGCCATGTCGGTGAACAGCTGTTGATAGGCGGCCTGGGTCCAGGGACCGAAGATCGTCGAGCCGCCTTCATACTCCTGGGCACCGTATTCTTCGCGGGTGGTGACATAACTGGAGTAGGCGTTGGCATAACCATTGAAGATCACATGGTTGATGCCCATGGGTGCGACTATGGCTTGTACCGCCCGGCGAATGCGCACACCGGACATCACCGTAAACTCGGCCGGTGCGCCCAGCACGGCGAGCTGGCCGATGCGGAACATCTGGATCGGCAGCACATTGGGAGTCCAGGGGAAGGGTTTCTTGTTGCCAGTGTCGGCCAGTATCTGTTTTTCAGCCTGGCACTTCTTCAGCTCCTTGGACGGCGCACCGGTCAGCAAGCCGCCGAGGAAAGACAGCAGCGGATTATTGCTTTCACTGATGCCCAGCGGACCAGGGCCATCTTCCGTACTGCCGGCTGCCAGACTGCTGCCCAAGGCGGCAATACACAGCGTCTTCGGCGTGCCATCCGTGTAGTCAGGGCGTACGGTCAGGCCGTGGAAGTCGACAAACTGAAAGCGGTTGTCTAGCCCACCGGTCACTTCCTCGGTCGGCCCGGTGGCCAGTTCATAGGCTTTGTTGAACTGCCTCAAGCCGATTTCCTTGGTATTGGCGAACTCGTCCTCAGTCGGCCCGGAGCCTGGACGCAAGTTCAGGTTCGGCGACAAGTTGCCGGCATTCGTCTGGGCAAAGGCGGCGATAAACCCTGGTTTTTTACTGATGTCATGTTCCCAGTGGTAAGACGCATAGCCTTTGTTATCAGAAGAAATCAGATGGTTGTTATTGGTCATGGATGTGCCGTGCACAGGGAACCAGCTGATGACTCCGGCAAGCTCGCCCTGTTGGTCGACGAACTTCAATACCGTCATTTCCGGGTCGATACCGTCTATGTAGCCGGCGACATCCGGATTGCGCTGGTGAGAGAGCAGCGACCTGTTCTTGCTGGCGTTGGTGAGATCACCCTTGGCATAAAACAATCGACCAGGTTGCATCTGTCGATGGGCCTGGTCAATTGAACGCACGATGCCATCGACAATCACGTTAAAGGTCTTTTCCTGAAAGCCCAGTACCGACAAGTCGTAGATTGTGTAGTGAGAAAAGCCACCAGGACCTGAGTGGGTGTGAGTAGCCGCCAGCATCACATTGTTTTCATTATAGACCCCTGGGTATTTCTTCTCCAACTTGCGCAAGACACTTTGCTGCACTGCTTGGAAAATCATGCCCAGGTCGGTGTTGACGTACACCAGCCGCTTGCCCGTGGCTGCATCTTCAATGATGAAAGCCCTCGACCATTGCCGCGTATGAATACCAGCGGTCTTCTGGTCGGTGGAGGAGTACCCCATCATCCCGACTTCCGCTGCCTCGCCGGTAACATCGGCTTTGCCCAAGCCAAATCGATAAGGTTGTTCGCCAGCAAAGCCGGTTGAACATAACAAGCAGGTGATGACAACGAGAACAGAACGATACAGTCGGATACTCATTTGAATCTCCCTGTTTATTGTTTTGTGTGCAAAAGATAACCCCGTGTTGCCAGGCTCGTCGGAAGCGAGCCTGCACTGAAGACCAGGCTGCTGGTCAGAGGCTGGTAGAAACTAGAACAGTCCGGTTCAGAGGGATGGGGTATTTACGGACATAAACGGGACTCTCAGGGACAACGGTTGAATCCCTTAGAGCGAGGCCTCGTCCGCGAGGATGAGATCCGCAGGTAAAGGAAGAGATCACGCCTGATGCGGATCAAACAGTTTTTGCGCAGTACCCGGGGTGAATCAGTGCACGAGTGATCTGGAATCGAAGTCAGGCTCTGGTTACGAGTGTGGTCTGGTCGAGCATGGACGGGATGGCGTTCAGACAATGACTTATCTGAATACGGGGCGTGGTCCGTCGAGAGGGAGGACGTGTGACGACTGATGAAAAAAGATAGAAAATAAAGTTTCTTAAAATCAGTGAGTTATGGCTCCGAAGGCTTGAAAAGTAGACAAAACCTTGAGGCACGGCGGAGTATGGTCTACTTTTTAAACTCACTAGAGTCGCCATTTCAGAGCACGTTTTTAAATTACCTATTAGCTAGTTATCAATAACTTCTAATTGTAGGCGGAATTTTCTCACTTGATATATAGATACAAATAACTTGCATGCTCGGATTATTATCATGACTAATGATCTGATTGAGGGCGAGCTTGTAGTCGCTAAAGGCAAGCTTGCTAAGATACAGCAAGTATTTAGCGAAAAAAATATAAGAGTGCAGATCGTTTCCACTGGTGCCGCATTAATGGTGGCAGGCTGTGATATTGAGCGAATTAGAAAGGAAAATTATGATAATAACGTAAGTCGCGACGCGAATGATTACACATCGGAGCAGTTGCTGGTTTTTGCTGAGCGCTACGATGTGATACAGAAGTGGCGAAGGGGAGAGTTAACCACCGCTGAGGGTGGTAAAGCGCTAGGGTTATCAAGAAGTTATTTTTTCCGATTGGCTAAGCTTTATGATGAGAATCTGGGGCCGTTAAGCATGGCTCTTAGGCGGAGAGGCAGAAAGAAAGGGGTAACGCGCCTAACTGAAGATATGGAGACGATTATCTCCGATGCTACCAAAAGAATATTCAAAAATGGTTTCGCGAGCTTTAGTAAGGTATGGGTTGAGGTTGACACTACCTGCAAAGAAAAAAACCTAATCTCTCCATGTAAAGATACCGTGCTTCGGCGCGTAAAAATTTTAGTGTCAGAGAAGGAGCAATTTAAGCTAAAAAGGGGTAAAGATGCTGCATCGCAAAAGTACTCAAGTCGACCTGGGAAGAAGTTTATTTCAAGGCCCCTGCAATGGGTTCAGATGGATCATACGTTAGTAGATGTTATATTGCTGGCCGATGATCGTGTGAACATAATAGGGCGCCCTTGGTGGACTGCCATTGTCGATTTGAAAACTAGAGTTATCCTCGGCTACTATTTGAGCCTCCATACTCCATCCTCTGTGTCTGTTGCATGCGCATTAAGTCACAGTATCTTGCCAAAAAAAGAGTTTGCAATAAAGTTAGGCCTGGATCCGGCTGATTATTTTTTTTACGGTGTTCCTGAAGTATTGCATATGGATAACGCTTCAGAGTTTACTTCGCCAAAGCTGAAGTCTGGGTGCACGTCTTTCGGCATCCATCCTGAGTACAGGCCAATAGGGCGTAAGCATTATGGGGGGCATATTGAGCGTCTTATTGGAACTTTCATGACAACTAAAGTGCATCTGCTCAAAGGTACAACCATGTCTAACGCTGTTGCGCGCAGGGGGGTTGATAGTGAAAAGAACGCAACTATGACTTTCTCCGAATTCGTTAGATGGTTTGCGCGAGAGGTTGTTGTTTACCACTCGACAGTTCACTCCGAACTTGGTGAAAGCCCGAGGCAAGCATGGAACAATTTCTATGCGCCTGGCGGAGGCGTACCATACCCACCAAAAGTTGATCAACTAGACAGACTAAAACTTTATTTTATGCCTGAAGAGCTTAGGAAAATTCGTCCTGACGGTATAAGCCTTCATGGGTATAAGTATTGGGACCCTATCCTTGCTCCTTTCGTTGGTGCGCAGCATGCAGTAGTTAAATATGATCCATTCAACCTTAATGAAGTCTGGGTAAAGCTAAATGGTGAATTTTGTCCTATACGCTTGTCGGACCTTACGATTCAAGCATTAACGTACGAAGAGTATAGGGCTAGTAAACTCTATCGAAAACCTATTCGGGCAGGCGCTATTGATAGTGATGCAGGAAGAAAAGCCTATAGAGAAAAGCAAAAAATTGAGAAAGAGAGCGCAAGGCTGACAAGGCAGGAGCGCCGCCGTTTAGCAGCCGAACAAATTTATCGTGAGTCATACCTTTCTGAGGAGACAACTACTCAGGAAAGGAAAGTTGATGACAAGAATCCTCCGCCTGATTATTCAGTGCGACCCAGAAGATTCACGCCGGAGAATTAGCATGTGCTCAGATCATGTCAGGGCTGACCTGCAGTACCTTTTATCCGCCACTTATGAGGAAAGGATTGCGGCCATATATAAAGAGCTGTGGGTAGATAATAATTCCAGCGAGGCTGTGTTTCGCATGATGAATAATATAGCCGATGTTCCCGCAAGGATGACTGCTCCTGCCTTATTGGTAGTAGGCCCGGGTGGTTCAGGGAAAACAGCAATAATTTCGCAAATTTACAAGCATGTAAAGAACAGTGAAAAGCTGTTATTTATATCTATGGCGGAATCTCCGGAGATTAATATCAAGAAGACCTTGAGGTCGGCGTTAGCTATGGCTCTCGAGCTTCCTCCTAGTTCAAGCGCGAGACCACAAAGCGGGACAGATATCCCTAACGAGATGCGCGAAGTGATCAAATTGAGGGGGGTCTGGGGTGTGGTTATTGATGAATTTCATGACGTGCTACTTCGCCCTAAACAGGAACAGAGGACAAGCATGTCCATTTTGAAAAAGTTAGTAGGCTCAGAGTATGGTTTAAAGTTATTTTGCTTTGGAACGGTGATTGCTAGAAATGCGTTAAGGTCGAACGAAGAATTTAAAAGAAGGTTTCATGAAGTCGAACTTTCTGACTGGGTTGAGAGTGAAGCATTTCGATCATTTTTATTTGAGGTTGAGGAATCACTCCCTTTAAAGCGGCCGTCGAATCTTTACTCTGAGAAAATGGTGAGACTTTTATTGTTTTTGGCGAATGGGCGAATGGATAAAACATTGGATGTGATACGGGGCGCCGCGTGCTATGCAATAAAAATGGAAGTTGAGCAAATCAATGAGGATTTACTTAAGCGCGCAGCAATGAGCCCTTGGGGTTACTAGAAGTGAAATTTAAAGGCCTGCCAAAGCCAGTCTTTGATGAGACTCTTACTTCTTGGCTTTTTCGATGTTCTGTCAATAGACGTTCTAGGGTAGGCAAACGACTCAGATTGGAGGGCCGTCCAGAAGCTTGGTGGGTGGGGATTGAATTGAAGACCGCTGATGCCGACATTGACTTTGTCACTGCCGAAAAAAAACTGCGAGAGGCAGGATATGAAACGAACTCCCTGATATTAGAAATAGTTTTCGGCCCGCAAGGGAAGCGTTTTGTAGAGTGGAACTTTCGCCGCTTATTTTGCGTTGAATGTTTGCGCCAAGATGTATCTGAGGGTCGCTTGCCAATCTGGAGAAAGAGTTGGTGTTATGAGTTTGCATCCGACTGTTTCGTCCATCGCAAGCAGTTGGACAGCCTCGTTGCTCCATTGCGCTACTCAAAAGCGTGGGATGCTTTTGTTCAACATTGTAAGAGTAATGCAAATCGTATCTCCAGCGCTGATATCTTCTTTGCTCGCCTACGAGCTAGCACGTTGAGCAGGATCGCCAAGGCTGCAGAAAATGGGACAGCAGAAGATCATTACGACTTGAGTAGCCTATTGAGCAGGCTAACCTGCATATTACTACAAGCACCTTTTAAAGGAACCCACGGTGGTTCCGCCAGGATACATTTCCAGGCTAGGCGTGGGATTCAATTTACCGCGCCAAACTCCTTGTTGGAAAGTTTCTCTGTGGGCGCAGCGACTGCGGATTCCTCTAGCAGAATCGGCGGAATGGTAATTGCCAGTACGCTACTCGGGATCATTCCCGAATCTAGATTTTTAGAGTTTGTTCAATCCTATGAAGTAATGAATGTTAATTCCATACTGCCAAGAAACCTACTTCAGGCTGCAGCATTTCCTCAGTTGGATAGAATTGGATACGGTGTATTACATGATTATCTTGGCTATGTGCCGCGCTCAAGGTTTCCTGTGTTAGATCGGCATCTACAGTTGCAGGAGGATCGCTACAAGCGTGAAGGGGTATTCGATGGAAGGCCTTTAGGGTTGATAGATCGTGCTTAAATAAACTTTATCCGATTTGTTTCTAGATCGTCATACGCACGGGGTTGCTGATTTCAAAGGATATAGTTTGCTATAAATTGGGCTAGAACCGCTTCAAGCGGTCTCTGCTGGATGGCTTTTTTAAACTTCGACTTAGCGTACCGAAGGCTGATGCGATAGTTACATCGAGGATGATTAGTGGAGTGGGGCGCTCCAAACCGTGCTGGTCATCCACTGAGTGGAGCGACCCGACCATTCAAAGTCCGGCGCTGGCGTGTCTGTGCGCTAGGGTAGTTCCGCTGCAGGCTAAGGATTATTTGGCGCGCTCATTGGACGTCTCCATCGATAGCAACTGGCCGGCACGGCTGCCCAATAGCGACCCGGCTTGAAAATAGCCCATCACCGTAGTGATACTGCGGTGCTCAGTCATCGCCATCACCTCTCCCAAGGGCACTCCTTGACGTCCGGCCTCGGTGACAAAGCCCGAGCGCAGGCTGTGCGCTGCCCAATCCCCTTCAAGCCCGGCCAATTGCGCCCGACGCTTGACGATACGCGCCACCTGATCGCCTGACAGTCCAGTGCTGGCCACCCGACCGCCTCTGTACAGCCGACGGAACAAAGGGCCGGTCTGCGCAGGGGCCGCCTCCAGCCACACCTGCAGCGCGTGGGCCGCAGGCCCTTGCAAGGGCTTTTCCCGCCGCTCGCCGCCCGTGTCGGTCTTCGTCGCCCCCAACGTATACAGCCAGGTGTCTGAGTCCAAGCGACGGAGGTCCTGAACCTGCAGGCCAACCACTTCTGAGCGTCTGCGTCCGCCGCCACTCCACGCCAACAGCAACAGAGCACGGTCCCGGAGGCCGCGAATACCATCGGTACAGGTAGCGAGCATCGCCTGCAGCGGTTCCAACACCACAGCGGTTTTCTTGCGAACCGAGACGCCGTGGCGAGCCTGGGCCTTACGGGCTTCACGCAACAGGGTTTTCACGACCTGACTTTCTGCCGGGTTTTCCCATTGTTGCAGGTGATGCCACTTGGCCAGGACGGCCAGGCGGTGGCTGACCGTGCTGAACGCTAACGGGCCTGGTTTTCCCTTGGCGCCAGCGGCGACCAGCGCGGCATCAAGGTTCGCTGGCAGCAGGTGGCTCCAGCCACCCGCGCCGTCGGGTCGGGCAAGGTGGTCGACAATGAACTGCACCGCCACCTCCGGCGGCAAGGCGCCATCACCGAGTGCGCGCCGGTAACGCAGTTGCAGCCAGGCGGACCAATAGGCTAGGGCGCTCTGATAGCTGCGCACGGTGTTGGCCGCAGTACCGGCGGCGATGAATGCGTCTGCGGCAGCACGAGTGCTGGCGGCCAGTTCCGCCAGCACTAAAGGCGAGGAGGAGGGCATCGGTATCGGTTCTGTCAATGTCTTCTTGCTCAACGTTGCAATAGATTCGGATAACCTTTGCTTATCAGATCTAATATAGCTGGAGACGGGCCATGGCAGTAGGGTGCCGGAACTGACGTGTTTGCCCCCGCGGATGCTGTATTGGCTCGCGGCGAGCGGTCGACGGTGGAGCGAGTGCACTTGCAGCTCGGACGGGGTAGTCCGGCGCGGGTTGGTGCGTTGCTGGATCAATGATGGCAACAGTTGGCCGGGCGCTTGCGTGGTGAGACACGGCTGCCCGATCTGCCGAGGGAGGTGGCGCAGGCCTTTTTGACCATCTAGCAGCAGGCCGTCACCCTGGCCCAGAGCGTCACGGAGCAGGCGTTAGCCGGTCAGCGCCAAGTACTGACATAAGAGCGTGAGGCGGCGCTAGGCGCACTGGATGCCCGCCTGGCCAATCTGGAACACTTGCTGACTCAATATCAGGTGCAAATCGACGACCTGTGCAGGCAGCGCTGCGGTCTGCCGGCGTAACGTGACGAGGCGCATGCACAATTTATCTAGGTTCGTCAGCAGTTGCAGGGAAGCCTTGCACAGTCCGAGCATGTGCGTAGCGAGCAACAGCGCTACACCCAGATTTCGAAGAAAGGATGTATCGTGAGATTGATAAGGCCCGGGACGAGAGTAAAGGCCTACTTGGCACAAACGCTGATGCTATCTGACCAACTGGACCAGGCACGCCTCGCTGCAGTGCAGGCTGGCGATCAGTTCTACGCGCTGCAAGATCGACTGGACCAAGATAAGCCGGCAGAAACGCAGCGAAACTGCCTTGACACACTGTGCTTGCGCGGAGAATCAGAAGGCGCAATTAGTGCTGCTGCGGAAACCCTGTACAACAAACGGCGTCAGCACCCTTGATAGGCTCGTTGCGGGTACGTTACTTCGTGTAGGTTGAGCAGGCTATGCAGGGAGGCAGTCAACGACGAACGACAATTTACAGTTCGTCGATAACCGACCGATCACGCCACAGCAAGATGATCTGCTGGGTCGGACCGCATTTTCCGAGCGCTTGGCATTGGCGATCAATACCAAGAGAAACCGAGAAAACCTGGCGATCGGCCATGCCGAAGGTTGGGGAAGTGACAATCAAAAAATGCCGTAGCAATGGGTAGGCTGGAACAACTTAAGCAACGCAAAGATCCGAGCGGCGCTGACAAGCATTTGGCGAAGCTGCTGCTCGCGTGCACTGCTGTTTCAGCGCGATACAGTTGAAGAGTGCGGAGTAAAAGGGCTGCCTTGTGTATGCTTATTATGTATTCAACGCTCGGAGCGCAGTCGGCGCCACAATGTGGTCCGGCTGATGCCCAGGCGATGTGCCGCTTCGTCGAGGTTGCCCTGACAGCTTTCAAGCGTCTCTTGTACGTGACGTAATTGCGCGGCCTTTCCAACGCGGTGCAGATCCGTATCCCGTGGCGACTTTTTCCGTACCTGTGGCAGAGGGGAGCCTTCGCACAGTTCGGGCAGCACGCGGATCAGGTAATACTCATCCAGCCCCTGCTCGCTTAGCAGTTCGCGGGCCGAGAGCATCGCCCTCTCGATCACGTTCTCCAGTTCCCGGACGTTGCCTGGCCAGGCATAGCGGGTCAGGTACGGCAGCAGGGCGGTCGGTATCTCAGCTGCCCCCGGCGGCTGGCCCTGGACCAGCAGGCGCTGGCTAATGCCCCGGCAGATCAGGGCAATATCCTCTGGTCGCTCGCGCAGCGGGGTGGTCTGCAGCCGTAGGATGTTAAGCCGGTAATACAGGTCGCTGCGAAAATCTCCATCATTCATGGCGGCGTGCAGGTCCTGGTGAGTTGCTGCGATGATCCGTACATCGATGGAAGTCGGCTCGGTGCCACCCAGGCGCAGCACCTCTCGCTCCTGCAGCACTCGCAGTAGGCGGGTTTGCAACGATACGGGCATATCGCCGATTTCATCGAGAAACAGCGTGCCGCGGTGGGCCGTTTCGAGCAGTCCGGGCTTGCCGCCCTTGCGCGAGCCGCTGAAGGCGCCTTCCTCGTAGCCGAACAGTTCGCTTTCCAATAGCGACTCGGGAAACGCCGCGCAGTTGATGCCGACGAAAGGCCCCTGCTGGCGAGGGCTCTCGTTATGGATGCCCTGGGCCAACAACTCCTTGCCGGTGCCGCTTTCGCCGGTGATCAGGATGGTCGAGTGGCTGGCGGCGAAACGCTTGGCCATCTGCAGCAGTTCGCGGCTGGAGCGGCTGTTGCCGCTGAGTTGCTCAAGCCGGTAGCGGGCGGTGAATGCACCCGGGCGGCGGGTGGAGCGGATGCGCTGGTCCGCCCGCTGTACGGCGGTGATGTCCTGGCAGGTCAAGACCAGGCCAGTACGCTCGCCGTTTTCGAGGATCGGCAGCAAATTGCTAACCACCGCATGGGAGCCGAGACGGATCACCCGGTTTTCTTCGCCGCTGCCATCCAGCAATGCCTGTTGCAAGTCCAGCTCCGGGCACAGCTGCTGCAGTGGCCGGCCAAGGGCTGCACTGGCTGGCAGCTCCAGCAGGTGCGCCAGGGCCGGATTCAGGGATTGCACCAGGCCCTGGTTATCGACCGCCGCCACGCCAGTGGGAATGTGTTGCAGCACGGCGTTCAAATGGCGGCGCTTGGCGATCTCTACGCGCTGGCTATCGAGGATGCCCAGGGCCTCCTCGAGCGCCTTGCGTACTGTGTCCTCACTGAGCGACAGCACCCCATACAGCCCTGCCTGTTCCGCCAGCTCCACCACCGTCGACGACCCTATTATGCTGAGATAGCCCAGCCGGGCGGCCTGTTCGACTGCCTGGCGGGCTTCTTCCAGGGAGTTGTAGGCGGCCTGGTGAACCGGCACGGTGAACAGTGCATTCATCGCCTGTAGGTCGTGATTGATGCTGCTGTAGCTGAGCAAGGCCACTTGCGAGGAGTGCTCCCGGGCGTGCCCCAGCGCACGCAGCAGGTCAGCGCCGCCCACCTGCATGGACAGCACCGGTCGTGCTAGGTGCTTGCGCAGGTAGGCAGCGGTGGCGCCGGCGCAGACGAACACGTCGGCGTCACCGCGCTGTTCCAGCTCGCGGGCGGTCTGCAACGCTTCGGACACCGAGGTGTCGAGCACTTCGATATGGGTGTGAGGGTAGTCCGCGGCGAGCCCGGCCACCACCAGGGCAAGGCGGCTGCGTTGCCGGGGACGTTGCAGGTGGCTGATGAGCACGACGACCTGGGAGGCGGGGGAGTGCATGACTAGACCTGTTCATAAATGAAATGCCTCGATAGTGCAGTATTTCTTTCAAGTATGAAACGCGGCGCTGTTGCATCGCTTCTCACTGAGACAGCAGACGCCAGGATTGGCGTGGCTTGCGGGCGATCAGCGAAGAGTTGGCACAGGCATTGCTCCTGCTGACCTGCTAATTCAAAACTGAAGGCAGGGACCATCGATCCATGAGCAGTTCCCCTATGAGACCCACCACTGGCAACGCGCCCGCAAGCCCGACCGACGATCAGCGCCTGGTCGACTTCATCCGCGAGCATGCCGCCGCCACGCGAGTGGTCATCGATGCCCGCAAGCGCCTGAGCGGTGGCGCGATCCAGGAAAACTGGCTGCTCGAACTGCAGATCGAAGGCGGCCCATGGGCTGGTACCCGACACTGGGTACTGCGCAGCGATGCGCTTTCCGCGCTGCCGGCGAGCCTCGATCGCGAACAGGAATTTGCCGTGTTGCAGGTGGTCCACCAGGCCGGGGGAAAAGTACCGCGGCCGCTCTGGCTGTGCCGTGACCCGAGTGTTCACGGACGGGTGTTCTTCCTCATGGAGTTCGTTTCGGGGGTGGCTGCAGGGCGCCTGCTCAGCGCAGGGGCCGGCGCCCGCGGCCAGGCGCGGCTGGCGGCGCAACTGGGGGCCAACCTGGCGCGCCTGCATCAAATCCGCCCGCCGTGCGCAGCGCTGGATTTCCTGCCCGTGCCGGACCGTGCACCGGCCCTGAATACCATCAGTGCCTATCGCCGCTACCTCGACACCCTGGCCGAAGCTTACCCAGTACTGGAGTGGGGCCTGCGCTGGTGTGAACTGCACGCGCCATCCAGCAACGGTCTGTGCCTGCTGCATCGCGATTACCGCACGGGCAACTACCTGGCCAGCGAGCAGGGGCTGGAAGCGGTGCTCGACTGGGAATTCAGCGGCTGGGGCGATCCTTGCGAGGACCTTGGCTGGTTCACCGCCCGCTGCTGGCGTTTCACCCGTCCGGACCTCGAGGCGGGCGGTATCGGCCTGCTGGAGGATTTCCTGCACGGGTACCACGAGGTCTCGCCATTGCGCATCGAGCGCAGCCAACTGCATTACTGGCAAGTCATGGCGACCCTGCGCTGGGCAGTGATCGCTCTGCAGCAGGGGCAGCGCCACCTGTCCGGCGAAGAACCGTCCCTCGAACTGGCGCTGACCGCGCGCCTGTTGCCGGAGCTGGAGCTCGACATCCTCAACCTGACCGGCGGAGAAGCGCCATGACCCAGCCGAACGCTCATGAACTTCTGGAGATCGCACGCCAGACCTTGCTCGAGCAACTGCTGCCTGCGCTGTCCGCTGAACTGCGCTACCCGGCGCTGATGATCGCCAATGCCATGGCCATTGCGGCCCGCGAAAGTCGCCTGCAAGCCCGGGTCTGCAGCCAAGAACAAGAACTGCTGGGGGCCCTGACCGAGGGGGCCGGGCCGTCATTGCCCGAGACCCGGCGGCAACTTGCCCAAGAGATTCGCCAGGGCCGCCACGATGCAAGGCAGCAGCAGCTCGCCCTGGTCAAGGCGCTACGCCAAGTGACCGTCGCCCGCCTGGCGATCAGCAACCCCAAGGCCGTGCCCTGAGCGCCGCCCGTACCCTTTCCCCGGACCGACTGAAGAAAGAAGGACAGACATGAATTTCACCCTGCCGGACGAGCTGCTTGCATTGCAGGCCAAAACCCGCGATTTCATCGCTGAACAGGTTATTCCGTTCGAGAACGACTGCCGTCAGGATGGCCACGGTCCCAGCGACGCCCTGCGCCAGGAGCTGCTGGCCCACGCCCGGGTCGCCGGCCTGCTGACCCCCCACGCCAGCCGCGAAATGGGCGGGTTGGGCCTGAGTCATGTGGCCAAGGCGATTGTCTTCGAAGAAGCCGGGTATTCCCCACTGGGCCCGGTGGCCCTGAACATCCACGCCCCGGATGAGGGCAACATCCACCTGATGGACGTGGTGGCGACCGAAGCACAGAAGGACCGCTGGCTGCGGCCACTGGTCCAGGGGCATGTGCGCTCCTGTTTCGCCATGACCGAACCGGCCCCGGGCTCAGGCTCCGATCCCTCGATGCTGCGTACCACCGCCACCCGCGATGGCGACGACTACCTGATCAATGGCCACAAATGGCTGATTACCGGGGCCGAGGGCGCCGGGTTCGCCATCATCATGGCGCGCATGGAGGACGGCACGGCAACCATGTTCCTGTCCGACATGCAGCGCGACGGGATCATCCACGAGCGGCAACTGGACTCCCTGGACAGTTGCTTCACCGGTGGCCACGGGCAGTTGCGCTTCGACAACCTGCGGGTTCCGGCGAGCGATGTGCTGGGGGAAATCGGCAAAGGCTTCCGCTATGCCCAGGTGCGCCTGGCGCCGGCACGCCTGACGCACTGCATGCGCTGGCTTGGGGCCGCGCGCCGCGCCCACGATATTGCCTGCGACTATGCGCGCACTCGCGACGCCTTCGGCAAGCCGTTGGGCGAGCACCAGGGCGTGGGTTTCATGCTGGCCGACAACCAGATGGACCTGCACCTGGTACGCCTGGCGGTGTGGCATTGCGCCTGGGTGCTCGATCAGGGGCAGCGGGCCAATGTGGATTCGAGCATGGCCAAGGTGATCAGCGCCGAGGCGCTGTGGCGAGTGGTGGATCGTTGCGTGCAGGTGCTGGGCGGGCGTGGTGTGACCGGTGAGACCGTGGTGGAACGCATCTTCCGCGACATTCGCCCGTTCCGTATCTACGACGGCCCGAGCGAAGTGCACCGCATGAGCCTGGCGAAGAAAATCCTCGACCAGCGCCTGGGAGCCCACTGATGCAGCCGCTGCTTGCCCGAATGTTCGCCCTTGATGGGCGCCGAGCCCTGGTGACCGGGGCCTCCAGCGGCCTTGGCCGTCACTTTGCGATGACCCTGGCCGCCGCCGGCGCCGAAGTGCTGGTGACCGCCAGGCGCCTGCAGCCGCTGCAGACCCTGGTGGAGGAGATCGAGGTAGCCGGCGGCAGCGCCCGTGCCTTTGCCCTCGATGTGACCTGCCGCGATTATGTCTGCCGGGTGCTGGACGCTGCCGGCCCGCTGGATGTGCTGGTGAACAACGCCGGGGTGAGTGATAGCCAGCCCTTGCTGGACTGCAACGATCAAGACTGGGACCGGGTGCTCGACACCAACCTCAAGGGCGCCTGGATCGTGGCCCAGGAAAGCGCCCGGCGGATGATCGCCGCGGGGCAGGGCGGCAGCCTGATCAATGTCACCTCGATCCTCGCCAGCCGGGTGGCGGGCGCCGTTGCGCCTTACCTTGCGGCCAAGGCCGGCCTGGCCCATTTGACTCGCGCCATGGCGCTGGAACTGGCGCGTCACGGCATCCGCGTGAACGCCCTGGCGCCGGGCTACGTGATCACCGATTTGAACCAAGCGTTCCTCGCCAGCGAGGCCGGGGACAAGCTGCGCTCGCGCATTCCCGGCCGGCGCTTCAGCCAGCCGCAAGACCTGGACGGTGCCTTGCTGCTGCTCGCCAGCGATGCCGGCCGCGGCATGAGCGGCGCCGAGATCGTGGTCGACGCTGGCCACCTGTGCAGCAGCCTGTGAGGCGCCCGGGCGCCAGGACAACAAGAACCCGCAACGGTCAGGAGGTGTATATGTGTGTGCGATGCCTGGGCAATGTCTCGATGGAGTGGCAGTCATGATGACCTCGACCTTCGAGCACGAACTTGCCCCCAACCAAGCCAACCATGTGCCGCTGTCGCCGCTGTCGTTCCTCAAGCGTGCCGCGCAGGTGTACCCGCAGCGCGATGCGGTGGTCTACGGTGCGCGGCGCTACAGCTACCGCCAGTTGCACCAGCGCAGCCGCGCCCTGGCCAGTGCCCTGGAGCAGGTGGGGGTGCAGCCGGGAGAGCGGGTGGCGATCCTGGCGCCGAACATTCCCGAGATGCTCGAGGCGCACTATGGCGTGCCGGGCGCCGGGGCCGTGCTGGTGTGCATCAATATTCGCCTGGAGGCGCGCAGCATCGCCTTCATCCTGCGCCATTGCGCGGCCAAGGTGCTGATCTGCGATCGCGAGTTCGGCGCGGTGGTCCACCAGGCACTGGCCATGCTCGAGTCGCCGCCATTGCTGGTGGGGATCGACGATGATCAGGCCGAATCGGCCGACCTGGCCCACGACCTGGACTATGAAGCGTTCCTGGCCCAGGGCGACCCCGGTCGGCCGCTGAGTGCGCCGCAGAACGAGTGGCAATCGATCGCCATCAACTACACCTCCGGCACCACAGGCGATCCCAAGGGCGTGGTCCTGCACCACCGCGGGGCCTACCTCAATGCCTGTGCCGGGGCGCTGATCTTCCAGCTCGGCCCACGCAGCGTCTACCTGTGGACCTTGCCGATGTTCCACTGCAATGGCTGGAGCCACACCTGGGCGGTGACCCTGTCCGGTGGCACCCATGTGTGCCTGCGCAAGGTGCAAGCGGAAGCGATCCACGAGGCCATCGCCGAGCATGCGGTGACCCACCTGAGCGCGGCACCGGTGGTGATGTCGATGCTGATCCACGCCGAGCATGGCGGCACGGCGACCAAGGCGGCGAGCGTGTCGGTGATCACCGGTGGTGCCGCGCCGCCCAGCGCGGTGATCGCCGCCATGGAGGCCCGCGGCTTCAGCATCACCCATGCCTATGGCATGACTGAAAGCTACGGCCCCAGCACCCTGTGCCTGTGGCAACCGGGCATCGACGAGCTGCCCCTGGAAGCCCGCGCCCGCTTCATGAGTCGCCAGGGCGTGGCCCACCCGATGCTCGAGGAGGCCAGCGTGCTGGACCTGGACACGGGCCGTGCGGTCCCGGCCGATGGCGCCACCCTGGGCGAGCTGGTGGTGCGTGGCAACACCGTGATGAAGGGCTACCTGCATAACCCGGAGGCCACGCGCAGCGCACTGGCCGACGGCTGGCTGCACACCGGCGACCTGGCCGTGCTGCACCCGGACGGCTACGTGGAAATCAAGGACCGGGCCAAGGACATCATCATTTCCGGCGGCGAGAACATCAGCTCGCTGGAAATCGAAGAAGTGCTCTACCTGCACCCCGCGGTGGTCGAGGCCGCCGTGGTGGCGCGCCCCGATGCGCGCTGGGGCGAAACCCCGCAGGCGTTCGTCACCCTGCGCGTAGACGCCCTGGCCAGCACCAGTGGCGACGACCTGATCCGCTGGTGCCGCGAGCATCTGGCGCACTTCAAGGCCCCCCGGCATGTGTCGCTGATGGCGCTGCCCAAGACGGCCACCGGCAAGATCCAGAAATTCGTCCTCCGCGAGCAGGCCCAACAGGAGGCCAGCGCCGCCAACACCAAACCCTGATCGACCTGCAACCCCTGCACATTGAATAACAACAAGCACGTTGTCCGAGTTGACTGATGTTCCAGCTGTTGCACAGGCGCAAGCGGATGGCTTCTGGCAATCCGCGCAGCTCATGCCCGGCCTGGTCTAGCGGACAAAAAACACAGGAAGTGACCCAGCGCTACCCGCGCAGGGATTCGGGCTAGCCGTATAGCCCACCCGTTGTTGCTGCCGAGAACCGTTAAAAACGACAAAAACTGAACCTAACCGGCAAGAGGTCTGTATGAAATTCCAATTCCTACTCCCCACCAAAGTGGTCGTGGAACCCGGCCTGCGTGAGCGCACCGGCGAGCATCTGGATGAACTCGGTCTGCAGCGCGTGCTGATCGTGACGGATGCCGGGGTCAAGGCCGCAGGGCTGTTGACCAGCGTCTATGCCAGCCTGAACAGGTCGGGCATCGACTTCGATGAGATCGCCGACATCAAGGCCAACCCTCGCAGCGACGACATCAATCACACCGCAGAGGCCTACCGGGGCAAAGGTATCGATGGCCTCCTGGCCGTTGGCGGGGGCAGTGCGATGGACGCCGCCAAGGCCCTGAGCGTGCTGCTGACCCACGAAGGTCGGATCGAAGACTACGAGGGCTCTTTCAAGCTCAAGCACGGGGTACTGCCCATCGTGGCGATCCCTACCACCGCGGGCACCGGTAGCGAGGTGACGTGCTTCTCGGTGATCACCGATACTGCGCGCCACTTCAAGATGAACCTGCTGGACTACCGGATCGGCCCGGTGCTGGCCCTGCTCGACTCGCACATCACCGCCACGCTTCCTGCGTCGATAGCCGCCGCGACCGGTATGGACGCCTTGACCCATGCCATCGAAGCCTACACCTGTCGCGTGTCCAATCCGATCAGCGACGGCCTGGCCCTGCATGCCATTCGCTTGATCAGCCAGTACCTCAAGCCGGCAGTCCAGGAACCCTCTAACCTGGAGGCCCGTGAGCAGATGCTGGTGGCGAGCCTGATCGCCGGCATGGCATTCGGCAATGCCGACGTGGGCAGCGTGCACTGCATCTCCGAGGCTATTGGCGGCATGTACGACACGCCGCACGGCGTGGGCAATGCGATCTTCCTGCCCTTTGTCTTCGGCCACAATCTGGATGCGGACATTCTGCGCCATGCCCAGGTCGCCTACGCGCTGGGCATCGACCCCAGTCTCTCGCCCACCAATGCCGCCCAGGCGGCTGTCGACTACCTGTTCCAGATGAGCAAGGCCCTGGGCATTCCTCGCTTTGCCGAGGTGAAAGGGGTGCGTGAAGAAGACTTCCTGACGATCGCCGACAAGTCGAAGAAGAATTTTTCGGATGCCAGCAACGCCAAGGAGATGAGCGTGGAGACCTATCACGCAATCATCATCGCCGCTTACCAATTTGCCGGTTGAGGAGTGTCGATCATGAACGAAGCACACTCCGGCGCCTCGTTGAAGCGCACCCTGGGCCCGTTTTCCGTTTTGCTCTTCGGTCTGGCGTTCCTGGCTCCATTGATCGTCTTTGGAACCTATGGCGTGATTTCCCAAGCCAGCGGCAACACCACGGCCCTGTCTTATGCCATTGCCTCGATTGGCGTGATTGTCACTGCGTTGAGCTACGGGCGCCTGGTCAAGGTGTTCCCGGCTGCCGGCTCGGCCTACATCTATACCCGCAAGATGTTGAATCCCAATCTTGGCTTTATGGTGGGCTGGGTCGCCTTGCTCGACTACTTCTTCATTCCGATGCTGATCTGGTTGCTGGGGGCCAGTTATCTCAGCATGGCCTTTGCTGATGTGCCGCAGTGGGTATGGATTACCGGGTTCATTGTCTCCAGCACGGTGCTGAATGTGTTGGGCATCCAGGTGGCCAACCGCTTCAACATTCTGTTGATGGTGATCCAGCTGGCGATCATTGCGGTATTCATCGGCCTTTGCTGGCACTACATCGTCGCCGCCAATGGCCCTGGCGGGCTGCTGTCGGCCAAGCCGTTCTTCAATCAGGACGTGCCGTTTGCCACTACCATGGCCGGTGCCGCGATTGCCGCCTACTCGTTTCTGGGCTTCGACGCGCTGTCCACCTTGAGCGAGGAGAGCAGGGACCCGAGCCGGACGATTCCGCGGGCGATTCTGCTGGTCGCCTTGAGCGGCGGCGTGCTGTACGTCGGTTCCTCGTACTTCATGTACCTGGCCCATCCCGCCATGGAGTTTGCCAACGTGGACGGCGCGGCGTTCGAGATCGCCCGGATGATCGGCGGGGATCTGTTCTTCGCGGTGGTATTGGCGGGCATCATCATCGCCCACTTCGCCGCGGGGTTGTCGTTCCAGGCCAGTGTGGGGCGACTGCTGTACGCCCTCGGCCGGGACAACCAGCTACCGCGCAAGTTCTTCGGCGTGTTGCACCCGCGCTACCGGACGCCGACGTTCAACATCCTGCTGTCCGGCGCTTTCGGCACTGTAGGTTTTGCCCTGACGATTGCCACCGCCACTTCCTTGGTGAACTTCGGGGCCTTCGTCGCTTTCACCGCGGTCAACCTGTGCGCCCTGCGGCTGACCTTCAATGCAGCAGTCAAAGACGGCGCCGGACTCCTGCGCGGTGTGATCTTGCCGGTCATCGGGGCGATCACCGCAGGCTGGATGCTGGTCAGTCTGGATAAGGACGCACTGATCATGGGGAGCATCTGGCTTGGCGTGGGCGTGGTTTACCTGGCGTGCCGCACGAGCTTTTTCCGCAGCCCCGTACCGGATGCCCTGGCCTAGAGAACTGGCGGCTGGCGCAGTTGCGGAATCGTCGGCTGCGCTGCCATCGAACGCACCATCAATAGACCCAAGGCCAGGCACTGGCCTTGCCGTTCAACAGTGAGAATTGATATGCAAACCAAACTTCTGATCAATGGCGCTCTGGTGGCAGGAGAGGGCGAAAGCCTGGCCGTGTACAACCCATCCCTGGGCCAGGTGCTGGTGCAGACCCGCGAGGCCAGTCGCGCCCAGGTCGATGCGGCGGTGCAGAGCGCCAGCGCCGCTTTTGCCGGCTGGTCGCAAACACCGCCCAAAGAGCGTGCGGCATTGCTGCTCAAGTTGGCCGACCGCATCGATGCCCAGGCGCAGGAATTCGCGCGCCTGGAATCGGACAACTGCGGCAAGCCGTTCAATGCGGTGCTGCAAGACGAGCTTCCGGCCGTTTCTGATGTGTTCCGCTTCTTCGCCGGTGCGGTTCGCTGCCTGCAGGGTTCGGCGGCGGGCGAGTACCTGCCGGGCCACACCTCGATGATCCGCCGCGATCCGGTGGGCGTGGTGGCCTCCATCGCGCCGTGGAACTACCCGTTGATGATGGCGGCCTGGAAGCTCGGCCCGGCGCTGGCAGCCGGGAACACCGTGGTGCTCAAGCCATCGGAGCAGACCCCACTGACCAGCTTGAAACTGGGAGAACTGCTGGCCGAAATCTTCCCCGCTGGCGTCGTCAATATCCTTCACGGGCGCGGTGCTTCGGTGGGCGAGCCACTGACCGGCCACCCGCAGGTGCGCATGGTGTCCCTGACCGGCTCGGTCAGCACCGGCAGCCGGATCATCGAAAGCACGGCCGACAGCGTCAAGCGCATGCACATGGAGCTGGGTGGCAAGGCCCCGGTGCTGATCTTCGATGACGCCGACATCGACGCCGCCGTGGAGGGCATC
Source organism: Pseudomonas sp. FW507-12TSA (assembly GCF_058781435.1). NCBI lineage: Bacteria > Pseudomonadati > Pseudomonadota > Gammaproteobacteria > Pseudomonadales > Pseudomonadaceae > Pseudomonas > Pseudomonas sp. FW507-12TSA. The sequence continues at coordinate 75,486 of NZ_JBYSWT010000035.1, forward strand.
CGCGCCTTTGGCTTCTACAACGCCGGGCAAGACTGCACCGCGGCTTGTCGCATCTATGTACAGAAGGCCGTGTATCCACAGTTCGTGCGCAAGCTCGGAGAGGCGGTGTCCAGCATCAAGTCCGGGCTGCAGGACGACCCGACCACCGAGATGGGCCCGCTGATCACTCAAGAGCACCTGGAGCGTGTCGAGGGTTTTGTCAAACGCGCCCTGGAACTTCCGCACATCGAAGTGGTGACCGGTGGCCGGCGCGCCGCGGGGGGCGGGTTCTTCTTCGAGCCCACGGTGTTGGCTGGCGCGACCCAGGAGGATGAGGTGGTGCGCCGTGAAATCTTCGGCCCGGTGGTGACGGTTTCGGAATTCGAGGACGAAGCCCAGGCGCTGGCCTGGGCCAATGAATCGGACTACGGCCTGGCGTCTTCGGTATGGACCGCGGACATAGGCCGGGCCCACCGCCTGGCCGCTCGCCTGCAATACGGCTGCACCTGGGTCAACACCCACTTCATGCTGGTCAGCGAGATGCCCCATGGCGGCGTGAAGCTGTCCGGGTACGGCAAGGATCTGTCCATGTACGGCCTGGAAGACTACACCGTGGTGCGGCATGTGATGTTCAAGCACTGATACAAGGCATCGTGAATCCCTCGGGCAAGCCGCCTGCCGGCCGGGCCCGGATAACTGCAAGAGGCTATGCATGAACAACATCGAGACCTTTGAGAAACTCGAATCCAACGTCCGGATGTATTGCCGTGACCTGCCCCTGGTGTTCGATACCGCCCAGGGCAGCAAGATCCACGCCGAGGATGGCCGTGATTATCTGGACTTCTTCGCCGGCGCCGGGGCGCTCAACTATGGCCACAACGACCCGCGCATGCGCGATGCCCTGATCGACTATCTGTCGGCCAATGGGGTGACCCATGCCCTGGACCTGCACACCAGCATGAAGCGTCGCTTCCTGGAGTCGATCAAGCGCGACCTGTTCGATCCGCGGGGCTGGGACTACAAGGTCCAGTTCACCGGCCCCACCGGCGCCGACGCGGTGGAGGCCGCGCTGAAGCTGGCACGCAAGGCCACCGGGCGGACCAAGATCGTCTCCTTCTATGGGGCTTACCATGGCATGACCGCCGGAGCCCTGGCGGTCACCGGCAACCGCACTCGGCGCGGCGCCGGTTTGTCCTCCGAGGTGATTTTCGTTCCCTACGAAGACAGCCCATACGGCGAGTTCGACAGCATCGGTTTTCTTGAGCGCCTGGCCAACGACCAGGGCAGTGGCTCGGAGCTGCCTGCGGCAGTGATCGTGGAGTCGGTACAGATCCAGGCGGGTGTGTATGCGGCCTCGGACAGTTGGCTGCAACGACTGCGCCAGTGGACCACTGAGCACGGTGTGATTCTGATCTGTGATGAGGTGCAGGCTGGCTGCGGGCGCACCGGGGACTTCTTCGGTTTCGAGCGTTCCGGCATCCAGCCGGACCTGGTGACCTGTGCCAAATCCATCGGCGGCTTTGGGCTGCCGATGGCAATTGTGCTGATTCGCTCCGCGCTGGATGTGTGGCAGCCGGGGGATCACATCGGCACCTTCCGCGGCAACCAGCTGGCGTTTCTCACCGCCCAGATCGCGCTCGGCTACTGGCACGACGAGCAATTCCTCAAACTGCTCGCCGAGAACAGTGCGCTCATGGCGCGAGCGGTCGCCGACATCGCCGAGATTCCGGGCGTGGTCGGTGCACGCTGCCGCGGCATGGTGGCCGGCATCGACTTCGGCCGTGGCAACGTTGCGCTCAGCAAGGATGCCCAGCAGCGTGCGCTTCGGGCAGGCCTATTGGCGGATCGCTGCGGCCCGAACGGCGAAATCATCAAGCTGATGCCTCCCATCAACACACCCACCGATCAGCTTGCACAAGGCTTGAGGATCTTCGCCGAGTCAGTGGCGGCAGCGCTGGGCAAGTAAATGGATCAGGACGCCAGGGCAGCACGTGGTCATGCCCGTGCTGCAAAGGGGCCAGTGATCGGCAACCCGTCACAGGAGGAAAACCAGCTGATGAAAAGTGTCGCTTCAACCAAGCAGAACGATCTGTCGTTCCTTATCCATCCCTATACCAACTTGGCCCTGCACCGCGAGGTCGGGCCTGTCGTCATCGCCAAGGGTGATGGCATACGGGTGATCGATGACCAGGGCAATGCCTATATCGAAGCCATGTCGGGCCTCTGGAGCACGGCATTGGGGTTCAGCGAACAACGCCTGGTCGATGCGGCCGTGGAACAGTTCAAACAGCTGCCGTACTACCACAACTTCAGTCACAAGACCCATGCTCCCGCCGCGGCTCTGGCCGCCAAGCTGGCTGAACTCGCCCCCGGTGACTTGAACCATGTGTTCTTCACTAATTCCGGTTCCGAAGCCATCGACTCGGTGGTGAAGGTGGTCTGGTACCTGAACAACGCACTGGGCAGGCCCGCGAAGAAAAAATTCATCTCTCGCCAGCAGGCCTATCACGGAACCACCGTGGCTTCGGCGAGCCTGACCGGTATCCCGTCGATTCATCGCGACTTCGATCTTCCGGCGATTCCCGTACACCACCTGACCTGCCCGAACTATTACCGTCTGGCCAAGCCCGGGGAAAGCGAAGAGGCGTTCTCGATGCGCCTGGCGCACGAGCTGGAGCGGCACATCCTGGCTGAGGGGTCGGAGACCATCGCCGCCTTTATCGGCGAGCCGCTCATCGCCGCGGGCGGAGTGCTGCCACCTCCCAAGGGCTACTGGGCGGCGATCCAGGTGGTGTGCAAACGCTATGACATCCTGCTGGTGATCGACGAGATCGTCACCGGCTTTGGCCGGCTGGGCACAATGTTCGGTGCTCAGCTCTACGATATCCAGCCCGATATCATGGTGCTTTCCAAGCAGCTCACCTCGTCCTATCAGCCGCTGGCGGCCTTGCTGGTGTCCGATGCCATCAATGAGGTTCTGGTGAGCCAGAGTGATCGCCTGGGGGCGTTCGTGCATGGCTTGACCACCAGCGGTCATCCCGTCGCCACGGCCGTGGCCCTGGAAAACATCAGCATCATCGTAGAGCGTGACCTGGTGGGCCATGTCCAGCGTTTGGCTCCGGTGTTCCAGAGCCGGCTGCGGGCTTTCGAGGATCATCCCCTGGTGGGCGACGTGCGCGGAGTAGGGCTGGTGGGCGGGATCGAGCTGGTGGCGAACAAAGCGCAGAAACAACCGTTCAGCCAACCGGGAATCCTGGGCAGCTACATCTTCAAGCAAGCCCACAAGCATGGGCTGATCATTCGCTCCATATACGACACGGTTGCCTTCTGCCCGCCGCTGATTAGCACGCAGGAGGATATTGACGCCATCTTCAGCGCATTCGAGCGAACGCTGAGTGACGCAACGGACTGGGCGCGGTCACAGAACCTACTTTGAACCAAGGCCTGCACAGCCACCCCACTGGCTGTCCAGGCAACTCCACAGAGCAGGTAAAACAACAACCATGAGGGTTTGACTGTGCACGAGCAAAATGAAGCGAGCTTCGACTTTGAGGTGTCCGTGTTGGGACTTGGCGCCATGGGAACGATTATGGCGCAAGCCTTTCTCAAACAGGGCAAACGCGTAGCGATTTGGAATCGATCACCCGGCAAGGCCACAGCGCTGGTGGCCGCTGGCGCTCACCTCTGCGACTCTGTCGAGGCCGCGCTCGACGCCAGCCCGGTTGCGGTCTTCGTGCTTCTGGACAACCAGGCGACACTTGAAGTGCTGGGGATGGCGGGGGTGACGCGTGCACTCGCCAATCGCACAATCGTCGACTACACCACCAGCGCCGAAGAAGAGAGCCTGGAGCTTCAGGCACTCATCAATCGGGCGGGCGGTCACTATCTCAAAGGGACGATAGTGGCCTACCCACGCAATGTCGGTCATCGTGAAAGCCACTGCATCCATACTGGCGAACGTGAAGCCTTCGAACAGCATCGGGCACTGCTTGAAGTACTTGCCGGCCATGCAAGCTTCCTTCCCTGGGAAGAGGCCTTCGCCTTTGGAACCGTGCTTCACGCGCATGCATTCGCCGCCATGGTTGCGTTTTTCGAGGCCGTGGCTGCGAGCGAGCGATTTGGCCTGTGCAACACGGCGACGCCCCGACGCCTGCTCGATACGTCGCGCTTTTTTATCGCCGATGCCCTCGAAGAAGCGGTTCGTCGGCTCGAAACACAGGATTTCACCAGCGATCAGGCGAGGCTCGATGTGCATGCGGGCGCCTTTGCCTACATTGCCCAATCCCAGCATGCACAAGGTGCCTGGACACCGGTATTCGACGCGGTGTGCCAGGTCGCGCAACGTGCGCTATTGATGGGCTACGGCGATCAGGATATCGCGGCCGCCACCCAGGTGTTCGCAACGAGTGCCCCCTTGCAAGAGCCGCTCGGTAACTGACGGGGGCATCGCGATTGTTTTACCGTTGATCCTGTTCGATCTACCTGGGGCATTCATCCCATTGCCTCACCGAGGCAATGGGGTGTTCATTATCGACCCAGCAGCATCATCCATGCAGCAGTGTGGATCTACAGTGGAAGGTTCATGCGCCGCTGGCGGGTTCTTCATGAACAGTATCCGAGGAGGCCCCTGGTGCTTGCCTTGGCCGGTTTTCCCATTGCAGCAGAAGGGAAATGCCACAAGGTAAAACCGTCAAGGTCACTATTGTCGCCACGGCCAACCCACCAATCACCGCATAAGCCATAGGGCCCCAGAATATCTGCGGGGCGATCGGGATCATGCCGAGGATAGCGGCGCAGGCGGTCAACAGAATCGGCCGGGCGCGGTGCATCGAGGCGTGCACTATGGCCTCGGAGGGGGATTGGCCGAGCCGCGTGTTGATGTCGACCTCCTCGATCAGGATGATCGCGTTGCGCACGATCATGCCCACCAGGGCGATGACCCCCAGCTGCGCGACAAAGCCCATGGGCGTTGCCGTCGGCAACATGGCCAGGACCACACCGATGAGCCCGAACGGAGCCATCGCCAACGCCAGGAACATGCGCGAGAAACTGCGCAGTTGCACCATCAGCAGCACGCACATCACCAGTGCCGTGATGGGCAGCACGGCGGCGAGTGATTTGCTGCCCTTGGCCGCTTCCTCGACTGCGCCGCCGACTTCAACCTTGTAGCCCTTGGGCAGCTCGGCAGAGAACCGTGACACGGCGGGCGCCAGTGCTTGAACCACGGTGGCCGCCTCGAGCCCTTCGCGAACGTCGCCCTGTACGGTGATCAGGGGCAGGCGCTGGCGGCGCCAGACGATGGGGTCTTCCACGCCGAAACTGAGCTTGGCGATCTGCGTCAAGGGAACGCTATGGCCAGCGGCCGTGCGCAACTGGAGATTAGCGAGGGTTGCCAGGTTGGTGCGTTCGCCGATTTGCGCGCGGATCACCACATCGATAAGCCGCTCCTGGTCGCGCACCGTGGTGACCGCCGAGCCGGAGAAGATGGTTGCCATGGCACTGGCGATGTCTTCCGAGGAAAGCCCCAATGCCCGCGCTTGGGTCTGGTCGACTTCGACCCGCACGCTGCGTTGTGGCTCGCCGGACAGCAGATGCACCTCCCGGGTGTCGTGGTTGGCAGAGATCAGGTTGGCCAGGCGCGTGGCGATATCACGCACCTGGTTCTGATCGGGGCCAGTGACGCGGTACTTGAGCGGCCAGCCTACCGGAGGGCCGAGTTCCAGCGGCGTCGCACGGGCGATGAGCCCGGAGAACTGCGTCTTGAACGCCTCAGCCAGCCTGGCCTGCAACGCATCACGCTGCTTGACGCTTTTGGCCACCACCACCGTCTGGGTGACGTTCTCGTTCTGCAGCAGCACCTCCATGGGCAGATAGAAACGAATGGCGCCGGAGCCGATGTAGGTGGAGAAGCGCTCGACATCCGGGTCGTTCTTCAGCAACTCCTCGAGTTTTGAGGCCTGGCGTATGGTTGCATCCAGCGAGGCATTCTGCGGCAGCGTCAGGCTGACCAGCAGTTCGGGGCGGTCGGAGGGCGGGAAGAACTGCTGTTCGAGGTAGCTTGCCCCGCCGAGCGACGCCACGAAGGCCGCGCCGGCAAAGCCCAGGGTCAGCGCCCGATGCTTGAGGGCCCAGGCCAGCGCCCGTTCGTAGGCGTTCATCACGCGCCCGCCGCCATGCCCGTGATGGGGCATCGACTTGGGCAGGATCAGGGTCCCGAGCAAGGGCGAGAACAGCACCGCAACCACCCAGGAAGCCGACAGCGAGATCAGCACCACCATAAACATCGAGTAGCAGTATTCACCCGCGCTCGAGGCGGCGAACCCCACCGGGATGAACCCGGCGATCATCACCAGGGTGCCGGTCAGCATCGGGAAGGCAGTTGAATCGTAGGCGAAGCTCGCTGCCCGCTTGAGGTTCCAGCCTTCTTCGAGTTTGCCGACCATGGCCTCGACGGTGATCATCGCGTCATCCACCAGCAGGCCGAGGGCGATGATCAAGGCCCCCAGCGAGATGCGTTGCAGGCCGATGCCTGTCAACTCCATGCCGATAAAGGTCATGGCCAGAACCAGAGGGATCGAGAGGCTGACCACCAACCCGGCGCGCACGCCGAGCGAGAGAAAGGACACCGCGAGCACGATGGCCACCGCTTCGGCGAGGACCGTCAGAAAACCACTGACGGCCTGCTTCACCACGGTCGATTGGTCGGCGACCTGGATCATCTCGATACCGTGGGGCAGGGAGGTCTTGACCTCATCCATGCGGTTGCGAACCGCTTCGCCAAAATTCAGCAGGTTGCCACCCGAGGCCATCGAGATGGCAAGGCCTAGGGCTTTCTCACCATTGACCCGGAACAGCGGCGCGGGCGGGTCGGCGGCAATGCGCCGGATAGCCGCGAGCTCGGTGAGCGGCACGAAACGATCATTGGCGCGCAAGGTGACGTTGCGCAGGCTTTCCTCGGAGGCGAAACCGCCGCTGACGCGCAGGGCGATCTTGTCCTCGGCCAGCCGCACCGTGCCAGAAGGTATCACCGCGTTCTGCGCCTTCAAGGCGCGCAGTACGGCCTCTTCATCAAGCCCGAAGGCGGCCAGCCGGCCAGGGGAGAATTCGATGACAATCTGCTCCTCCTGTACTCCCAGCAACTGCACCTTGCCGATTCCGGGAATCCGCAGCAGCTCCGCACGCACGCCTTCGAGGTAGTCACGCAGTTCACGGTCGGAGAACCCCTCGGCGGTGAAGCCGAAGATCTGCCCGTAGGTGTCGCCGAATTCGTCGTCGAAGGAGGGGCCCTGCACGCCGCTTGGCAGCGTGGCGGTGATGTCGGCCATCTTCTTGCGAACCTGATACCAGGCATCGGGAACCACTCGCGCCGGCGCATCGTCGCGCAGGTTGACCATGATCACGGTTTCGCCAGGGCGCGTGTAACTGTCGAGCCGGTCGAGATAGGGGATCTCTTCGAGCTTCTTCTCCAGGCGGTCGGTCAGGAGTTTCGTCGTGTCGTCGATGGTCGCTCCGGGCCAGTGGGCGCTCACGACCATGGTCTTGATGGTGAAGGCCGGGTCTTCGTTGCGACTCAGCTTGGCATAGCTCAGCGCACCACCGACCAGGGTCACCAGCATGAGGAAGAACATCAGTGGCATCTGGCCGATCGACCAGGCCGAGAGGTTGAAGCCGCGGGAATCTGCAGGGGGGGGCGG